>NZ_LIUF01000009.1 GCF_001280425.1 Haloarcula rubripromontorii | reverse complement strand
CTGCTAAGCCCACCGGCAAACCAAACCCCGATCCGTTGATACCGTGACAAGGTGAGTTCTGAGTTCCCCAGCCAGAACCCCCCGACGATAATCACCGCGGCAAACGGGACGACTGCCAGCATACTGACTACGAAATCGGCCGTGAGAACGGCTGGAAGCCCAGCGTCAGAAAAATAAAAGTAATTGCCGACGATTCCAAGCAGGAGGCCCCATCCAACTGCCTGAATAATGGCTGGCAGGCGATCTGAGCGACGATCTGGGTCTGTCACTTCCGCATCGATTTGTTGGGTGGGAATTTACTGTTACTGGCCAACGGAACAGGCGTGTGTCGAGTCCCACGCGCTGCCGTCCACCGAACTGCTAACGTGGTCTGTGCTTCCCGAGAGTTACTGTTTGGTGACGCGTGCGTCCGATACCTTGTGGATGTCGTCGTCGATCCCGGTGCCGTCACAGTCGTCATTCGGACATCGATAGTGCCAGCCGTCCTCTGTCGCCGCTCGCTCGGTAAACCGGTCACCACATTCGTCACAGTAGAGCTGCCCGTCCGAACACGTGTCGCGGTGGAGTTCGAGTTCGAGTTCTGTGCCGAAGGTCCGCTTGCAGTTCCGACAAATATGAGGCATATTCGAAGATACAGATTCATCCCTTATAGCGATACCGGAACGTTCACGGCCGCTTCTTTCCGTTGACGGAGGATTCGGGCCGCCCGCCGTCTGTCGATTTTCGATAGTTCATACACCTCATATCTTGGACAGTAATGGGTGCCAACGCTGACTACCAATGTACACATCTCGGCAACCCAGTTCGAGAGCAGACACACAAGACACCCTTCCAAGCGCTCCACGTATATCGTATGTCACAACGCCGCTATACTGTCGTCACGTCGATCCGTGTGCCGCCGGATTCGCTATCTCTGACTGACACCGTCCATCCGTGTGCCCGCGCCGCAGTGTCGACGAGGAACAGTCCGTATCCTTCCCCTTCCCGCGTCGTCCCGAAGCCCTGTTCGAACACGTTGTCGCGGTCTGATTCGGGAATCCCCGGGCCGTCGTCGGCCACGTAGAATCCCGACTCAGTGTCGCCGACGGTGACGGTCACCGGTCCCTCAGTGTGAGCGACGGCATTGTCGAACAGTTCGCGAAGCAGCAACTGCAGTCGGTCGTTTTCGGCGTCGATAGCCGCGTCTGTCGTCACTTCGAGCGTCGCGTCTTCGTAGCTCGCTGCGGCCCAGATTTCTCTCGCTACGTCAGCCAGCGAAAACGTCTCGGTCTTCGAGACCGGGCACGCGATGCTCCCGATACGCGAAAGGTCGGTGAGCAGCGACTCGACTCGGGTGACGGACCGAAGCAACGGTTCCTCGTGTGGCTCGCCGATGTCAAGCAGTTCCAGCCGGCCCATGACGACGTTCAGCGGGTTCTTCGCGTCGTGGGAGACGCCGCTGGAAATATCGTCCCACTGGCTGGCACCGACCCACCAGTCAGTCGGCCACCGGGTCGCGTACGCTTCGAGTTTCGCGGCCAGCAGGGCTGCCGGCGTCGCTGCGGTCACGTAATCAGTGACGCCGGCCCGGAGCGCTTCGGTGACCCGGTCCGGGTCGGGGTCGGTCCCGACGAGTACAATCGGGATATCGGTCCCCGCTGCCCGCAGTTCCTCGAATACCGCAACCCCGTCACAATCGCCGTCATCACTGATGACGACTCCTCTGATGTTCTCGTCAGTCAGCCGGTCCGGTACGTCGCTCGTGTCTGGGACCGCCTCGGCCGTTGCCCCGTCCGTGGTCAGCGCTTCGGAAAGTGCTCCAGCTAGAGCAGTCACTTCGCGACCGGCGACGAGATAGACGGTCCCACGAGCAGGCGTCATCCCATGATGTTACGAAAACGGATGATAAGAAACCGACGGTGCCCTACAGCAGGTCCTCGACGTGATCGGCGACTTCCTCGGGTGTGTCACCGACCGGGACGCCGTTGTCTTCTAGGGCGGTGATCTTCGACTGTGCGGTCCCGGTGCCAGAGCCGGAGACAATAGCGCCGGCGTGACCCATCCGCTTTCCGGGCGGCGCAGTCCGACCAGCGATGAAGCCGGCGACCGGCGTGTCCATGTGCTCGCCGATGTAGCGGGCGGCCTCCTCCTCGTCCTCGCCGCCGATTTCGCCGCACATGACGACGGCGTGGGTGTCGGGGTCCGCTTCGAACTGTTCGAGCGCGCCGATGAAGTCCGTCCCGATGATCGGGTCGCCGCCGATGCCGATGGCCGTCGACTGGCCGATGCCGCGGTTGGTGAGGTTGTCGACGACCTGGTAGGTCAGCGTCCCCGAGCGGGAGACGAGGCCGACGTTCCCCGACGAGAAGATGTTCCCCGGAAGGATGCCGAGTTTGGCGACGCCGGGCGTGATGACGCCGGGGCAGTTCGGGCCGACGAGGTGCGTGTCGGTCTCCTGCAGTTTGCGGTAGACCCGGGCCATGTCCTGGGTCGGGATGCCCTCGGTGATGGCGACGACGAGGTCGATGCCCTTCGCGTCGAGGGCCTCGAAGCACGCATCGCCGGCGAAGGCCGGCGGGACGAACACGACGGCGGCGTTCGCGTCGGCTTCGCGGGCCGCGCCCTGGACGGTGTCGAACACCGGCACGCCGGCGACTTCCTGCCCACCGCGGCCGGGCACTGCGCCGGCGACGACGTTCGTCCCGTACTCCAGCATCTGTTCGGTGTGGAACTTCCCTTCACCGCCGGTAATTCCCTGTACAACGACGCGTGTGTCTTCATCGACTAGAACACTCATGCTTCCACCTCCTTTGCGTACTCGACTGCACGCTGGACGGCGTCCTCCAGCGTGTGCTCGACCGTGACCAGATCTTCGTTCAGGATTTCCATCCCTTCCTCGGCGTTGGTCCCTGCGAGTCGGACGGTGACCGGCTTCGGAATCTCGTCGAACTGTTCTAGGGCCTGATTGATGCCGTTGGCGACCTCGTCACCGCGGGTGATACCGCCGAAGATGTTGAACACGACCGAATCGACGTTGTCGTCGGAGAACACCATGTCGAGGGCGTTCGCGATGCGGTCGGCCTTCGCGCCGCCGCCCACGTCGAGGAAGTTAGCCGGCTCGCCGCCGTAGTAGTCGACGAGGTCCAGCGTCGTCATCACGAGGCCCGCGCCGTTGCCGATGATGCCGACGTTACCGTCGAGTCGGACGTAGTCGAAGCCGTACTCGTCGGCCTTCTGTTCGAGTTCGTCGCCCTCTGCGGCTTCCTCGCCCATTTCCGCGATTTCGGGCTGACGGAACAGGGCGTCGCCGTCGATGTTCATGACGGCGTCGGCCGCGATGACCTCGTCGTCGCTGGTAATCATCAGCGGGTTGATCTCTGTGTCAGCGCCGTCGCGGTCGTCCCAGAGCTGGTACAGCGTCGTGAGGACGCTCGCAACGTCGTTTGCGACCTCGCGGTCGACGCCGGCCTCGTAGACGACTTTCCGGGCCTGGAACGGGTGCATCCCGAAGGCCGGGTCGATGTGTTCGCGAGCGATGGCGTCGGGGTCCTCCTCGGCGACCTCCTCGATGTTGACGCCACCTTTGGTGGAAACCATTGCGACCGGACGGCCCTCGCCGCGGTCCATCGTCACGCCGACGTACAGCTCGTTGACGAAGTCGACGGCCTCCTCGACGAGCACCTTCGAGACGTGGTAACCCTTGAGGTCCATCCCGAGGATGTCCTCGGCGGCCGCCTCGGCCTCGTCCTTGGACTCGACGAGCTTGATGCCGCCGGCCTTGCCGCGGCCGCCCACGTGGACCTGTGCCTTGATGGCGACCGGATATCCGATTTCCTCGGCCGCGTCCACGGCCTCATCTACTGTCTCGGCCAGCTGCGAGGCGGGCGTCGGGATGCCCGCGTCAGCGAAGACTTGCTTCGCCTGGTATTCGTGCAAGCGCATGTCATGCAGAAAGGCGAGCGGTGGCGATTTAAATCCGTCCGTTTCTCTTCTTGCGACCAAGCGGGGAGCGTCCCAGTTCATGTGGGCACCGCGAACGAGCCCGAAGGACGTTGTGCGTGGTACGAGATGGCAACTCAGGATGTGCGGGCACGTCCACGGTCGTCGGGTTCGATCCGATAGACCCACAGCGTCGCACTGCGAAGCGGGCGCATGGCCGACGACAGAGACGGACCCGAGGGTGTCGCCGACGAGACGCTCGACGCCGTGGCAGAGGCGCTTCGTACCGCCGGGACCGCCGTCGCGCTCACCGGTGCAGGCGTCTCGACGGCGTCGGGTATCCCCTCCTTTCGCGGCGAGGACGGCGTCTGGGAGCGCCACGACCCGGCCGACTTCCACCGCCGCCGGCTCGACGCCGACCCGGCGGGCTTCTGGGACGACCGACTCTCGCTCCGGGAGGCCATCTACGGCGACGTAGACCCCGACCCTAACGCTGCTCACGAGGCATTGACGGCGCTCGAATCAGCAGGCCACCTCGACGCTGTACTCACGCAAAACGTCGACGGACTCCACGACGACGCCGGAACGGACCGGGTCGTCGAACTCCACGGGACCCATCGGCGCGTGGTCTGTGACGACTGTGGCCACCGGCTGGACGCCGAGCCGGTGTTCGAGGCGGCCGCCGAGGCCGGCGACTTGCCCCCGCGATGTGACTGCGGTGGTGTCTACCGGCCCGACGTGGTGCTGTTCGGCGAACCGATGCCCGACGTAGCGATGAACGAGGCCCAGCGTCTCGCACGGGACAGCAACGTGTTTCTGGCGGCTGGGTCGTCGCTGTCGGTCCAGCCGGCGTCGCTCCTGCCGAAGATAGCTGCTGAGGCGGGGAGTACACTGGTCGTGATAAACTACGAGGAGACGCCGCGTGACGCGGCTGCGGCGCACGTGCTCCGAGCCGATGTCACGCAGGTGCTTCCGGCGATTGTCGAGCGGGTGTGACAGCGCGGAGACGGATCTAAAGCTCGACGCCGCCGGGGATGAGGCTCTGTCCGCGCAGGAGGCTCCCGTCGGGGTCGTAGACGAGCAGCGTCCGCAACTCGTAGGTCCGAGATTCGCCGTCGCCGTCAGTGAGACGGACCCTAAACTGTGGGTCTTCTTGCGCGTCCGCCGCGGAAACGAGCGCGTCCACGTCTGCCGTCGGTGCTGTCGCCTCGAAGACGTACTCACCGGTGAGTCGGTTCGTTAGCGAGAGCACGCCATCGCTTTCGGGCTGGCGGCGGAAGGTCACGTCAATGTCCTCGCCATCGAGTGTGCCACCGTCTACTTTGGTGAGGCGCTCGCGAAGCTCTCCTGTCGGCCCATCGTATACGATCGCGATCGTCGGGTCGTCGTTGTCGGTGGCCGAAGCTTGGATGTCGACAGTGAAGTAATCACGCCTCATTCCGGTGTTTACCGGTACGTGGCCCGGCCAAATGAACGTAACGGCGCACCGACTGTTGGTATCGGTAGCTTTTACCGGACCGGCCTACCCTCTGACAGTAGTATGGCCTGGGTGAAATCAGAGTACGCGGGCGAGTTCGCGGTGCTTGCGACGTGGCTCGTGGGACTGGCCCCGTGGTCGGTGTCGCTGTTCGAGATTGAAGGGGTGACTGTCGTCGGGCTTCGGTTTCTCCCGTTCCGGTTCCAGTTCATCTTCGGTGCGACGCTCCCCGGAGAGCGACCGTTTCTCTGGGCCTGGCAGGTCGCCGCGTTTCAGGAGTCGGACCCGCTTGCGCTCGCCGGGACACTTGGGGTCGCAGCCCTCGCTGTTTTCCTGTTGCCGCTCGCCCTCAGCCTCTATTACTACGCCGCTGAGGAGCGCGTTGAGGCGGCGCTCCCTGTGGACCCTGTCCGACTGTTCGGCGGACTGCTCGGCCTTGTGGGCGTTCTGACGCTCGCGGCCAGCGGGCTGTTCATCACGTCGTTTCCCGGCATCACCGTCCCCATCGGAACGCTCGTCGCCCTCGTGTTCGCCTACCTCCTTTTGACCGTCGACCGGGCGTGACAGCCACGCCGCGCGGTCCGTCCGACCGCTGGCGATTATACTCCTGATAATTTGGCGAGCGAATTTAAGTAGGTGGATACGATAGGGGAGGTATATTCCGCGGAGCGCCGGCCGCTCCCCACTACACTACCGATGTCGAACCCAGAATCTCCCAAACCCGGTGACATCGTTTCGGACCCGCTCGGCCACATCCAGTCGTGGCTCTCACGGACTGCGACGGTGTTGAGCGGGGCGGCGGTTCCGACGGCGAACTACGACCCCAGCCGCCACGGGACACTGGTCGATTTCGACGGCCTCGACGGCTATACCGAGGTCGAACGCTACTGGCTGAACGCGCCGTTTGCATTCGCCTCTATCAATCACGACCCGGGCCGCGATGAGCACCTGTATCAGGTCGTCGAGCCGTCGCTGACCGATTTTGAGCGGGAACTGCTCGACCGCCTGTTTGAAGACATCCGCATCCCGCTCATCTACCGCGACGACGTCGACACTGACCCAGAGCGCGTCCTCAAAGAAGAACTCGAAGCTAGGCTGGAGGAGTACGGCGTCGTCATCGAGCCGGAGACGTTCTACCGGCTGTTTTACTACCTGCACCGCTCCTTCCAGGGCTACGGCCACATCGACCCCCTGATGCACGACCCGGATATCGAGGACATCTCCTGTGACGGGGCGAACCTCCCCATCTTCGTCTACCACGACGGCTACACGGATATCGAGACGAACATCACCTACGACGCCGACGAACTGAACGACTTCGTCATCCAGCTGGCCCAGCGCTCGGGCCGGCACGTCTCCGTTTCGGACCCTGTCGTCTCCACGACGCTCCCGGACGGCTCGCGTATCGAACTGGCGCTTGGCGAAGAAGTGACCCCGCGCGGCTCCGCGTTCACCATCCGGAAGTACGCCGACGAGCCGTTCACGCCCATCGAACTGCTGGAGTACGGCACGTTTTCCGTCGAGATGCTGGCCTACCTCTGGCTCGCAATCGAATCCAACAAGTCGCTCATCTTCGCCGGCGGGACGGCGGCCGGTAAGACCACGTCGATGAACGCGCTGGCGATGTTCCTCCCGCCCCGGTCGAAGGTACTCTCAATAGAGGACACCCGCGAGCTGTCCCTGTATCACGATAACTGGCTTTCATCGGTCACCCGCGAGCGGCTGGATGATTCGGACATCACGATGTACGATTTGCTGCGGTCCGCGCTCCGGCACCGCCCCGAGTACATCATCGTCGGCGAGGTTCGGGGCGAAGAGGCAATTACGCTGTTCCAGGCGATGAACACCGGCCACACGACGTTCTCGACGATGCACGCGGACTCCGTACAGACGGTCATCAACCGACTGGAGAACGAACCTATCAACGTCCCGCGGCCGATGGTCCAGAGCCTCGACATCCTCTGTGTGCAGGTGCTGGCCCGCTCGGGCGACGAGCGCGTCCGCCGTGCGAAGACGCTCGCCGAGATCGAGGGTATCGACCAGCGGACAGGCGAACTGGACTACTCAACGACATATAATTGGCGGGCCACGGAGGACCGCTTCTCCGAGAACAACAGCGAGCTACTGGACGAGATCCGCGAGGAACGCGGCTGGACGCAATCGGAACTGCTCACCGAACTCCGCAACCGTCAGCGGTTCCTCCGCTATCTCCAGTCCGAGGGCATCACCGACTACCGCAAGTTCACGGCGATGGTCAACAAGTACTACGCGGACAAAGCGCAGGTCCTCGAAAACATCGACGACGGCGCGATAGCCTGACATGGCGCTGAACCCGCTCGGCCTGGCACCGCTCGCCGTCGTCGTCGGGATTCTCGGACTTGTCGGCTACAGCACCGTCAACGAGCGCTTCGACCGCAACGTCACGCGGCTGTCCCGACGGCTTTTCGGTCGGTACGTGGGACAGTCGCCCGAGCGGGAACGCCAGCTCGAAGCCGCATACGTCGACGAGACCTACCGCGGCTACGCCGCCAGAACGCTGGTGTACGCCTGCGCTGGTGCTGTTTCGGGGGCGATAACCGGTGCGTACGCTATCGGCGGCCTGCTGTTGATTTTGCCGGCGCTGGTGGAGCTTGCACAGGGGCTTCCCTCGACGATGGTGACTGCGTTCGGCCTGCGGACGTTCGAACTCGTGTTGACGCCGACACAGACGCTGTACATCCTCATCGGCGGCGGCGTGCTTTCCGGCGCGGTGACGGCCGGACTCACGTATCTCTACCGCTGGGAGCGACTGAAAAACCAGGCGGACGTGCGGAGCCGGAACATCGACGAGGGGATGGCCCGGACTATCGCTTTCATGTATGCGCTTTCCCGCGGTGGGATGTCCTTCCCGGATGTGATGCGCGTACTGGCCCGAAATCAGGAAATCTACGGCGACACGGCGAGGGAAGTCGGCGTCGCCGTCAGGGAGATGGACCTGTTCGGCCGGGACATGATCACGGCGCTCGAACACGTCTCCCGGCGGACCCCCAGCGAGCAGTTCAAGACGTTCACCGAGAACCTCTCCAGCGTCCTCCAGAGCGGCCAGTCGCTGGCCCCGTTCCTCCGCGAGCAGTACGAGCGTCATCAGGAGGAGGCCGCCGAGCGCCAGGAGGACCTGCTCGAACGGCTGGCGACGGTCGCCGAGGCGTACGTCACCGTGTTCGTCGCCGCCGTACTCTTCCTGATGACGATTCTGCTCGTGTTCGGCCTGACGACGACGGACACGCTCTGGCTGTTGCAGATGATGGCGTATCTCGTCATCCCGCTGGCCAACGTCGGGTTCATGGTGTACCTGGACATCAAGCTCCAGTCGCTCGGCATCGGGAGTGCCGGCACGACGGACGTTCTAGAGCGCTACGAGACGGCGACGCTGGGCAAGCCCGGCCTGGGGACCGGCCGCCTCGGTCTGACCGACGGCGGCGTCGCCCCGGCAGACGAGGCGAACTGGCTCCGGCTGCGGTTCTATGACCGCATCAAGTCGGTGCGGGACCTCCTCAGTGCCCCGGTCCAGTCGCTGGTCTGGAACCCGGTGTACGTCCTCTACCTCGCTGTCCCAGTCGCTGTGGTGCTACTGCTCCTCCGTGCCCCCGCGGCGTTCCAGACCTCGTCCGTCAACGTCCGCATCCTCGACGACTTCGTCATCCAGTCCGTCCTGCTGGTTCTGGGGCCATTTGCGCTGGTGCGGTTCGTCTACACCCAGCGGCTGTCCCGAATCGAGGACGCGACGCCGGACCTGCTCGAACGGCTGGCGAGCCTGAACGAGGCCGGGATGACCGTCGTCGAGAGCATCCGACGGGTCCGCGGCAGCGACATCGGCGTGCTCACCCAGGAGATGCACCGCATCTGGGCCGACATCCGGATGGGCGCGAACGTCGACGACGCGTTCGTCCGGTTCGGCCGCCGTGTCCAGACCACGGCGATAACGCGCATCGTGACGCTGCTGACCCACGCGATGCACGCCTCGGGCCAGCTCGGGCCGGTGTTCCGCATCGCGGCGACCCAGTCGCGGGCCGATCTCCGACTGAAACGGCGGCGACGCCAGCAGATGCTCACCTATCTTGTCGTCATCTACGTCGCCTTCCTGGTGTTTCTCGTCATCATCGTCGCTGTACAGGAAGTGCTCGTCCCGAGTCTCCCATCGAGCGTTCCGATGCCGGCCGGGGAGTCGAACCGCCTCGGTGTCGGCGTCGACCAGTTCGCCCGCTTTGGCCGCGTCGACAAGGCCGCGTACACGCTCGTATTCTTCCACACCGCCCTCATTCAGGCAGTTCTCACCGGCTTCATCGGCGGCCAGCTCGGCGAGGGAACGCTCAAGGACGGCGCGAAACACGCCGCAATTCTGCTGGGCGTCGCCTACGTCGCGTTCATCCTGCTGTCCTCGCCGGTCGCGTCGATGACGGTCACCAGCCCCGCCGTCTCCGGCGACCAGATAACGGTCGAATCAGCATCGCTGTCAGAGGGCGGGTTCATCGTTGTTCGGGAGTTCGAAGCGGACGGACGAGTACTCGGGACTTCCGAGTATCTCTCGTCAGGATCCCACAGCGATGTCCAGATAACGCTGGACAGGCCGCCGTCGACCGGCCGGTCGCTCGTGCTCGTCGCGCATCAGGACACCAACGGGAACCAGCAACTCGACTACCCCTTCAGCGACACGTCGGGGTCACCGGACCAACCGTATGCGTCGTCGACGGCCGGCGAGAACGTCACCGTCGAGTACACGGTCGAGTGACGCTGGATTTACGGTGCCCAGTCGGGTAGGGTGCGCTGATGGAGTTCGCCGCCTTCGCCGACCGGGCCGAGGAAATCGAGGCCGAGAGCGCCGACACCGCGATCACCGAGGCGGTCACCGACCTGTTCGCCGACGCGGGGTCGGACCTCTCGACGCTCGCTCGCTTCGTCCAGGGCCGGGTGTTCCCGGCCTACGAGTCCCGCACGCTCGATATCGGGCCGCGGCTCTGCTACGAGGCGATTGCCCGAGCAGCAGGCCAGAATATCAGTGCTGACGATGTTGAGGAGCGCCTCGCCGACATGGGCGAGATCGGGGCCGTCGCGGCCAGCTACGACCTCGGCGGCCAGCAGGGCCTCGCCGCGTTCGGCGCTGGCGGCGGGAGCGACGCCCTCACGGTGGCAGAACTCGACGCAGAGCTACGAGAGTTGGCCGCTGTCGACGGCAGCGGGAGCCAGGGGACGAAAGTCGACATCCTCTTTGGCCTGTTCTCGCGGTGCTCCCCGACCGAAGCCGGCTACCTCGCCCGGCTCGTCCTCTCGGAGATGCGCATCGGCGTCGGTGAGGGGACCGTCCGGGACGCCGTCGCGGCCGCCTTCGACGTGCCGGTCGAGGCAGTGGAACAGGCCGTACAGGTGTCGAACGACTACGGCACGGTCGCCGAGGTGGCCCGTGAGGAGGGCGAGGCGGGACTGGACACAATCACGCTCGAAGTCGGCCGCCCGGTCCAGGCGATGCTAGCCCAGGCGGGGACGGTGGCCGGCGCGCTCGAAGACTGGGACCGCGCCGCGGTCGAGTGGAAGTACGACGGCGCTCGCGTGCAGGTCCACTTCGACGGCGCGGACGCCCGGCTGTTCTCCCGGAACATGGAGGAGGTCACCGACCCGCTCCCGGAGGTGGTCGAGGCCGTCGAATCGGCGCTCGACGTACCGGCAATCCTCGACGGCGAGGTGGTCGCGGTCGACGGCGACGGCGACCCGCTCCCGTTCCAAGAAGTGCTGCGGCGCTTCCGCCGGAAACACGACGTGGCCGCGGCCCGCGAGGACGTGGCGGTCCGCCTGCACGCCTTCGACTGCCTGCACGCTGACGGCGAGGATCTACTCGACGCCCCGCTGGAGACGCGCCACGACCGCCTCGAATCGCTGTTCCCAGACGGGAGCGACGCCGTCTCGGAGATGTGGCTGTCCGGCGACTCCGAGGAGATCGAGGACCTGGAAGCGGCGGCCCTCGACGCCGGGCAGGAGGGCATCATGCTGAAGGACCCGACGGCGACGTACTCGCCCGGGAAGCGGGGCAAGCACTGGCGCAAGCGCAAGCCCGACGTGGAGACGCTGGACTGTGTCGTCACCGGCGCGGAGTGGGGCGAGGGCCGCCGGGCGAACGTGCTGGGGTCGTTCGAACTCTCGGTCCGAACCGACGACGGCTACGCCACCGTCGGCAACGTCGCGACGGGCATCACCGACGCGGAACTCGACGACCTGACCGAGCGCTTCGAGGCGCACATCCGCAGTGAGGACGGCCGCGACGTGACCGTTGACCCAGCCATCGTCTTCGAGGCCGGCTACGAGGAGATTCAGGCGTCCCAGTCCTACGATTCGGGCTACGCGCTTCGGTTCCCCCGATTCATCTCGGTCCGCGAGGACAAGACGCCTGACGACGCCGACTCGCTGGAGCGTGTCGAGCGGTTGGCGGCATCACAGTAACACCGCCGATGCTGGTCCGAGGTGGACCGACACGCGTAATGGGCCGCTCCGAGAACGCCCGTCTATGACAGTCAGACACGACGGCATCACCGCCGAGTGGCTCGGCTACGCGACCCTGCGGCTGGAGGGCGACGACACCGTGGTCTACTTCGACCCCGGCCGCTACGGCGTCCTTACCGGCGAGTGGGAGCCGGACACGCCCGGCGTCGGCCACCCGCCGACGCAGGACTATGCTCCCAAAGATGGGGACATCGTCTGCGTGACCCACATCCACCACTACGACCCCGACGGCATCCGGCGGGTCGCCGCCGAGGACGCCACCGTCGTCGCGTTCGAGGGTATCAATGTCCACGCCACCGACCGCGATCTCGACCGCCTCGCCGACCTCGACTACGAGGTCCGCAAGGTGTCGATGGAGGCCGACGTGCTGGTCGACGACGTCCCCATCTGGACGATGCCGGCCTACAACCACGAGGACGGCCGGAACGTGAAAGACGACGGCAGCCCCATCCACCCGAAGGGCATCGGCTGTGGCTTCCTCGTCTCGCTGGACGACACCCGCGTGTTCTGGCCCGGCGACACCGACGTGCTGGACGGCCACGCCGAACTCGACGTCTCGCTGTTCGTCCCCTCTATCGCCCAGAACTACACGATGAACCGCCACGAGGCCGCCGACCTCGCTGAAGCGATGGACCCGGACCTCGTCCTCCCGATGCACTACAACACGTTCGAGTCGCTGGAAGGGGATTCCGGTGCGTTCGCTGAGGATGTCGCAAAACGCGGCGTCCCGGTCGTTTTGGACGAGAACTAGTTAGAGGATACCCATCTCGTCCAGCCGCTCGGGCAGGTAGGTTTCGGTCACGAAGTCAAGCCCCCGCGAAGCGAGCGCCTGCTGTTCGGCCTTCTTGTTGATATCGAGCTGGAGTTCGATCTGTTCTTTCCAGAACTCCGTCTGGAACCGCGGGTCCTCCAGTTCGCTCTCCAGGGCGTTGATGTCGGAGTCCGACAGCGGGTCCGTCGGGAGTTCGTACTCGACGATGTCCTCCGGGCGGATGCCGATGAACTGTGCCTCGGGGGTCGCAAGGTACTCCGAGAGGTGCGCGCTCTTGATGGAGCCGTAGGAGACCGACCCGAAGATGCGGTACGACCACGGGTCACCGTCAGTGAATACCGTGACCGGGAGGTCGAGTTCGTCGTGGAGCCGCTTGATGAGCCGCCGGGTCGCCCGCGCTGGCTGGCCGCCGAGGTGGACGACCAGCGCGTCGTACTCGTCGTCGAAGCCGTTCTCGACGAGGCGGTCGCGCATACCGCCGGTCTCGACACAGAGGACGAACTTCGCGTCGTTGTCGAGGAACTCGATGGTGTCGGGGTTGTTCGGAATCTGGTAGCCGCCCTGTCCCACGTCGTCCTGGCAGTGGATTTCGCGGTCGCCGCGGTTGGTCTGCTCGCGGAGGAGCAACGGCCCCATCACCTTCGCGCCGGACTCCTCCGGGCGCATGTGGAAGTCCTCGCGCTTGACATCGGAGACAATCTCCAGGTCCTCGATGAGGTTGTTCGACTCGTCCTGCGTGTTGAACTGTGCCTCGTCGAGGTCCCAGGACTCCGAGAGGTAGTACAGTTCACGCAGGGTCGAAGAGCGGTCCTCCTCCAGTTGCTGGGAGAGGAAGTCGATGGTGTAGACCGCCTTCAGAATCTTCTCGGCCCCGGATATCGTCTTCGCCGACCGGGTGGAGTTCCGGTCGCCGTACACCCAGACCTGCTCGTCCTCGTCGAAGACGATGTTGGACTTGGTCCGGGTGGGGATGGTCATCGTCGGCACCTCGCCGTCGGCGAACTGGTCGTAGAAGTCCGCCGCGAGGTCGATGAGTTGCTCGCGCGCTTCCTCGGTGTCGGGTGTGGTGTCTGAGTCGGTACTCATATCAGGCGTTCACCGTGAGTTTCTCCTCTTCGACGCCGTCGACCGAGACGGTGAACTCGGCCTCGTCAGTCACGCTGTATTCGAGAACAGCGGTCTCGCCGGCTGCCACTGTTGGCGACCACTTGACGAACCACTCGCCGTCCATCTCGACGACCGTCGCGCCGTTGGCGACCTGCGGTTCAGCGGTGACGATGTCGGTCAGGTCCACGTCCGCGTTCGTGTCGTCGTTGTTCTCGATGCGGACCCGGACCGTGTCGCCCTCGACCTCCCGCTCGACGAGGACGTTGTTCATGATGCGAGCCAGCGAGTCGTCGATGTGCAGGTCGTCGTTGCCGGTCACCTCGGTGAGTTTCTCGGCCATCTCCGGCAGGATGGTCGCCAGTTTGTCCTGCTTCTCGCGGCGCTGTTGCATCGACTGGCGCTTGTTCAGGTAGCTCTTGAGTTCGCGGGCCGCCTCCCGGATGGCGAGTTCTATCTCGTCTTCCATCTCGGGGACGTTCGCGATGGCGTCTTTCGATTCGCTGGTGAAGGGCACGTTCGTCGAGGCGACGTGGACCATGATGACGGCCGGCCCCTTCGGGATGCCGGAGCCGCCGGGCTGGTCGAGGTTGTAGTTGCGCCAGCGGATGGACTTGACCACGTCCGTCGTGGCACAGGCCCCGCGCTGGTAGACCAGCGGGACCCGGTTGGCGAAGCGCATCACGTCGACTGTCCCTTCGGCTTCCAGTTCACCGCCGTAGGCGATACCGGCCTCGACGATGAACGGGTCGCCGCCGTGGACCGAGGCGTCCCGCGTCGAGGCGGCGTAGAAGTCCGCGTCGAACTCCTTTCGAAGCCCTTCTTCGACGAGTTCGGCGCTGATAGGCGAGAGGCAGTCCGTCGGCGGCGCGATGATGTCCGTCTCGCGCATCGCCGACAGCAGCTGGCTCGCAATGTCGCGGTCGTCGGCGATGTCGGTGACCTTCGGCGGCTCCTCCGGGACGCCCTCGGCAGTCGTCCAGAGCGCTTCGAGGACGTTCTCACGGGCGGTCTCGCCGTAAGTAGCGTCGTCCTGCTCCTCGGTCATGTCGGCAGCGCGGTCGATGTAGCCCCGAAGTTCGTCGCGGGTCAGCCGGTGGCGGCCGTCGTCGAATTTATCGGCCAGCCGACTCGCCAGTCCCTCGATTGCGGCGTCGTCTTTGCGTTTCGTCGTCACGTCGTCGATGAGGGCGTAGAGGTCGGTGGTCAGCTCGGCGGTGACCGCGCCCCACGCGGCCTCGACGGCGTTTTCCCGCACCGTCGCGCCGAACGTGGTATCGCTGTCAGCCTCGGCCTCGTCTGCGGCTTCGTCGACGATGGCTTCGACCTCGTGGTACGCGACCCGGTCGCGGTCGTGGATAGCGTCGGAGACCGCGGCGGCGAAGGTCGCGGTCGTCTCCGCGCCCTTGTTGGCAACGGCGTCCTCGACGGCGGCCTCGACGTCGGCGTCCTCGTTGACCTTCGGCGGCTGCCAGGCCATGCCCCGGCCGTAGTGGCGGTCGTTGAAGTTCGCGATGACGCTGTCGGCCGTCTTGCCGCCGACGCGGGTGAACTCCTCCTGCATGAACCCCGAGACGGAGTAGGAATCGGTCGCTTCGAGCATCTTCAGCAGGGTCCCCAGTTCGACGCCGTGGGGGTGGGGTCGAATCTCCTCGGTCTCGTCGGGGAGGTCAGCGCCCTCCGCGCGCTCGAACTTCAGGGACTCCTCCAGCCCCGGCTCGTCGAACTCGATGCGTGCGTGGGGGTTGACGACGGCGGTGTCCTGAATGTAGTCCCGCAGCGTCGAGCGAGCCCGCATGTTGGCCTCCATCTCCAGCTCGATGCGGGTCCCGTGAGGGCGCTCCCAGGTCGTCGTCTCGTCGACGCTGATTTCCGGTTCGTTGGTGTCCGTGTCGACGATGAGTTCGAAGTACTGGGCCTCGTCCTGGCCCTTGGGCCGCGAGGTTATCTTCGCGGGCTTGCCGGAGGTCAACTGCGAGTAGAGCACGGCCGCGGAAATCCCGATCCCCTGCTGGCCGCGGTTCTGCTCTCTGGCGTGGAACCGGGAGCCATAGAGGAGCTTTCCGAATATCTTCGGAGCCTGCTCTTTCGTGATGCCGGGGCCGTTGTCCTCGACGACCAGCCGGTAGTAGTCGCCGGCCTCCTGAATCTCGACGTAGATATCGGGGAGAATACCGGCCTCCTCGCAGGCGTCGAGCGCGTTGTCGACGGCCTCCTTGACGGCCGTGACGAGCGCCCGGGCCTCCGAGTCGAAGCCCAGCATGTGTTTGTTCTTCTCGAAGAACTCGGCGATGGAGATGGCCCGCTGGGATTCGGCCAACTCCTCGGCGATCCCCTCGCCCTCGCCGAGTCGCGACTGATACGAGGTCATTGTCGTGCGGTACGTACCCGCGTCGGGGTTAAAAGGTAATCGCCACCGGAGTGAAAGTGAACGCTGTCCCCGAAACTGCGGCCCCGCGCGCGTGCGGGAGCTTTATACGTGCCCCTCTATTAGAACGGGTAAGTTCCTATGTCAGGAGAGTCTGATGAGTACGGCGCAAAGTCGATCCAGACCCTCGAAGGGCTGGAAGCCGTCCAGAAGCGACCCGCGATGTATATCGGGTCGACGGACGCTCGTGGCCTCCATCATCTCGTCTACGAGGTGGTCGACAACGCGATCGACGAGGCGCTCGCCGGCTACTGTGACAACATCGACGTAACGATTCACGACGACGGCTCGGTCTCTGTCAGCGACGACGGGCGAGGCATCCCCGTCGATACCCACGAAGAACACGGCCGTCCGGCCGTCGAGGTCGTGATGACGATTCTCCACGCTGGTGGGAAATTCGACAACAAGTCCTACCAGGTCTCCGGGGGTCTCCACGGGGTCGGTGTGAGCGTCGTCAACGCCCTCTCGAAGTGGCTCGAAGTCGAAGTCAGGCGCGACGGCGCGCTCTGGAAGCAGCGCTTCGACCACGGCAAGCCGGAGTACGACCTGAAGAAGGTCCGCGACCTCGAACCCGGCGAAGAGACGGGGACGACGGTCCGGTTCTGGCCCGACGACGAGATCTTCGAAACCGGCGAGTTCAAGTTCTCGACGCTGTCGTCCCGACTGCGTGAACTCGCCTTCCTCAACTCCGGCGTCGCCATCTCTATCCACGATGAACGCGACGGCGAAACGGAGACGTTTGCTTACGACGGCGGCATCCGGGAGTTCGTCGAGTACCTGAACGAGACCAAGGACCCGCTCCACCGGGACATCATCTACTTCGAAGACGAAGAGGAGATCGCGGAAGGGCCGGTCCAGGTCGAGATTGCCATGCAGGGGACCGACGACCTGCAGGGCTCGATTCACGCCTTCGCCAATAACATCAACACGCGTGAGGGCGGGACACACCTCACAGGATTCAAAACATCGCTTACACGGGTTGTCAACGACTATGCGACCGACAATAATCTGCTGAAAGATCTGGACGATACACTCAAAGGCGACGATATCCGTGAAGGGCTGACGGCCGTTATTTCTGTCAAACATCCCGACCCGCAGTTCGAGGGCCAGACCAAGACGAAACTCGGCAATAGCGAGGTCCGAGGTATCGTGGAATCGGCGATGCACGACGGATTGGCGACCTTCTTCGAGGAGAATCCCGACACCGCCGAGGCTATCGTCGGAAAGGCCGTCGAGGCCGCGAAGGCACGGAAGGCCGCACAGAAGGCCGAGGAACTCACCCGCCGGAAGTCGGCGCTTGACTCGACCGCACTGCCCGGAAAGCTGGCCGACTGCCAGACGCGGGACCCCGAGGAAGCCGAACTGTTCATCGCCGAGGGAGACTCTGCGGGCGGTAGCGCCAAACAGGGCCGCAACCCGGATTTCCAGGCTATCCTCCCTATCAAGGGGAAGATTCTGAACGTCGAGAAACACCGGCTAGACCGGATTCTGGAGAACAACGAGATACGGAACCTCATCACCGCACTGGGGACCGGTATCGGCGACGAATTCGACATCGACGACCTGCGTTACGAGAAGATCATCCTGATGACTGACGCAGATGTCGACGGGGCACACATCCGGACGCTCCTGTTGACGCTGTTCTATCGGCACATGAAGCCGCTGCTTGAGGCCGGCTACGTTTACGCCTCCCAGCCGCCCCTGTACCGGATCCGCTACCGCGGGAACACCTACGACGCGATGACGGATGCAGAGCGCGACCAAATTATCGAAGAGAAGTGTGACGGGAACCCCACTCAGGTCCAGCGGTTCAAGGGCCTCGGTGAGATGAACCCCGATCAGCTCTGGGAGACGACGATGAACCCCGACAACCGGATTCTCAAGCAGATAACCATCGAGGACGCCGCAGCCGCGGACAAGATGTTCAATATCTTGATGGGCGACGCCGTCGAGCCGCGCAAGGAATTTATCAAGGAACACTCGCCTGAAGCGGAGTGGGTCGACATATGAGTTCCGACGCTAACGACGCCAACGCCCCGGCAGAGCAGATCAAGCGCGTCCGCATCGAGGACGAGATGGAGCAGTCCTACATCGACTACGCGATGTCGGTCATCGCAGGTCGGGCGCTCCCAGACGTTCGGGACGGGCTCAAACCGGTCCATCGGCGCATCCTCTATGCGATGCACGAGATGGGCGTCTCCTCGAACACCGCCCACCGGAAGTCTTCCTCGATTGTTGGGGACACGATGGGTGATTACCACCCGCACGGCGACTCGGCCATCTACGACACGCTCGTCCGGATGGCACAGGACTTCTCGATGCGGTATCCGTTGATAGACGGCCAGGGGAACTTCGGCTCGATGGACGGCGACCCGGCGGCCGCCATGCGGTACACGGAAGCGCGGATGGCCCCCATCGCCGAGGAACTGCTCGCAGACATCGAGAAAGACACCGTCGATTTCTCCAGCAACTACGACGACCGCCTGCAGGAACCCGACGTGCTGCCGTCGAAGGTCCCGAACCTCCTGTTGAACGGGTCGTCCGGGATTGCCGTCGGCATGTCGACCAACATCCCGCCGCACAACCTCGGCGAACTGGTCGACGCGACGGTCCACCTGCTGGAAAACCCCGACGCAACCGTCGAGGACCTGATGGAGCACGTCAAGGGGCCGGACTTCCCGACCGGCGGCAACATCGTCGGCCGCGACGCCATCTACTCGGCGTACGCGACCGGCCGAGGCCGCCTGCGGGTTCGCGCAGAGTACGAGGTCGACCCCGAGGAGGGCCGCATCGTCATCAGCGAACTCCCGTATCAGGAGAACAAGGCCCGCGTCGTCGAGCGCATCGCCGACGACGTAAACGAGGGGAAAATCGAGGGCATTTCGGATCTCCGCGACGAGTCTGACCGCAACGGCGTCCGTATCGTCATCGAACTCAAGCGTGGGGCAAACATCGACGTGGTCGAAAACCGGTTGCTCGACCACCACCTCGAATCCACGTTCGGCGTCATCAATCTCGCACTGGTCGACGGCCAGCCAAAGGTCCTCTCGTTGAAAGAGAGCCTGCAGCATTACATTGACCACCGCCGCGAGGTCGTCCGACGCCGCTCCGAGTACGACCTCGCCGAGGCCGAGGACCGCGCCCACATCCTCGAAGGTCGCCTGAAGGCCTTAGAGAACGTCGAGGACGTGGTCGAACTCATCCGCAACAGCGAGGACCGCGACGCGGCTCGGTCCGGCCTGCAAGAGTCATTCGAGTTCTCCGAGGACCAGGCCGCTCACATCGTCCGGATGCAACTCGGCTCGCTCACCTCGATGGAAGCGGCCGAAATCGAGGACGAGTACGAGGACGTGCAGGACACCATCGACTACCTCGAATCCGTCCTCAATAGCCGTGCGAAGCTCGACAGCGTCATCGCTGACGAACTGCAGGAAGTCAAAGACGACTACGACGACGACCGCCGAACGAGCATCATTGAGGACGAGGGGCAAGTCACTCACGAGGACCTCATCCCCGAAGAAGACTGCGTCGTCGTCATCACCGAGGACGACTACATCAAGCGGATGCCGGTCGAGAACTTCGACCCACAGAACCGCGGCGGCAAGGGGATCATCGGCGCAGACCCCAAGGAGAACGACCGCGTCTCGAAGGTGTTCCGGGCCAACAGCCACGACTACCTGCTCTGTTTCACCAATCAGGGACAGGTCTACCGGCTCAAGACCTACGAGATTCCGGAGATGTCCCGGACGGCGCGGGGCAAGTCCGCTATCAATCTCATCGACTTGGACGACGGCGAGGAACTGACCGCCGTCGTCTCGACCGACGAGTTCGGCGACGACGAGTGCATCACGATGGTGACTCGGAACGGCTATGTCAAGCGGACTTGCTGTTCGGAGTTCGAGAACATCCTCTCGACGGGAATCATCGCTGCCAAACTCGAAGACGGCGACGAACTCATCGACGTCGATGTCACTGACGGCACCGGCGACCTCGTCATCGCCACGGAGGCAGGAATGACAATTCGATTCAGCGAGAGCGAGGTCAGCGAGATGGGCCGTTCGGCACGCGGTGTCAACGGCATCAAACTACAGGGCGACGACAGGGTCGCAGCGATGGTCGCCACTGACGACGACGACCCACGGTCGCTGTTGACCGTCACGGAACACGGCTTCGGGAAGCGGACCAAGCTCGACGAGTACCGTACGCAGTCCCGCTACGGTAAGGGGCTCATCGATATCAAGACAGACGACCGCAACGGTCGCGTGTCGACGGCCAAGGCGGTCACCGACGAGGACCACCTGGTCATCATGTCCGAACAGGGCCAGATCATGCGCATCCGCGCCGGCGACGTGTCGCAGGTCGGCCGGAACACGAAGGGTGTGACGATTATGGGGCTCGAAGATGACGACCGCGTGGCGAGCGTGACGGTCGTACCGACAAAAACCGAATAGTAGCCGCGAGCGAAGCGAGCGGCCTTTTTCGCTACCCCCGCTTCGCTTGTCTTTCGAGCCTTGCTTCGCTCAGCAAGACCGCGTTTTTGCTGCGAGTGGTGGCCTACAGCCACCCGAGCCAAAAAAAGTGGAGCGGGGTGACGATTATGGGACCCGAAGACGACGACTGTGTGGCGAGCGTCGCTGTGGTCCCCGCCACCACCGAAGAATACGGCCCGATTCCCGGTCGCGCGGTCCGGATCCCTTCTCGTCGCCTGTTACAACACGCGCTTGCCGAAGGCACTGGCGACGAGTTCACAGGCCAGTTCGGCAGTGCGGTTGTGTTCGTCGAGAATCGGGTTCACCTCGACCAGTTCCATCGACCGCAGCTGGTCGTGCTGTTCGGCGACGTATTCCATCGCAATGTGGGCCTCGCGGTAGGAGACGCCGCCACGGACCGGTGTCCCGACGCCGGGGGCCTCCGTCGGGTCGAGCCAGTCGAGGTCGAGCGAGACGTGAATGCCATCTGTTCCGTCAGTCGCGATATCCAGTGCCTCGTCGACGACCTCCGGCGCGCTCCGGGCGTCGATATCCGACATCGTGTACGCCGTGATATCGCTGTCTTCGATCAGCTGACGTTCCCTGTCGTCCACGTCTCGCAGCCCGACGATGACGACGTTTTCTTCGCTCACGGCTGGCGTGTGCGCCCATTCGTGGTCGGCGAACGGGCCCAGCCCGAGAACGGCCGCCAGCGACATCCCGTGGATGTTCCCGCTCGGCGTCGTCTCCGGTGTGTTGAAATCGCCGTGGGCGTCGAACCAGATGACGCCCAGTTCCTCGTCGTCGCGGGCTGCGCCGGCGATGGTTCCGATGCCGATAGAGTGGTCGCCGCCCAGAACGAGCGGAAACCGTCCTTCCCGGAGGGTCCCGTCGACCGCCGTTGTCACGTCCTCACAGACCTCCTTCGTCTCCCTGAAGAACTTCGCGTGACCGCTTTTCAGGCCGCCGGCATCCGGGTCCGATTCCTCCGGCCGCGGCACGGCGATGTCGCCGCCGTCGACGCAATCGATCCCGATACCTGTAAGCTGGTCAGCGAGGCCGCCGTACCGTATCGCTGACGGCCCCATGTCGACGCCACGTCGGTCAGCCCCGAGGTCCATCGGGACGCCGAGGACGCGAACCTGTTGTTGCATACCGTCGCCTCCACGGCCGGCGAATAAAGACCCAGCGTTGGGCAAGCGATAGTCAGCGGTCCCTACGTGTAGGGCGCACAGACCAGTTCGATGCCTTCCTCGAAACTGATCTCCGGCTCCCAGCCTGTCGCCTCGTGCATCTTCGAGAAGTCAGCACAGGTGTCGTGGACGTACACGTCTTCGGGAATCGGATTCTCGACGTACTCCGGTTCGATGTCCGTTCCCAGCTCATCGTTCAGCATCTCGACGACTGTGTTGAAGTCGTAGGCTTCGCCGGTACCGAGGTTGTACACGCCGTTTAGTTCGTGTTCGGCGGCCAGAACGAGCCCGCGGACGATGTCGTCGACGTGGGTGAAATCCCGGGTCTGCTCGCCGTCGCCGTACAGCTTCGGTGCGTCGCCGCTTGCCAGGTCATCGGCGAACTGGGCGATGACATTGGCGTACTCACCTTTGTGTTCCTCCGCGCCGCCGTAGCCCTGATACACCGAAAAAAAGCGCATCCCGGCCAGCGTCAGGTCGTAGTGGTTCTGGAAGTACTCCGCGTACGTCTCCCGGGCCATCTTCGAGGCCTCGTAGCCGGTGTTGACCGTCACGTCCATATCCTCCGGCGACGGCTCCGTTCGGCTGCCGTAGATGGAGGACGTCGAGGCGTAGACGACGGTGTCACAGCCGTCATCCCGGGCCTGCTCGACGGTGTTGACGAACCCCTCGACGTTCACGCGAGCGCCGTGGGTCGGGTTGTCCTCATGCATCGCGTAGGAGGAGAGCGCCGCGAGGTGAAACACCACGTCCACGTCGGTCGGCAGGTCGTCGTCGAGGACACTCTGCTCGACGTATTCTACGTCTTCTGATACGTTTTCCGGCGTTCCGAGGTAGCCGTCATCTAGGGCGACAACGTCGTTGTTCTCGGCCAGTTTGTTCGCGAGGTTCGCCCCGATAAACCCCCCACCGCCGGTCACCAAAATTCGATTATCTTCCATATCTATGTCAGGTCAGCGATGCAATAAAGTACTAACGTTTTCCGCGATTCTAAGACGGTTCCAGACGGTTTACCGTCGCATTTAAGGACGGCTGTACCGAACAGGGCATTATGTCATCTATCGAACTGACACCCAGTCAAAAGAACATTCTGCAGGAACTGGTAAATCTCTATCGGGAAAGTGAAAGCGCTGTCAAAGGCGAGGACATTGCCGAGAAGGTCGACCGAAACCCCGGTACGATTCGCAACCAGATGCAGAGTCTCAAAGCCCTGCAGCTTGTCGAGGGCGTCCCCGGCCCAAAAGGTGGGTACAAGCCTACCGCTAACGCCTACGACGCGCTCCAGATCCAGGACATGGACCAGGCCGCGGAGGTCCCGCTTCGGCACAACGGCGAGCTCGTCGAACATTCGAACGTCGAGGAGATCGACCTGACCAGCGTCCACCACCCCGAGGAGTGCCGTGCGGAGATTCAGCTGCAGGGCACGATGTCCGAATTCCACGAGGGAGACTCAGTGACAGTCGGTCCGACACCCCTGTCGAAGCTCCAGATTATCGGGACCCTCGAAGGGAAGGACGACACCAACAACAAACTCATCCTCGCTATCGACGATATGCGGGCACCGGCGGGCGAACCGGAACACTAGTCGGTGTCACTGCTCTTTTAAATTGTTTTCCTGCGGTCACCGGGACCGCATCATTCTGCATGGCGACGAGTCTCACCGGAGAATCCTGTCCTCGCTGAAAGGGATTTCAAAGGGTTTGTATCAGTTGGTTTCGGAGTCTCCGGTATGACAGAGAACGTGGTCGTGCTCGGGTCGGGATATGCCGGCGCGGGGGCAATAAAGAGTTTCGAGGACGAGGTAGACGGAGAGACGGATGTCGATATCACGTGGATTTCTGAGACGGATTATCATCTGGTCTTGCACGAGTCCCACCGCTGCATTCGGGACCCAAGCGTCCAGGAGAACATCGCTATTCCCGTTCACGAGATCAAACAGCCCTCGACCGAATTCATTCAGGACGAGGTCGTCGGCATCGACACCGACGCCCAGGAAGTCGACCTCGCCGACTCCGATGCCGTCGAGTACGACTACCTGCTCGTGGGCCTGGGCTCGCAGACGGCCTTCTTCGGCATCGACGGACTCGAAGAGTACGCCCTGACGCTCAAGAGCCTCGACGACGCCCTCGACATCCACGACAAGATTCAGCAGGCGGCCCGCGAAGCCTCGACGAACGACCCCGCGCAGGTCGTCATCGGCGGCGCTGGCCTCTCTGGGATTCAGACCGCCGGCGAGGTCGCCGAGTTCCGCGACGAACACAACGCGCCAATCGACATCCACCTGGTCGAAGGCCTCGATCAGGTCCTGCCCAACAGCGACCCGGAACTTCAGGGTGCCCTGCGCAAGCGCCTCGAGGCCGCCGACGTGAACATCAAGTGCGGGGAGTTCATCGGCGAGGTCGACGAGGCGACGGTGTACATCGGCGACGAGGACGAACTGGACTACGACGTGCTGGTCTGGACGGGCGGTATCACCGGTCGGGATTGCATGCAGGACGTGGATCTGGACAAGGACGAGCGCAACCACCGTGTCCACGCAGAAGGGAACTTCCAGACCGAGGACGAGCGGGTCTTCGCTATCGGTGACTCGGCGCTGATCGACCAGCCGGGCGACCAGCCCGCGCCACCGACCGCGCAGGCCGCCTGGCAGGCCGCCGAGGTGGCCGGCGAGAACCTGGCTCGCGCCGTCCGAGGGCAGCCGCTGAAGACGTGGACCCACAAGGACAAGGGGACGGTCGTCTCCGTCGGTGAGAAAGCCGTCGCCCACGACGTCGTGAACGTCCCTGTGGAAACCTTTGGTGGGCTACCCGCAAAACTGCTGAAAAAGGCGATTGCCGCCCGCTGGATCAACGATATGACCGGTGTCGGTCGGGCCGCCAAGGCCTGGCCCGACATGTGAGACCACCTTTTTCAGCGTCACCTTTCCTCGCGCGCTTGTAGAGCGCGCTGCGGGAAGGCTCCTCGAAAAACGTGGGCAAAAAAGGCCGGACGCTCACTCCGTTCGCGTCCGGGGAAACCGCGCTCGCTCCGCTCGCGCGGTATGCTGTTGCTACTACGCCGTGACTGAACAGCGCCCGCCCTACCAGGCGGCCTCTAACACGCCGACGATGTCGTCCTGGGTTGGCTCCAGCCCCGGCGGGGCGTTCGCCATGAACGAGTCTTCGAGGACGGCGTCGGCGACGTCGGGGAACTCCTCGCGGTCGGGGCCGGCGACGTCCCGGAGCCGCGTTGGGAGTCCCAGCGCCGCCACCACGTCGTCCACCCGGTCGACGACCGCAGCGGCGGGGTCGGCCTCGTCACCGACGCCGAGTGATTCGGCAAGCAGCGAGCGCCGACCGTCGACCTGTTCGAAGAGGTACGAGAGCGCGTGCGGGGCGACGACCGCGTGGGCCGCGCCCTGCTGGACCTCGTAGGTCCGGGTCAGCCCGTGACCGAACGCGTGGAGTAGGGAGAGCGTCGTCCCATCGGCCCGGGCGATGCCGTACTGGACGAGCATGACCCCCTGCGCGAGCGACTGATACACCCACTGGTCGTCGTCGCCGTCGCCGAACGCGCGCAGTGCCTCGGTGAACAGGCCGAGGCCGTGTGACGCCGTCGCGTCGGTTATCGGCGTCGCGGTGGCCGCGTACAGCGTCTCGATGCCCTTGTCGAAGCCGTTCATCGCCGACGCGGCGAGGACCGACCGGGGCGTCGTCGCAATCAGTTCGGGGTCGTAACAGACCGCTGCGGGCATCAGGTCCGGGTCGCCGACGCCGCCGCTGGCCGGCCCGTCCACGGGACAGGTGTCGGGGTGGGCCGTGACGCCGGCGACGATAGAGAGGTCAGCGCCCGCCAGCGTCGTCGGGACGGCGATAATCGGCGGCAGTTCCGCTTCGGGGACGGGTATCGTTCCCGAGTCTACGAGCGCCCGGCCGACAGCGTCGGGGTCGCGGTCGGTGGCCGCGAGGACACTGATTACCTTCGCCACGTCGAGGCTGCTCCCGCCGCCGACGGCGACGAGGCAGTCGGCGTCGACCTCGCGGAAGCGGTCGAGTCCGTCGTAAGCGGTGCCGAGCCGCTTGGCCGGCGTCGTCTCCGCGAAGACGCCGGCGAGTCGGTCACCGAGCCCCTCCCGGACGGGGTCCATCACGGCCGGCGTCGCACCGACGGTCGCCCCGCAGACGACCAGCGCCCGGTCACAGCCCTGTGCGTCCAACTCCGCACCCAGGTCTCGGGCGGCGTCGGGAGCGTACCGGAGCGTCGCGGGGTCGTACTCGAACCGGAACGGGGCAGCGAGGTCGCCGGCGACCGGTGGGTCGAGCGTCACCGTGAACCACTCCGGCTCACTGCGACTCCATTCCGGCCATCCCGTCGGTCAGCGAGTCGAGGTCGTCGAGAGCCTCGGCGAGCGCGCCGACGCTGGCTTTCCCCCGGCGGTCCGGGTTCGCGAGGACCCGAACCGGCTGGGTCCCCAGCGAGACGAAGCCGAGGTCGAGTTTCGCCGCCGTGGCGCGGAGCCCGAGGCCCGCGTCCGCATCGCCCGCCAGGACCTTCCGGGCGGGGCTCTCGTGGGCCTTCGTCGTGAGTTCGTAGCCGTCTATCGCGTCGACGATCTCTGCGCGGCCGACGCCACGGTCCTCGCCGACGGCGTCGAGTTCGTCGTCGAAGCTCCGGCGCAGTCCGGAGGCGCTGTCGCGGTTGACGAAGCGGTACTCTCCGTCGACGAGGTCACCAAGGCCGGCCACGTCGCTCTCCGGGCCGACGACGAGTCCCCACTCGCGCTGCCAGCCGCCGATGTCGGCCGCGTCGTGGTCATCGGCGGCCGGTCCCGCGACGACGGCGACGTCGGGCACGCCGTTACCGAGACGGCGGAGGCCCTCGGTCGACCCGAGCGGGAGGTACCGCGGACGGTCGATGGTGTCGAGCAGGCGCGAGAGCAGCGGGTCGTCCTCGCCCATCCCCAGAAGCGTCGGCGGCCTGACGGCCGGGGAGAACAGCGTCACGTCGACCGTCTCCCCCTCGGCGAGGTAGTCGGTCCCCGGCGGCACGTCGACGAAGCCGTCGGCGTCGACGAGGCTCGTCGTCGCGCCGCTGCCCTTGTCGACCGGGTAGACCAACAGCGACCCCGCTTCGTCCTCGACTAAGCCGGCCGGCATGAGGCGTCTGCGCCCCTCGCCGTAGCGTTCCTGGACAGCCATTGTGCCGGAGGCCGTAGCTGTCTGTGGCTGCTCCAGTCCAGCAGCGTTCCGAACTGCCGGCGCGACGAACGTCTGGAAAATAGTCAGCGCCGACACCGGATACCCCGGCAGGCCGACGTACGCCGAGTCGCCGATGGTCCCGACGAGCATCGGCTTCCCGGGCTTGACGGCGACGCCGTGGAGGCGGAGTTCGCCCCGCTCCTCGATGACGCGGTAGATGACGTCGACCGCGCTGGCGCTGGTCGACCCCGAGGAGAGGACGAGGTCGCACTCGTCGGCCGCCTCGTGGAGCAGTCGCTCCATCTCTTCGTAGTCGTCGCCAGCGTGGGGGTACATCACCGGCTCGCCGCCGGCCTCCGCGACCGCGCCGGCCAGCGTGTAGCTGTTCACGTCGTAAATCTGGCCGGCGGCGCTGTCGAGGGGGTCTCCTGGCCGGACGAGTTCGTCGCCGGTCGAGAGGATACCGACTCGGGGCCGGCCACGCACCGGGACCTCGTCGACGCCCAGCGCCGACAGGAGGCCGATCTCCCGCGGCGTGATGCGCGTTCCGGGACCGAGCGCGCGCGCCCCGGCCGCGATGTCCGCGCCGGCGAGCATCACGTTGTCGCCGGGCGCGACGGAGGTGCGTATCTCGACGCCGTCGTCCGTCTCGGTCGTTCGCTCGACCATCACGACGGCGTCGGCACCGGGCGGCATCACCGCGCCGGTCGAGATTTCGGCGACGGAGCCCGAATCGACGGTCACATCCGGTTCCTCGCCCGCGTGGACCTCGCCGGCGACCGACAGGGTCACCGGGTCGGCCTCGTCAGCGCCGAAGGTGTCTCTGGCGTGGACGGCGTAGCCATCCATACTCGCGCGGTCGAAGCCGGGCACGTCGATGTCGGCGTCGACCCGCTCGGCGAGGACGCGGTCCCGGGCGTCGGCCAGCGGGACCGTCTCGGGTTCGGGGTCGACGTCGAGGCCCGCGACGACCTCGTGGGCCTCCTCGGGCGAGGCCAGGTCGCGGAACTCGCGGCGGTCACTCACTGTGACCACTCCCAGTCCTCGACGGTCACGGTGTCGCCGGCGTCGTACCCCTCGACCGACTCCGGCACGACGACCCAGCCGTCGGCGAGCGCGACGCTGGAGAGGACACCCGAACCGCTGGCCCGCGTCGGCGTCGCGGTCTTGCCGTCGCCGTCCTCGTCGTGCAGTTCCACCCGGGCGTAGGTCCTGGTCCCCGGTTCGCTGGCTATCTTCCGCGTGAGTTCGGCCTCGGTGGTCGGCGGTTCTGTCGCCGGGAGGTGGCCGGCCCGCCGGAGCGCCGGCCGGAGGAACTGGACGGCGTTGACGATGCAGGCGACCGGATACCCCGGTAGCATGAGAATCGGCGTCTCCTCGACCACACCGAGCGCGACCGGATGGCCCGGCTTCAGCGCGACGCCGTGGACCAGCACCTCGCCGAGGTCGTCGACGACCTCCGGGAGCAGGTCCCGCTCGCCGACGGAGGAACCGCCGGTCGTCACCACGATATCGTGGTCTACGTCGTCGCTGATGGCCGCACGGAGCGCGTCCACGTCGTCGGTAACGATGTCGCGGTAGGTCGCGTCACCCCCCCAGCGCTCGACGTACTGCGTGACGGTCTGGCCGTTCGTCTCGATGACCTCCCCCGGATCGGGGTCATCTTGGACTAACTCCTCACCGGTCGGTATCACGCTGACAGTTGGCCGCTCGTACACCTCGACAGTGTCGTTGCCGACCGACTTCAACAGCCCGAGGTCTGACGGGCGGAGCCTGTGGCCGTCCTCGTAGAGGGTCTGCCCTTCCGCCACGTCCTCGCCGATTGGGGCGACGTTCTCCCCGCCAGCGACCGCGTCGAACACCGTGACGCTGTCGCCGGCCACCTCGGTCTCCTCGACCATCACGACAGCGTCGGCCCCGGCCGGGAGTTCACTGCCCGTGTGGACGCGGGCCGCTGTGCCCGTGGTCACCGTCTCGTCGACGCGGAGCGACGCCGGTGACCGCTGGCTCGCGCCGAACGTGTCCTCGGCCCTGACGGCGAAGCCGTCCATCGCCGCGCGCCGGTAGTGGGGCACCGCTCGTTCGGCGGTGATGTCCCCCGCGACGACGCGCTCGTCGGCGTCGCGGAGCGGAACGCGCTCGGTCCGGTCGTGTGGGGACACTGCGTCGAGTAGCGTCTCCCTGGCTGTCGTCACCGGCGTTCGGTCCTTGAACCCGGCCGACTTTCGGGACTCGTTGCTCATGTGTGTACGAATGGCCGGCACACCAAAAAGCTCGCCAGGTTCAGGGGGTTCCGGCCGGAAGGGACCGTATGGCCGAGTCGGACCTGCGCTGTCGCCTCTGTGGCCGGGCGCTCTCGACGGGCCTGGTCGCGACCGACAGTCGGCACTGCTGTCTCAACGCCACGCCCATCGCCGGCACCTGTCCCGAACACGGGCCGGTGGGGCCACACCACGCTGTAGAGGACTAGTCAGGTGAGCGTCGCGGAGGTTCAAGTACGAGAACGGGACCACGCCCGATATGGTACCGGGGACGCCCGCCGTCGATCCGACAGCGACGCTCGCGCTCCTCGTTGCGGTCGGGGCTGGAGTTGGGCTGGGCACGCTCAGCGGGCTCGTTCCGGGGCTCCACGCCAACACGTTCGCACTTTTGCTCGCCGCGGCGGCGAGCAGTCTGCCCGGGCCACGACTCTACGTCGGCGTGGCGATGCTGGCGGCCGGGGTGACACACACCTTTCTCGACGTGGTCCCGGCGCTGGCGCTGGGCGTGCCCGACCCCGCGATGGCGGCTAGCGCCTTGCCGAGTCACCAGCTGGTCATCGAGGGTCGCGGCCGGGAGGCGCTTCGCCTATCAGCGCTGGGAAGCGGGCTGGCCGTGGTGTTCGCCGTCCCTCTCGCGGTTCCGCTCACGCTGGTGATGGAGCGGGCGTACCCCCTGCTCCAGCCGTGGCTGTCGGTGCTTCTCGCAGGAGTCGCTGTCCTGCTCGTGGGGACGGAACACGGCCGCCGACAGCGAGTCGGCGCGGCGTGTTCTCTCGCCGGGAGCGGGCTGCTCGGCATCGCCCTCCTCGACGCGCCGGTGACCGGCGCGCTGCCTGTCTCGGACGTGCTGGTCCCGCTGTTTTCGGGGCTGTTCGGCGCGCCGGTGCTTCTTGCCGCCATCGACGGAGAAGGCGTCCCGCCACAGGCCGACGCGACGGTGACGACGCCGCGGCGAACGGTCGGCGTTCTCGCAGGCGTCGGGACGCTCTGTGGTGGCGCTGTCGGCTACATTCCGGGCGTCTCCAGCGCTATCGCGGCCACGCTGGCACTGGGGCTGGTCGCCGAGCGTGGGCCGCGTGCGTTCATTGTGACGACGAGTGGCGTCAACACGGCGACAGCTGTGTTTGCGCTGTTCGCGCTCATCTCGCTCGGGACGCCCCGAACCGGTGTGCTCGTCGCGCTCAACCGGGCCGCGGTCCCGCTCGTTCTCCCGGCGCTGCTCGCTGCGGTCGCCATCGCGGCTGTCGCCGGCGCGATACTCGTCCCGACACTGGGTGACCGCTACCTCCGAACTATCGGTCAACTGGACCCGACACATCTCTCGCTGACGGTGATTCTGGTACTGGTCTGTCTCTCCGCACTTTTTGCCGGCCTCGTCGGCGTGGGCGCGTTCGGGGCCGCCACGCTGGTCGGCCATCTCCCGCCGCGGTTCGGGTCTCGCCGGGCGACCCTGATGGGGGTGTTGCTCGTTCCGCTGGCGTTATAGGTAGCCCCGCTGGCGGAAATGTGCGAGCAGTATTGCAACGATAAGCCCCATGCCGATCATCACCGCGGGATAGCCGAACGTCCAGCCCAGTTCCGGCATGTTGTACGGGCTGTCAGCGAAGTTCATGCCGTAGACGCCGACGACGAATGTTAGCGGGATGAAAATCGTTGCGACGACGGTCAGCACTTTCATCACCTCGTTTGTCGACTGGGACACCGTGTTCAGGTAGATGTCCCGCGCGCCCGAAACCAGGTCACGGTAGGTCTCGGTCAAGTCCACAATCTGGACGAGGTGGTCATACACGTCCCGGAAGTACTTCTCCGTCTGGGGCTGTACCTGCTTGGGGTCCCCGCGAGCGAGGCTGCCGACGGCCTCGCGTGCGGGCCAGGCCTGCTTGCGGAACGACAGCAGGTCCCGCCGGACGTCGTTTATTTTCTCGATAGTCTCGCTGTCAGTCGAAACGGTGACCTCCTCCTCTATCTCCTCGATGTCCGTCTCGATGCCATCGAGCAGGTCGAAGTAGGCGTCGACGATGACGTCGACGACGCGGTAGGCGGTGAAGTCCGGGCCGTGCTGGAGCAGTCGCTCGTCCCCTCTACGGGCAGCGTCCATCACGCGCTGGACCGGGCGGGCCTCGTCCAGCCCCAGCGAGACGACCCAGTCGCGGCCGACGAACACGCCGACCGGACTGGTTGCCACCTCCTTCTCGAAGGTGGTCTCGCCAGGAGTGAGCCGCATCGTCTTCAGCAGGACGAAGGTGTAGTCGCGGTACTCCTCGGTCTTGGCCCGGACATCACCACGGAGGTCGTCGATGGCGAGCGGATGGAGGTCGAAGGCCGACTGGACGGCGCGTATCTCCTCGTCGGTCGCCTCGGCGGCGTGAACCCACGTCGTGCCCGCTGCTGTGCGAGCCGCTTCAAGATCATCGTAGGACTCAGCCACATCGTCGGCGTACACGAGCGCAGATATCACGCTCCGCCCTCCGTCTCGTCCGAGCGGCTGACGGCCAGCAGCGTCATCCCGGCGAGCAGCGCGGTCACCGAGAACGCGCGGCCGGGGTACGGCACCGCGACCCCTGCGACGTAGCCCGCCAGACCGACGGCGGTGAGGCCCAGGCCCAGCGCCAGGACGGTGTTCATGGCCCAGCCATCACTGCGCCCGATAAAAAGCGTATGCCCGGAGCTGGGAGTCGCCCCGCGGCATCGCGGAGCGAAGCGACAGCCAGTCAGTCGCCGCTGTGCTGGAGGCCGGATAGCAGGTCGTCGACGGCGTCGGTCTCGTCGACGTTCTCGGGGTGGACGGCGACGCCGATGACGATGTCGCCTTCGTGCTGGAAGCTAACGAGGTGAAGCCGGACATCGACTGACTGGCCCGCCACCTCGGTCGTGCCGGTGTACTCGCTGACCCGGCGGTCCGCGCCAAGTGCTTGGACTGTCCGGTTCCCGGCCGGTTCGACATCGTCGACGCCCCCGGTCTGTCCCTGGACCGCTTCGAGGACCCGCCGGTTCGCCCAGTCGGCGGCGGGGTTGAGCGTCTGCCCGGCGACGTTCGCGCTCGGAATCGAGACCACGATGAACCGAGACAGTTCCACCACCTCGACGCCGAGTATAGTGCCGCTCCGGGTGTACTGTCTGCGCTCGGTCACGAGCCGCACCGTCCGGTCTTGCCCGGCGACGGTCACGTCGCGGGTGACGTTCGTCTGCGTCGCGTTCTGGAGTTCGTATCCGGTCGAGTCCAGCGTGCTGTCCGAGACAGTCGCAGGCGAGGCCTCGAACGTGACCGTCTCGCCGGTTATGAGTCCGACACAGCCGGAGGTCACGAGAAGGAGTGCCACGGCGATAGGGAGCAAGCGGCGTACCATCTACTCCCAAGAACTGTCTGGTACGGAAAAACGTTTCGTGGCCGCTGGGTGGCTCCGTTGGACGCCTCAGCCGAAGATGCCCTGGAGGACGCCCCCGATGACGTTGATGACGGCCCACTTCACCTGACTGACGGTCCCGAGTCCGGAGATGGTGATTTCCTCGGCGACGACGGCGTCCTTGAACGCCGTCGAGGGGGTCGTGGACGCAATGATGCCATCCATCGTCTCCGTGGTCGTGCTCATCTGAATCGTCGCGTCGTCACGGGTCCCAAGCGCCAGGTCCTGCATCCGGAGGTTGTCGTCGAGGGTGAACGACACGGACGCCTCCGTTCCGTTAGCGGGGTCGTCCACGACGAGGTTCACCTTCTCGCCTTGCAGTTGGCCGGCCATGAGCCCGAAATCACTCGCGTCGACCTCCGCGTTGTACGTCTCGACCATCGGGCCCATCCGGTCGAACATATCGACGGCCCAAGCGGGTTGGTCGCTTTGTGCGGCCACGGGGGTTGCGACTGCGCCGGCCGCGGCGACGACGAGCATGAGAGAGACGACCATCCGCGCGAAATCGACAGTAGTTGGTACGTATTTCATAACAAATATATAAATGCACGAATAGTATATAAAGACGTAGTGAGGCGTGTTAGGCTGGCTGAAGTCCAGAATCTAGGTTTGAACTGTTAGATTCGATAGGTCGGTCCGTCGTCGGTGTCCTGGACCTCGACGCCGAGGGCTTCGAGTTCGTCCCGGAGTTCGTCGGCTCGCTCGTAGTTACCGGCCTCGCGCTCCTGCTCGCGGACGCGCAGGACCAGGTCGACCACGTCGCCGGCCAGCGACACGTCGCCGCTGTCGTCGTCGCCGAAGGAAAGCCCCAGAATATCGCCGCCCAGTTCCTCGAACGTCTCGACGGCGCGCCGGAGCCCCTGGGAATCGTACTCGTCGTGGCTATCGACGTGCGTGTTGACCGCGGCAGTCAGGTCTAGCAGTGCGGTCATCGCCTCTCGCGTGTTGAAGTCGTCGTTCATCGCGGCCCCGAAGTCGTCCCGGGCGTCCTCGACGGCACTTCGGAGTTCCTCGTCGGTCACCTTCGCGTAGGCGTCCACGTCGTCGCAGGCTTCCACCGCGCGCTCGTAGCCCCGCGAGAGGCGGTCCCAGCGCTCCTCGGCCTCCGAGACGGTTTCGTCGCTGTAGGTCGCCCGCGAGGTGTAGGCCGTCGACAGCAGGAAGGTCCGGAGCACGTCGGGACCGAACTCCTCAACGGCGTCAGCGACCGTGAAGTAGTTGCCAAGCGAGGAGGACATCTTCTCCTCCTCGGTCTCCAGCAGGCGGACGTGGAGCCAGTACTTCGCGAACTGCTGGCCGGTCGCCGCCTCGCTCTGGGCCACCTCGTTCTCGTGGTGGGGGAACACGAGGTCCTGCCCGCCGACGTGGATGTCGATGGACTCGTCCAAGTGGGCCATCGACATCGCCGAGCACTCGATGTGCCAGCCGGGTCGGCCTTCACCCCACGGGGAGTCCCAGGTCTGAGCGGTCTGGCAGGCATCCTCGGCCGGGGCGGCCTCGGGATGTTGGTGGTCGGCGATGTCCTCGGGGTCGACGCCGCCGGCCTTCCAGAGCGCGAAGTCGGCGGGGTGGCGCTTCTCGCCTTCGGTGTCCGCGCCCTGGGACTCGATGTCCTCGACGGACTGGTTCGAGAGCTTGCCGTAGTCCTCGAAGCTCGTCACGTCGAAGTAGACCGAGCCGTTGGCCTCGTAAGCGTGGCCGCTCTCGACGAGGCGCTCGACGAGATCGACGATTTCGGGGACGTGCTCGGAGACCCGTGGGTACACCTCCGCGCGGCCGAGGTTGAGCGACCGCATATCCTCGATGACCTGCTGGACGTAGTGGCGGGCCACGCTCTCCTCGCTGTCGCCGTCTTCGCCGACGCGGGCGACAATTTTCTCGTTGACATCGGTGAAGTTCTCCACGTGGTGGACATCATAGCCCAGGTGGTCGAGCCAGCGGGCCATCACGTCGACGTGGACCCAGCCGCGCGCGTGGCCGAGATGGGGCGGGTCGGAGGTCGTCAGCCCGCAGTAGTACAGCAACACGGAATCGGGGTCGCGCGGCTCGAAGGGCTCTTTCTCACCGGTCAACGTGTTCGTCACGCGAAGCGTCATTATCGGGTGGAACTGCGTCCGCCCGCTTTAAGCCGTCGGAAGGCGACTCATCCCTGCACCACCGCCTCGACGACACGGAGCGCGTCCGGCCCCGAGCGGCGACTCACGACCACGACGAGCGCGTCCTCGGTGACGCCGGCGGCGTCGACCGAAATGTCCGCCGCCCGCAGGCGGCCCAGCACCTCGGCCAGCGCCGGGGGCGAGAGGTCGCCGGTGGCGACGATACCCGTCAGTGAGCCGGCGTCCTCGGCGTAGGCAGCGTCTCCAACCTGGAGGGCGATAGCCGACTCAGCGTCGAGCGATTCGACCCGCCCAAGCCCACTCTTCATCGACACGCGGGCGTCGCTCTCGTGGGCCGGGTCGTCGTCCAGTTCCTCGGCGAACCGACGGAGCGCAGTGGCAATCGCCTCCTCCTCGCCATCGACGTCGAGCGACCGTGCAGCAGCTGTGTAGTTGACGACGCCCGCTCGAAGTGCGTCGTAGAGAAACGGGCGCTCGCGGACGGCGTCCCTGGTCGCGGCGGCGAGTGACATTGATGGCGGCCACGCCCGGCGCGGGCAAAAGTCGTTCTATCGGCGGCGGGCGACCGCGGGGAGCGGAGGCGGCGTCGAGCTATAATCGCCACACGGGCGCGCTGCCCCCTCAGAACTGCGGCCCCACTCCCAGCGAGTGAGAACAGACCTGTGGGTTTGTCCCCCTCGGCGTCCACTCTCTACATGAGGGAACACCAATGGCGATTGCACAACGAGAGCGGAAGGCGTTCGGACAGCCCCTGGGAGCAGCGGAGCGGGTCCTCGGCGGTATCGTCGTCGCTGCCGGCGCGCTGGGACACGCGGCACTGCTTGCGGCCGCTGGACTACTGTTCTACATCCTCCTGTTCGGGCTGTGACCTGGCGGAAGCGGTCGACAAATACACACTTTCGGCGCGCAACGTTGCACAGCCCGCCGGCTATCTGTGCAGGTCAACGAAGGCCCTAAGGACGACTCGCTCCAATCGAAGGGTATGGACGAAGCACTCGTTATCGCGGCCCACGGCTCCCATCTAAACGCCGAGTCGAGTACGCCCACGTACGACCACGCGGACACCATCAGGGCGACCGGCGCGTTCGGCGAAGTCCGTGAGTCCTTCTGGAAGGAGGAACCGTCGTTCCGAGAGGCGTTGCGGACCGTTGACGCCGAGGAGGTGTATCTGGTCCCGCTGTTCATCTCGGAGGGGTACTTCACCGAACAGGTCATTCCCCGGGAGTTCCGGCTGGAGGACTGGGACCCCGAGCTGTGGGACTCCGACGGGACAAGCGCGACCAACGCGACGCTTGCCGCCGAGGACACGGGCCAAACGGTCCACTACTGTGGCCCGGTCGGAACGCACGATTCGATGAGCGATGTCATCGTCCAGCGAGCCGAGTCTGTCACCGGCGATCCCGATGTTGGCGAAGGGTTCGGCCTCGCCGTCGTCGGCCACGGGACGGAGCGCAACGAAAACTCTGCGAAGGCCATCCAGTACCACGCCGACCGCATCCGCGAGCGGGACCGCTTCGACGAGGTGCAGTCGCTGTTCATGGACGAGGACCCCGAGGTCGACGATGTCGCGGACTACTTCGAGAGCGACGACATCGTCGTCGTGCCGCTGTTTATCGCCGACGGCTTCCACACGCAGGAGGACATCCCCGAGGACATGGGCCTGACCGACGACTACCGGACGGGCTACGACGTGCCGACCACTGTCGAGGGCCACGATATCTGGTACGCCGGCGCGGTCGGAACGGAGCCACTGATGGCTGACGTGGTACTCGAACGGGCCGCTGACGCGGGGGCAGACGTGCGCAGCGCCATCGAGCAGGTGCGCGAGGAGACCGGCGGCGCAAAGCCCGCGACTGGCGACTGACGGGTCGCCGACTGCCGCTACCGGGCCAGAGACCGGACCTGATTCTTCCGGTGGTTGGCCGGAACCAGCCGACTTTTGCCGACTGAGTACTGTTTTCCAGTATGGACGGCGAGTACGTGGACGCGCTGGTGGCAACTGCCCCCGATGGCATCACCTTCGATGACCTCCACGTGACCCACGAGAGTGACGGGTACACGTTCCGCACACCGGATGTGAACCACAGCGGCATCGACGAGGAAACGCTTCGGACGGTGGCAGCGGAGTCACCGCACGTCCGAAACTGGTATTTCTGGCACGCCACAGCGCCCCAGAAGGCGGACCGCTGGGCGTTCCTCCGCTGGCTCGAAGGTGCTGAGCAGCGGGACGTGGCCGAGCGCTACGATGCCCTCGCCGATGGGGTTGCCGCGAACTGGGGCGAACTTCACCTCACCGTCTCCCTCTCCAACGGGGAGCGAACCTACGGCGTCCGGCACCGCGCCGACGCGGATGTCGGCACCAGCGCGCTTGACGAGTACGACGACCCGCTCAACGCGCGCGAAATCGCGAAACACGACGACGACGACGGCTACCGACCGCTCAAGACAGCGCCGTCGCTCCAGACCGGCTGGACATTCCACGAGCTATCGGCGGGTGAGTTCGTCACGACGGTCGATGCGTTCTATCCGGCCACGATTTCGAACTGGCACCGCGAACGGGAGGGCAAACTTGACGTGACTCACTGGCGGGACACCGTCGACCGACAGACCGGGATTTACGGCGTCGTCAAGACCTGGGACCGCGGTGACGGCTACGAACACGTCAACTGGGTCGCCGAGGCCTGCTGTGACGACTCGCAGTGTCTCAAACGCCGGGAGTGGCAGTACGACGAGGAAACGGAGCTTGATGTCGACGGCGGGTCTGGAGCGTTCCCCTGCCGCGAACCCTGCTCGCTTGTCATCGCTGGCGCGCGCAAGTGGACGAAGCTCGAAGGCGAGCAGGCCCAGACCTACGAGTTCGAACTCACGCCCAGCGAGAAAGAACAGATCGAGGAGATCATCGACGCCGTCGCAGACGGCGAGGCAGACGACATCCGTGAAGCCGATATCTACGAGGGAGCTAATCGGTACCGGACACGGTTTCTGCGAGCAAAGCTGTTTGACGACGAGGGGAACCTCGGCGGTGTCGAGACGGAACAGTAGCGGGGCGTCAGGAGGAGCGAACGGCGATGGACAGGAGCCCTATGACGATTGCGACCGCGAGTACGGCGACGACGGTCAACAGCACGCTCTCGGTGAGCACCAGCGTGATGAGTCCCGCAACCAGGACCGTGAAACCGCCAGCCGCCAGTATCGGTCCCGCAGACAGGTCTTCGAGGCTGGATTCTGATTCTGCCGCCGGTTTCGGCTGTGGTTTCGACAGCTCGTCGTCGACGATGACTGGCTCGTTCTCGGTCCCACCTTCCGGAATATAGATGTCGATGTATCGGGTCTCGGCGCCGTATCCGGTCACGACCTTTAGCTTGCCACGGACTGGCCCGTCACCGTCGACAGTCACTCTGACTAATCGATCGGTTTCGGTCCGTACGTGGTGGTTTGTGGCGTCGAGCGACGCGACAGAAGAGAGCGAGTCGTCGAGATGAAGATGGACGTGCAGGGCCTCGCCGTGGTTGACTAATCGAACGTCGAAACTCCCTGTCGCGTCGAACTCGTTTGGAACTTCCAGACTGTGGATGTCCGTCCGGTTGAGGTGCACGGGCAGGGAGTCAGGCACGGACGTGACTCCGCGTGGCGAGGAAAAAAAGGTTCAGGCCGGTGCCTCGTCGCGCATGTCCGGCGGGAGCAGGTTCGGGATGCCGTCCTCGATGGGGAACGTCTCACCGCACTCGGTGCAGACGAGTTCGCCCGACAGAATCTCGCCGTCGTCGCGCTCCGTCACTTCGAGGTCGAGGTCGTGCTTGTCCAGAGGGCAGCAGATAATTTCCATCAGGTCCTCTTTCATACATTCGACCAAGACCGGCGGTCGCAAAAGTCTGCCGCTCTCCCAGTGGTATCGCCCCGTCGCCGGGTAATCGTGTGTGAACTCGACCGTCGAGTCAGAACGGAGCGCCTGCTAGAACGGCTGCTCGCGGACGATAGTTTCGCCGCGGCCGGGGCCGACGCCGATGGCGTAGGCCGGGGTGTCGAGTTCGGACTCGATGTATTCGACGTAGGTTTTCGCGTTCTCCGGCAGCGCCTCGTACCCCTCGTCGGCGGCGTCCGCCCAGTCGACCTCGGGCCACCCGTCGAAGGACTTGAAATTGGCTTCACAGCGCTTCCACTGCTCGGTGGTCGCGGGCATCGACGCCAACTCCTCGCCGTCGAGCGTGTAGGTGTGGCCGACCTTCACTTCGTCGAGGCCGGCGAGGACATCGAGGTGGTTGATGGCGAGGCCGGTAAAACCGGAAACCCGCGTGGAGTGGCGGAGCATCGGCAGGTCGAGCCAGCCGACTCGCCGCGGACGACCGGTAACAGTGCCGTACTCGCCCCCCTCCTCACGGATGTAGTTCGCCAGTTCCTCGTTTTCGCCTTCGCCCTGTTCGTCGTAGCCGGGCGTATCGCCGACGACGCCGCCGAGTTCGGTCGGGAGCGGGCCGCTGCCGACTCGGGTGAGGTATGCCTTCACGATACCGATAACCTCGCCGTCACCGACGACGCCGGGGCTGAGTCCGGTCCCGGTCGCCGCGCCACCGGCCGTCGGGTTCGAAGAGGTGACGTAGGGATAGTTCCCGTGGTCGATGTCGATGATGGTCCCCTGTGCGCCCTCGAGCATGACGTTCTGCCCCTCGTCGATGGTCGCGCTGAGGAACGCTCCGGCGTTGACGGTCATATCTTCGGCCTCGAAGCGGCGGCCGAACTCGCGGAACTCCTCGAAGATGGCGTCCACGTCGAAGGCGTCCGGGTCGTCAAGCTCGTCGATGTCGAGGTCGTACACGTCCTCGACGACAGCCCGCTTTTGCGGGACGACGTATTCGAGGCGTTCCCGGAGTACGTCCGGGTCGAGCAGGTCGCCGACGCGGACGCCGCGCCGACCGGCTTTGTCCTCGTAGGTCGGGCCGATACCGCGGCCCGTCGTCCCGACTTCCTGATCGGTTTCGCTCTTTACTTCCTCCTCGATACCGTCGAGCACGCGGTGGAACGGGAGAATGACGTGTGCTCGTTCGGCGATGCGAACGTCCGGGTCGAGGCCGCGTTCCTGAAGCGTGTCTATCTCGTCGAACAGCGTTCGCGGATTGACGACACACCCGTTGCCGAGTACGCCGACCTTGCCGCGGATGGCTCCGCTCGGAACCAGCGAGAGCTTGTACTCCTCGCCCTCGTGGACGACGGTGTGGCCGGCGTTGTCGCCGCCCTGATAGCGCGCGACGACATCTACGTCGTCACCGTACAGGTCGACGATGCCGCCCTTCCCTTCGTCGCCGAGCTGTGAGCCGACGATGGTTACGGTCATCGCACGCACCTTCCAGCCACCGTGATAAACAGATTACGGTCCGGAACTCACGCTCGTGAGCAGTACCCATGTGAACCGTTACGACGGTTTTAAGACACCCCTGTTCGAACGTATCAACGTTGTAGCGATTCTCCGAGGGAGAACCTTTAAATACCGCAAACACAAGTTAACAATTGCCATGATAGACAGGCTTGAAAAGGAAGTTGACATGCTAGAGCGCCACTTGCAGGTGCTCCGCATGGTTATCGAGAACGAGCCTATCGGTATCGTGAAGATGTCCAACGAAACCGGCTACCCGCACCACAAGGTGCGGTACTCCCTGCGCGTTCTCGAAGAGGAGAACCTCATCGAGCCCTCCAGCCAGGGTGCGATCACGACCGAACAGACCGGTGAGTTCGTCGACGATCTCGACGAGAAGGTCGACGAAATCATCGACAAGCTCGAAGGTATGAAGATCGAAGACGCGGCCGAAATCGAAGGCTAAGCTTCTTTCTCAGAGTTCCGGGACTGCCAGGTGGAACTCCTGGTTTCTCGCTTCTAACAGACAGAGGTGAAAGCCCTTTTTCCGTGAGATGTTCACGAAGCTCTTGCGCTTATCCCGGTTGAACAGTCCACTGGAGGTAGCTTCTTCGGCGGTTTCGAGCGCGCCCGGCTCGAAGAAACTGCTCGTGACGAGAAACGCCGACGCAAGCGACCCGGAGGCGTTACCGACCCGCTCGGCGTTCCGGATGAGGTCCGACATCTGGCCCTCGGAGGCCGGTTCGCGCGAGTCGTTGATGTTTGCGACGACCAGCGGGTTCCCCATCCGGTCGCGGACGACCACATCGAACCGTTCCTGCGAGCGGTTCTCCTGCCCGTCTTCCGTGTAGGTCACTGTGACGTTGCCGTTCAGTTCGGCGCGGTCGATAGCCGGAAGCCCCTCATAGAGGTCTTTCATGGCCCCCGCGTGGCCAGTATCTCGAATCTCATAGAGGAGGTTCCGGATGAGCCAGTTAACAAAGCGGTACTGGATGCTGTCTTCGAGGAACTCCTCGAAGGGCGTCCCGTTGACCGCTGCGCCCTCGGCCTCGAACTGCGTGTGATACTCCAGCCTGAGATTCGCCTCGACCTCCTCGCGGCTCGCCTCGCCGTCCTTGGCCTCCTCAAGCGTCGCCTTGCCTTTCGAATCGTATCTGACGAAGAGGTTCGTCCCGTTTATCGCCTCGCCGGCGCTGAGCCGGGTCCCACCTGCAGCGGTATCGTTTTGCTCGTCGAGCTGTTCCTCCAGCCGGTCGATTTCGGCCCGCGCGTCGGCTAGCTCTGACTCCAGTCGGTCGCGCTCGTCCCGGAGTTCCTGATTCGTCGCCTCCAGATCGGTGAGTTCCGATTCGAGTTCCGACACCGTCTCGGCTCGCTGCTCGAGTTCAGATTCCAGTTCCCTCACGCGTTCCTGGTCGCGTGGGTTCGGTTCCTCACTGGCAGTCGACTGTTGTTGCTCCCCTGTCGACGGCTGTGGCTGCGGCGCATCGGCCGGCTGTGGGTCCTTCTCGGTTGTCCCACGGCTTTCCTGAGCCGGTGCTGGTCCCTGGACGCTGGATTCGGTCGACGGCGTCGAGTCGTCCTGTGCCGGCTGGTCACGTCGCGGTGTCGACGCCTGTTTCCCACCCGTCGGTGGCGTCTGCGTGGGTGATACGCTGGTGGCTGTGCTTTCCTGCGCACCGCCGGACTTGTTCGGGTCCAGCGACGGGACCGAACGCGTCTCAAGATCCGCACTTGACCCGCCAGTAGCGCCTTCTGGCGTCGGAGTAGCAGTCCCGGACTGTGGCTGGGAGGGTCGTGACTCGGTGCTCTGGGTCGGTTTCGCGTCTCCCGGTTGGGCGCGACGTTCTGTCGAATCCGCCTGGTCGCTCCGTGGTGAGGCGCTTCGTGCGCTGGCGTGCTGGGCCCCCTGTGTCTGTGACGGCTCAGTCGCCGGGCGTTGCTGCTCGGTTTCCCCGCTATTCTCACGCACTCCGGTCTCCCGTTCGGTGGCGTCGCGGTCGGGTTCCGTCTGTGTCGCGGTGTCGGGAACTTCTGTTTCCCGGTCGGTCGATCCACTGTCTGGCCGGGTATCCGCTTTCGGGCTTTCGTCAACGTTCGGTTGCGCATCTGACCCGGAACTGCGGCGGGACCGGTCCGGAGTCGCGCCGGCGGCTTTCGATCCCGGCGGGCCACCGCTTGCGGGGCCACGGTCCGGTGTCGACTCTGTTTCGGTCTGGGCCTGTCCAGCATCGTCGGTTCCATCGGCTACAGTCTCTTCGACGGAGTCCGGGTTCGAGGATGGTTCCACAGGGTCGTCGCTGACATCGTCGTGTTGCGTTGCCCCGTCGGGTTCTGCCTCGCTTGCCGGCGTGGCGTCTGCGGCACCAGTGTCGGCCGGTTCGTCGGCGACAGCCGCCTCATCAGCGTCAAGCGGGTCGACGCCGGCGGCCGTTGGGTCCGCTGACTGCGCGTCCGCTTCGTCGTCCGGCGGTTCCGGAATCTCAATCGGCTCGATGTCGACCGGCATGACCTCGTAGATGCCGACCTCGTCGTTGGCTGTCTCGAACGCCTCGTCATCGGTGAGCAGCGTATCTGAGTTGCCGACCCAGGCGACGCTCATAGAGCGGCCCTGATGGTAAACAGTGTAGTAGTCGCCCGAGAGGACGTTCTCGGAGAGTTCGATAAAGCCGGTAAAGTTCCCGCTCGACAGTGTCTGGTCGACTTCTGCAAGCGCTGTATCTTCAGTGTAGTACTGTGCTTTCACCTCGTCGGCGCGCTCCTGCATCACTGCAAGCAGTGGCAACGCCTCGTGCGGTGACCGTTTGGCTGTTCCTGACGCGTCCTCGAAATCCTCGATGGTGCCGTCGAGGACGCCGACGACGGTCCCGTTCAACATGAACAGGCGCGTCGGACCCGCGATGACCGCGCCGGAGAACTCCTGTCCGGCGAGGTCCTGCAGGCCCGCGAACCCGCCGTCGAACGGAACCGACTCCCAGCCGTCGACCCGTTCGACCGTGCGTGTACTCATTACTCCCACCAAGCCGGATGGTGAACAAATAGTTTGTGCCCACGGGCGCAGTCCGATGGACATATGCCGAGTCGGCCACAAGAACTGGTATGGTAGAGGAGCCGGGACTAAGCGACCAGTATCCGACCGCGAGTCCGTGGCCGCTGTTTGTCGCACTGGGATTAGCACTGTCAGAAATTGGCGTGTTCGTCGGACTCTTTCCGGTGGCTGTCTTCGGCCTGATACTGTTTGGCGGTAGTATCGCCGGTATCCTCACCGAGTCCGGGTACGTGGAACGACCCTGGCCAACCCTGCTTGGAGTCGGAGTCGTTCTTATCGTCCTCGCCGCCGCGTTTACCATCTGGCAAGTCCCAGTCGCCGATATCGCGCTGTCGAACGTCGGGACCGGGCCGCTGTTCACTCGGCTGGTGGCCGTCGCCGTGGCGGGTGCTGTGATGATCGCGATGGGCGGCGTCGCCTCGGTTATGGAACAGACCGCAGCCTGAGGCGGGCACCAGCCCGATTCGGAAACCAACACTCTATTTACTGGCCTGTTCTAACGAGAAAGCATGGCACTGTTCGGGTTCGAAAAAGATACCCTGCTCGACCTCACCGTGAACGTCATCCCGCTCGGGATTCTCTTCTTCTTCATCGTCGCGTTCGCCGCGTTCCCGGCGTTCGGAACCGATCCCGTCTTCTCCGGGATGCAGTTCGCACTGATCATCTCGATGTTCCTGTTGCTCGCCGTCCTGACCTACTACGCGGGGAAGGCCGTCGAGAACGCTGAGAAAGAGAACGGCGAACTGGGCCACGAAGACTGAGCGGATAGCGCGGACAGACCGTTTCTGAAACCGACCGCGCCCACCACCGGGAAACAGTGTGAGGTGTTCCTTCTTTCTGCGGTTTCAATGCCCGATGAGCATCGTCGTTGCTGCAGGAATCGACCCTTTGATAATGTCCCAGTCCTGAAGGACGACTATGGTAGCAGGAGATATTGTGCTGACGGGGCTGATGGCCGTCCTCCTCGTCGGCGTCGCCGCGCTTCTCACCCGTGTCGAGAACTGGCGTTCGTATACGCCGCTCGCGGGTGGCGGGGCCGTCACGGGTGACGAGACAACGGTCATCAACCGTGAGAAACCCGCAGGTATCATTCGCTGGCTAACAACTGTCGATCACAAGGACATCGGTCTCTTGTACGGGGTGTACGCGGTCATCGCTCTGGCGGTCGGTGGGATTATGGCGATGCTCATTCGTATCCAGCTTGTCACGCCCGCCGGGGCCATCCTTGGCAACAACGCCTACAACTCCATCCTGACGAGTCACGGCATTACGATGCTGTTCCTGTTCGGGACGCCCATCATCGCGGCGTTCGCGAACTACTTCATCCCGCTGCTCATCGGAGCGGACGACATGGCGTTCCCACGTATCAACGCCATCGCGTTCTGGCTCCTCCCGCCGGCAGCACTGCTGATCTGGGCGGGGTTCTTCCTCGCGCCGGTGACCGACAACATGATCGAGCCGGCCCGCACGGCCTGGACGATGTACACGCCGCTGTCGGTCGAGCAGGCGAACCCCGGTGTCGACCTGATGCTGCTCGGGCTACACCTTTCAGGCGTCGCAGCGACGATGGGCGCAATCAACTTCATCGCGACCATCTTCACGGAGCGCAACGAGGAGGTCAACTGGGCGAACCTCGACATCTTCTCGTGGACGATTCTCACCCAGTCCGCGCTGATCCTGTTCGCGTTCCCGCTGCTTGGCAGCGCCATCGTGATGCTGCTGCTGGACCGGAACCTTCAGACGACGTTCTTCGCCGTTGAGGGCGGTGGCCCGCTGCTGTGGCAGCACCTGTTCTGGTTCTTCGGCCACCCTGAGGTGTACATCCTCGTCCTGCCGCCGATGGGACTGGTCAGCCTCATCCTGCCGAAGTTCTCCGGCCGGAAACTGTTCGGCTTCAAGTTCGTCGTCTACTCGACGCTCGCAATCGGAGTCCTCTCCTTCGGCGTCTGGGCCCACCACATGTTCTCGACGGGCATGGACCCACGGCTCCGGGCGTCGTTCATGGCTGTCTCGCTGGCTATCGCAATACCGAGCGCCGTTAAAACGTTCAACTGGATAACGACGATGTGGAACGGCCGTCTGCGCCTGACGACGCCGATGCTGTTCTGTATCGGCTTCGTCTCGAACTTCATCATCGGCGGCGTGACGGGCGTGTTCCTCGCCTCCATCCCCGTCGACCTGATCCTCCACGACACCTACTACGTCGTGGGCCACTTCCACTACATCGTGATGGGGGCCATCGGCTTCGCGGCCTTCGCCGGCATCTACTACTGGTTCCCGATATTCACCGGCCGGATGTACCAGCGCACCCTCGGGAAGGCGCACTTCTGGCTCTCGATGATCGGGACCAACATCACGTTCTTCGCGATGCTCGCGCTGGGCTATCTGGGGATGCCCCGGCGCTACGCCACCTACCAGTTCGACGGCGCTATCGCGCCACTGACGCAGGTGTCGACGTTCCACCAGGCGGCGACGGTGGGCGCAGTCATCCTGTTTATCGGCCAGCTGTTCTTCGTCTGGAACATCGTCCAGTCCTGGCTCGAAGGCCCGAAGGTCGAGGACGGCGACCCGTGGAACCTCGAGCGCGACGGCATGCTGGACCGCGAGTTCCAGTGGTTCGACGAGCAACTCGAAGCTGACAGCCCGGAGAAGGACCCGTCGCTACTCGCCGACGGCGGTCAGGAAGAACAAGACGACTCGTAAGCGTCCCGCTGTTTTCGCTGCTTTTGCTTCCTCTGTAGCCACGACCGAACTGACAGTGCCCGTTAGCTTGCGCCAGAAACGAGCACCATAGCCGTCACGAACATCATGAGTGCAATTCCGGTCAGGACGAGAAACAGTAGCTCCTTCTGTGACATAGGATAGCTACGGCGTGGAAGTGAAAAAGGCTAATCGTCTTCGCGCCGTTGGTCCCACATGAGCGAAGTTGAGGCCAGGTCTGGACGGCAGATCGTCCTTCGCCTGTACGTTGCTATCGTTGTTCTTGCCGGAGTGATGGGGTTCGTTCTCGGCAGCATCCGACCGGAGGACCTCGAACCGGAACTGTTCGGTGTGATCGCACTGCCGCCGACGCCGTTTGGCGTCGCTATCTACGGATTCGTCACTATTGGTATCGTCCTCGGCGTGTTGCTTGGCCTCGTGATATACGTCTCTGAGCGAATCGACGACGCGGCCGGGTCCTGAGAGGCGGTGTGGCATCACACTCTGCGTATAGCGATGTCCGGTCTCCTGTTGCCTGATCTCTACATTCCGTTACTTTAATTCAACCCGGCTGAAAAGTGGGTTCTAATCGCATACGTGACACTAAGTCAGTGTCTCGTCGCCCTCCCCACAGATGCTCTCCGAGTTTGCCCGCCGTCAGCGGCTGGTCCGCCGTATCGCTATTGACCGACGCGCACTTGCAGCGTTTAGAGTGTTGCTCGGACTATGTCTCCTCACCGACATCGCGCTGCGGTGGTCGGACATCGGTGCGTTTTACACCGACAGTGGCGCGCTCCCGCGCTCGACACTGACTGAACTGTATCCGGTTCTGGGGACCACATCGCCGCTCGCTCTCTCGGGGACGGTCTGGCTGCCGGTAGTAGTCTTCGGACTGACAGCACTCGCAGCACTCGCGCTGGTGGTCGGCTACCGTCCCCGTCTGAGTGCGGGCATCGCGTTCGTCCTGCTCGTAGCGATACAGCTCCGGAACCCTGTCATCCTCAACGCCGGCGATACGCTGTTTCGCCGGCTGCTGTTCTGGAGCCTCCTGCTCCCGCTCGGCTGTGGCTGGGAAGATGGGCCGCCGGAGTCCGCCTCGACACGGGTCGCCACCGCCGGTACTGCAGGCATCCTCCTGCAAGTGCTGGCGGTGTACGTGACGAACGGCCTCATGAAGGTTCGCGGCACACACTGGCACCGGGGGACTGCAGTGCGATACGTGTTCCAGCTCGACCACCTCACTGTCCGCGTTGGTGATGTGGTTGCAGGCTGGGACGTGGTGCTGGTCCTGGGGAACTGGCTCTGGCTCGCCTTGCTCGTCGGGTCCCCGCTGTTGCTCATCTGGACCGGACGGTATCGGACTGGACTGGTCGCGGCGTTCGTCACCGCGCACATCTGTATGGCGCTCTCGTTTCAGCTTGGCGTGTTCCCGCTTGTCTCTATTGTCGGACTGGTCCTGTTTTTCCCGCCGTCATTCTGGGACGCGCTCGCGGACCATTGGCCCGCCGCCACTGAAGCGTTGCGCCCGCGGCGGCCGGAGTCTGCGGCAGGTCCCTCGCAGAGCCGGTTCCCCACGACGGCGTCTTCGCTAGCGGCGCTCGGGGTCGTCGCGATTGTCGTTCTCAACGCTATCGCGGTCGGATTCGTCCCCGCACCGACAGGAACGCCGGACAGAATCGAAGCCCGGAGCTGGAATATGTTTGCGCCGGACCCCCCACAGGAAACGTGGTGGTACGCGGCCCCGGCAACCCTGGACTCCGGACAACGGATTGACGCGCTTACCGGGGAGCCGGTCAATCTCTCTCGGCCAGCGGAGGTATCCGACCGGATTCCAAACCCGCGCTGGAAAAAGTTCCTCGGCACAGCCCGTCACAAATCCAGTCTTCGACGGTCGCTCGCAACGTATCTGTGTTCGCAATGGAATCAAAGCCACGACGACGCTATCGACCGCGTGGATTTGGTTCTCCTGACAGAGCCGACCAACCTGAACGGGCCTGAGTCCGTTGATCAGGAACGGCTTGGGTCGTATCAGTGTGCATGAGCAGGTGATGCGGTGGTCTCCACATCGGAGACAGTGGGCAAGACGACAATGAACGGATAGTCTAGCAGTCAGGCAATGCTTGCTGTCTCCTGATAGCTCCCGTACTCTGCCTCGAAGACGGCCATAATTTCGCCCATCGTCGCGTAGGCTTTCACCGCGTCGATGATGACGGGCATGACGTTCCCGCCATCGGTGATCACGTGCTGCAGTTCGTCGAGCGCTGCTTCCACGGCCGCGTCGTCGCGGTCTGCCTTGACCGTCGCGAGCTTGTCCCGCTGGCGCTCCTGTACGTCCTCGTCGACGGTGAGAATCTCGGGTTCGGTGTCTTCCTCGACGGTGTACTTGTTGACGCCGACCATGACCTCGTCCTCGTTCTCGACGCGCTGCTGGTACTCGTAGGCGGCGTCCTGAATCTCACGCTGGAAGTAGCCGTCCTGAATCCCCTGAATAACGCCGTCGCGGACCGACCCGTCGCCGAGTTCGTCCCTGATGTGATTGATGTAAGCCATCGCCTTTTCTTCGACTTCGTCGGTCAGTGACTCGATGGCGAAACTGCCGCCCATCGGGTCGACGATGTCGGCGGCACCCGACTCCTCCGCGATGATCTGCTGCGTCCGGAGGGCGACGCGAACGGCCTGCTCGGACGGGAGTGCCAGGGCCTCGTCGAAGCTGTTGGTGTGGAGGCTCTGAGTCCCGCCCAGCACACCCGCGAGGGCCTGAATCGTCACGCGGACGATGTTGTTCAGCGGTTGCTGAGCGGTCAGTGACTGACCGGCGGTCTGGGTGTGGAACTTCAGTTGCTTGCTGGCGTCGGCTTCCGCGTCGTACCAGTCGTCCATCACACGGGCGTAGATGCGCCGGGCCGCGCGAAACTTCGCGATTTCCTCGAAGATAGAGTTGTGCGAATTGAAGAAAAAGGAGAGCTGTGGGGCGAACTCGTCGACGTCCATACCCCGGTTCAGACAGTCCTCGACGTAGGCGAAGCCGTCCGCGAGCGTAAACGCGAGTTCCTGTACCGCCGTCGAACCGGCCTCACGGATGTGATACCCCGACACCGAGATGGGCTTGAACTTCGGGGTCTCCTGACTGGCGAACTCGATGGTGTCGGTGACGAGTTTCAGCGACGGCTCCGGTGGGATAACCCACTCTTTCTGGGCGATGAACTCTTTGAACATATCGTTCTGGAGCGTCCCACGGATCTCCTCCCGCGGGACGCCCTGCTGGTCGGCCAGCGCGATGTACATCGCGTAGATAACGGGAGCGCTAGGGTTGATCGTGAACGAGGTCGACACCTCACCGAGGTCGATGCCGTCGAACAGCCGCTCCATATCCGCCAGCGTGTCGACGGCGACGCCCTCCTTGCCCACCTCGCCGTCAGCCATCACGTCGTCTGAGTCGATCCCCATCAGCGTCGGCATGTCGAAGGCCGTCGACAGTCCGGTCTGGCCCTCGTCGATGAGGTAGTGAAAGCGCTCGTTGGTCTCGTCAGCGGTCCCGAAGCCCGCGAACTGCCGCATGGTCCACTGCCGACCGCGGTACATCGTCGGATAGACGCCGCGTGTGAACGGCTCCTCACCGGGGAAGCCGATGTCCGCCTCGTAATCGATGTCGTCCACGTCGAGTGGCGTGTACAGCCGGTCTACATCGAGGTTTGAGACCGTTGCGAACTGCTCTTTGCGTTCGCCATAAGCGTCCAGTACGGGGTCCAGTGTCTCGGCTTCCCACTCGTCTTTCCGCTCGCGGATGCGCTGGAGGTCCGACTCGTCGAACATACTCCGGTGTATGTCATGATTTAGTAAGAAGGTTCGGGGAAAGCGGGGTGCTAGCGTCAATCACATCGCTACGGACTAGTCCTGGAGTCGCTCCGTCGTCTGCACGAGCGGGTGGTGAGCGTAGTCGACGACTTCGATATCGTCGATTGACTCCAGATCGGAGTCCGCAGCCGTCTCGGCCATCCCCAGTTCGACCGTCTCATCGAGGACAATGACGTAGGCGTCCATCTCCTCGATGTCGAGCCGTGCGGCGGCTTTCACGCGGTGGTGGCCGTCCGCCAGCAGGAGGTCGCCGCCGTTGTCGATGACGACGAGCGGTTCCGCCAGTCCTCGTTCCAGTTCGTACACCCGTCCTTCGAGTTCGTCGGCGTACACCGTCGTCTGTGTCGGCGTCAGGTCGTCAAGCTCTACCTCGCGGCGGCCTTCGTGTGTCGTGATGCCGTGGATGTTCTCGAGCGTCCGGCCAAGCTTGTCCACCTTGCCCGGTGTCGCCCGCTCGATCTGTGAGCGAATCACGTCGGCGTTTGAGATGATGCCGACGAGGTGGCCGGCGTCGTCGACAACCGGGAGTTTCTGGATCCCCGACCGCAGGATGACGCGCGCGGCGTCCTGGACGGCCATGTCCGGGTGCGCCACGAGGATATCGTCGGTCATCACGCGGAACATCGGCTCGTGGTCCTCCGCGAGCAGCAGGTCACGTGCGCTGACAAACCCCTCGACGCGGCGGCCGTCAGTCACCGGAAACCCGCTGAAGTGGTCGTTATCGGCGATCCGTCGGGCGACCTCGCCAACGGTATCGTCGAGTTCGACGGTGGCAACCTCCCGTGTCATGTAGTCTCCGACCGTCGGCCGATTCGAGTCCTCCATCGGGACAGAGTTCTCGACCGGCAATAAAAAAGGCTCGCCTACGACCGGTCGCTGTCGTCTGGTTCGATGAGTGTTTCCGGGCCGTCCGCCCCCTGCTCTGACTCGTCGTCTGTCGGTTCAGCCGCGTCGGCTGCCTGCGCTGACTCGTCACCGCCGCCTTCGTCGCCGTTTTCCAGAAACATCACATCGGTGTTCCAGTCCGTTGTACTCTCGTCATCGACTTCCCCAGATGCGTCTTCAGCCGTCGCGGGGGTATCTTCGCTGTCCTGTTTGAGCGCCGTCGACTCCGTGAACGCGGCCACGTCGTAGTCGGCGCGGGCGTAGACGTGCCCGAGCAGCCGGTGGGACCGTGACTGGATAGCGTCGAGGAACCGGTCCGAGACGATCGAACGGACGATTTCCGCCAGCGACTCCTCGCGGTCGTCGACGGTAATCATCCCAAGGTCGATCTGTGCGCCCGCCATATCGGCGTGACCGCCTGCGGACCCGATCTGCCCGAAGGCGTCCCGGAGCGCCTCGCCGAGGTCGATGTCCGCCCCACGCGCCCGAGCGGAGGCGTATATTGTCTCGTCGACGACGCCGTACACCATCGTCGCATGGACGCCTTCCAGATCAAGTAGCCTGTCGGCCGCCTGTGCGAGCGCGTCGCGGTCACTGATCTCGCCGACGCCGGTCAAGAGCACTGACCCCTCCTGTTCGCGGTTCGAAATCGCGCGGCCGATGACTGACAGCGTCTCCGGGCTCACACTCGGGTCTTCGATACGCTGGAGCGTCGCCATGTCGGCGTCGGTGACGAGGTGTGCGGCGGCCTCGAAGTCTGCGGCGGAGACCTCACGCCGGAAGTCCTTGGTGTCGACCTGAATGCCAAAGAGCAGGCCCGTTGCGATAGGCGTCGGAATGTCGACGTTGAACCGCCGGAGATAGTCGACCAGCAGCGTGCTCGTCGCCCCGACGCCGCTGCGGAGATCGACGAAGCGGGCTTCGATTGGGACACGCGGCGGGTGGTGATCGATGACGATGTCGATAGGTGTCTCCGGCGGGAGCTGGTCGTTGACACCGGCTCTGGAGTGATCGACGAGCGCGAACCCGTCGAACGCTTCCAGCTCGTCCGGCGACTCAGCATCGAGGTTCCGGAGGTCGAATTCGAGGAGGTTGACGAACGCCCGATTCTCCTGATGGGAGATCTCCCCGTAATAGCAGATCGTCACCTCGCAATCGGCCCGTTCAGCAAGCGCGCCGAGGGCGACAGCGCTAGCAATCGCGTCAGGGTCGGGATTATCGTGCGTGACGACGGCGAGATGGTCGTCGATGTCCCGGAGTACCTGATGGAGCTGTCTGGCTCGCGTTCCTTCGTCGCCGGCCGATTGGGTGACGTAGTCGGTGATGACTGTCTCCGGCGTGACCAGCCGATCCGCCACGCTGTCGAGTCGGTCGCGCTGGTCGACCGTCGCGCCGTGCCCGGCGTAGGCGAGGAGGAACGCGTCGGGAAAGCGGTCACGCGCGGTCATCGCCGCGTTGACGTTCTGTGCTGGGTCTTCGCTGGCGACGATGACGCTTTCGGGCTGGATGTCAAGACCGCCGAGAACGGACGGATCGGCCTGGTCGGCTTCGTGGACATCGATTCCGTCCGCTCGAAGCGTTTCAGCACGGTGCTCGTCCTGCGTCACGACTGCCAGATCGCCGCGGTCGCCGCTAATCGCGTCGAGAATGTCCGCGGCCGTTGGCCCGAGGCCGAGCACCAGCCGAGAAGGCATACCGTGCAGTCAGCGCTGGAGCGTCTAAAAACCCGTTACTTCAGCCGTTCCTGGAGAAACGACGGATGTGCGGCGGTAACGCCGTCGAGAGCGAGAATCTTGTCTTCGATGACATCCGCCAGCGAATCGCCGTCCATCGCTCGGACCTCCGCCATCAGCATGTGGTCACCGCTTGACGTGTACAGTTCTTCCATCTCCGGAATCTCTTTGAGGTTCCGCGTCGCCTCAACGTAGCAATCGCTCGCGATATCGATGCCGACCAGGGCAATTGACTGGCCTGCTAGCTTCTTCGGGTCAACATCGGCGGAGTACCCGACGATGACACCCTCCTCTTCGAGCTTCTGGATGTATTTTCGGACTGTCGGTTTCGATACGTCGGCTCGCTCCGCGATTTCTGCGTACGAGGCCTGTGCGTCCTCCTCAAGGACCGACAGGATTCGACGCTCCGTAGACTCGGCACTCATGGACTAATCTTTTCGGTGCATGAAAAAATATCTTCCGAACCGGAAACCGTCGTTCGAGGTGGTATTTGCAGTCCGGCAGCGAGTCTTATTTGTGGTGTTCGAGGAGGTTGTCGTAGGTCCGCTCCCACTCCGCGTCCTCGTCGAAGTACCGCTCCGCGAGCGGCTCTTCGGGCATCTCGCCGATCTGGCGCTTCTCCTCGCCGTAGGAGGGGCGCTCGTCTTCGATGTACATCCGACCGGTCAGCACTTCGCCCTCGTAGAGGCGCTCCTCGGTCTTTCGCATCATCTCGGCGGCTTCCGCGCGGTCCGAGACGTCGAAGTCGAACTCGTCGGACTGCTGGACGTCCGTGTACGGGACGTAGTGTTTCGCGTCCTTGTTCCAGGTCGGGCACTGGGTCAGGAAGTCGATGTGCGCGAAGCCGTCGTGCTCGATGGCCTCGGCGATGATCTCCTTGGCCTGGTTCGGGTTGACAGCCGCGGTCCGGGCGATGTAGGTCGCGCCGGCGTTGAGCTGCTGGGACAGCGGCCGGATCGGCGACTTCGCCGACCCGTGGGGCTGTGTCTTGGACTTGTGGCCCTTGGGCGATGTCGGCGATGTCTGGCCCTTTGTCAGCCCGAAGATCTCGTTGTTGAACACGATATACGTCATATCGTGGTTCTCACGAGCCGTGTGGATGGTGTGGTTCCCACCGATACCGTAGCCGTCGCCGTCCCCACCAGCCGCGATGACTTCGAGGTTGGGGTTGGCGAGCTTCGCGGCCCGGGCGACGGGCAGCGAGCGGCCGTGGATGGTGTGGAAGCCGTAGCTGTTGAAGTAGCTGTTGAGCTTACCCGAACAGCCGATACCGGTAAACAGCGCGACCTCGTCGGGGTTCTTGCCGACTTCCGGCATGGCCTGCTTGAGCGCCTTGAGGACGCCGAAGTCGCCACAGCCCGGACACCAGGTCGCCTGGGGTTCGATGCCGGGTGTAAACTCGTCGCGCTCGATTTCGCGTTCTTCGTTGATTGCTGAGAATGCACTCATAGGTTAGTCACCTGCCGCGGGTAGGTACTTCATGTTGCTCGCGGCGAGTTCCTCGCCGTCGATGCTGGACTCGAACCCGTCGACGATCTCGGCGGGCTCGAAGGGGTTGCCGTTGTACTTCAGGAGGCTCGACATCTTGTCGCCGTACTTGCCGAGTTCCTTCTGGGTCAGACCGCGGAACTGGGCCGTAGCGTTCATCTCGACGACGAGCGCCTCGTCGACTGATTTGAGCCACTCGGAGACTTCCTCTTTCGGGTACGGGGCCATGTCGGAGACGCCAAGCGCCTTCACGGAGTGACCGTTCTCGTTGAGCCGGTCGACGGCCTCGAAGACGGTCCCCTGCTGACTGCCCCACACGAGGATGCCGTAGTCGGCCTCGTCGGGTCCATGGTAGGTCTGATGGGACGTGTTTTCGTCCAGATCAGCACGGATGTCGTCGAGCTTGTTGAGCCGACGGTTCATCTGGGCGACGCGGTTCTCTGGGTCCTCGCTGATGTGGCCCGATGGGTTGTGCTCGTTCCCTGTCGCGAGGAAGCGGCCGTCCTTCTGGCCCGGCACGGAGCGCGGGCTGACGTTCGAGCCGTCCTCGGGTTCGTGGAGGAACCGCTGGAACTTCCCGGAGGAGTGGTGTGCCGCGTCCTGAATCTCCTCTTCGGTGAGGACCGAGCCGGGGTCGGCGTTCGGTTCCTCGTCGAAGTGACTGGCAGGGAGATTCCTGAGTTCGCCCTGTATCTTCTGGTCGTAGATGACGATAGCCGGGATCTGGTACTCGTAGGCGATGCGGAACGCAGAGCGGGTCTGCGTGTAACACTCGCGGATGTTCGCCGGCGCGAACACGACGCGGGCGGAGTCGCCCTGTGAGGTGTACAGGACGTGTTCGAGGTCCGCCTGCTCGGGCTTGGTCGGCATCCCTGTCGAGGGGCCGGCTCGCATCGCTTCGACCAGCACGATCGGCGTCTCGGTCATCTCTGCGAGTCCGAGCGGCTCGGACATCAGCGCGAAGCCACCGCCGGAGGACCCGGACATGGCTTTCACGCCGGCGTGGGACGCACCGAGCGCCAGCGCCGCGGCCGCGATTTCGTCCTCGACCTGCTCGGAGATGCCGCCGAACTCGGGCAGGTGTTGGGACATGATGGTGAACACGTCGGTCCACGGGGTCATCGGGTAGCCCGAGATGAAGCGACAGCCCTCGTCGATTGCGCCGTAGGAGATGGCGTTCGAACCTGAGAGGATGACCTGCTCCTCGTCGTGGGAGCCTTCGGGGACCTCGATGTCGTGGTCGATGTCGAGTTCGCTGGCGGCTTCGTAGGCGTCGTGCAGGACGTTGAGGTTCGCCTCCTGCATGTCGCCGCTCATGTTCTGCGTGATGAGCTTCTCGAACTCGTCGGTGCTGATGTCGAGGATGGCCGCGGTCGCGCCGATGCCGGCCGTGTTCCGCATGATCTCGCGGCCGTGTTCCTTGGCGATGCCACGCAGGTCCATCGGGACGACGTGCCAGTTGTTCTCCTCGGCGGCCTCTTCGAGACCGATCTCGTCGACGTCCTCGTCGTCGAGTAGTCCCTCGTCGTACAAGAGCACGCCACCTTCTCGGAGGTCGTCGAAGTTCTCGTACAGCGGTTTGAGCTCTTCTTTGCCGTAGTAGGCCTCTTCCTGTGGGTTCCGGGCGAAGGAGTCACCCAGGGCCAGCAGGAAGTTGTAGCCGTCCCCGCGGGACTGTACCGGTTCGTCCTTCGCACGTACTTCCACGTACGTGTGGCCGCCGCGGATACGCGACGGGTAATGACGATGTGTGAACACGTTCAGCCCCGACCACATCAAGGCCTTCGCGAAGTTCTGGCTTGTCGAGTCGATTCCGTCACCGGAACCACCGGCGATTCGCCAGATTAGTTCGTTGTCTGTCATGGTGAAATCCTCGGCCCCAGCTCTGGTGCCGTATCAGTCCGTTGGGGGGCCATGACTAAAGATTTTCCACTACATCACCACTCATTAATCGTTATCTTTCGGCTCAGGACCTCAGATTGCTGTTTTCGAAATGAGGGTTCGTCACTGGTGGGGAGGGTCACAGGGGCAACACATCCGTTCGAGACACAGTTAGTACCCACTAGCAGTACGTCACGGAACTCCTTCCCGCAACGACTAACACAGTGAGTACCGTTGTACAGTCGAGGATGTCGTTAACGGAACTCATCGCTGGCGTCGAAGACCACCAGAAGACGCTGACTATCTTCAACGCCGGGCCGACAGCCGCCGAAGACCTGCGCGAGCGCTTCGCGGACCGTAACGTTCAGGTTCAGACCGAGCAGACTGAGAGCGGGCGACCGGGCGAGTTTATCACCCTCAGCGAGGACGAAGAGGTCATCGCAGCCGCGAGTCTCACTTCGTTCACCGACTCGCTCGAACAAGGCCGCCAGTACATCACGCGGGATAACAGCCCGTACGCGTCGATTCTCGACCATCTCGACGAGACGATGTTCACCTCGTGGTCTATCCAGCGGATGACTGCCGCGTCCCGCGAAATCGAGGACCGCGCGTGGCGGGTGGGCCAGGGGACCCTACACGCCGGCTTCCAGACGCTCTCGACCCTGCAGGGCGAACTCGACCTCTACGAGCGGCTGGGCGAGACCGACGTGGACGTTCACGCTTATGCCGTCCCTGACGTCGACCCACCCGAGTACAGCACGTTCACGCTCCATCTGGAACGCTCGGACGAGATCGCCGACTCGTGGTTCGTCGTGTTCGACGGCGGCGGTGACCCAACCCAGAAGTGCGCCCTGCTGGCTGAGGAGCGCGAACCACGCGAGTTCTACGGCTTCTGGACGTACGACGAGTCGACGGTCGACTGGATCATCGACTATCTGGAAGAGACCTACGGCTACCTCGAACAGTGACAGCCGCACTCGAACTGGCCAACGCGGCCATTGCCATGGCCCGCCGCTGGCTGCCATCTCGTCTGTGACATGACGAACGTCGATGAGTCCCGAGAGTTCTGGAACGAGGAGACCGGCGAACGCGTCAGCGGTCTCGAACTGGAGTTACACCTGTTTTTCGGCGTGTGGGCAGTCGTCGAGCGCCACGATGACCGGTGGGTCGTAGCGACTGAAGACGGCGAACGCCGAACCCTTGTCGCTGTCTCGGACTGACTTGAGGCTGACTGTGTCTCAGCCCATCGTCTCGGATACGTCCTCAAACACCGCGAGGTCGTGGCCGAGCAACACTTCGGCCCCTGTGGCCCGCTGGCGGTCGCGGCACCGCTCAAGGCTTTCCTTCCACGCGCCGTTGTTCCACAGGAGGCTCGTCGCCATGGGCTGGCCCGCGTAGTTGGCCTCGACGTACGCTTCGTCGCCAACGACCAGCAGCGGCTGTTCCGGCCGGTCGATGAACGCGCCCATGAGTCCCGGTGTGTGTCCGGGGAGGTGCAGCAGTTCGACACCATCGGTGAGATGATAGCTCTCACCGTGGACGATCTCCCAGTTCAAGTCGCGGTCGAAGTCGCTGGCGAGATAGGCGATAGAGCCATCGTCCGTGTTGGCGCTGTAGTACGCGAACGGGAGTTCGTCACGGTGGACGTAGATCGGCACGTCTGTTCCCGCGAAGTTGTGCAGGCCACCGGCGTGGTCCAGATGCAGGTGGCTCATCACGACAGCGTCGATCTCGTCGAGGCTGTAGCCTGCACCTTCAAGGTCTGCTGATAGGGTGTGCTCGGCGGCATCGGCGTGTGCGAACGCTTCGTACAGCGGTGTCGGCCAGTACCCCGCGCCAGCCTCCGGGTGCGAGCCGGTGTCCCAGAGGACGGTCAGCTCGGGCGTTTCGATGACGAGATTCCACACGACGTACGTTTCGTACTCGTGTTCGGGGTCGCGGTCCGAGGCCGTCGCAACGCTGTGCCCGTCGACGACGAAGTTTCGGTCAGCCTGTATGCGGCCCCGGTCGACGAACGTTACTGTGAGATCGTCCATACGGTGTCTACGGGCTGTCACAAAGTAAAGACGATGCCGTGTGTAGTGGGTGGGTGCATTCTGCGGGTCGTTGTGTTGTGAGACTGCACGTCAGATAGATGTCTGGGGTATTTTTATACAAAATCTCGCTCACAGAGGGGGACCCACACACACCACCGTGCAAGTGTTCTTGGCGTTTGCGGGGGTGGGGTGGGGAGGGGTGGTGCCCCCTTTATTTTATTTAAATGGGGCCGATATTGCTCTGCTCTGTTAAGATTATGTGATTAGATCAGTAGCTCACTGCGGTGATTTAGGTATGGTAGAAGACTTACTGGCGGTATATTCTATAGAATACGCTAGTCACCATGAACCAGAAATTGTTTCATATATCATAAGATATAAAATAGTATTCTAGTTCTACATCCAATCTTTGATCAAAGAAGCAAGAATCGCAGGACTCAAGTGTGTTAGATCAGCTCTCCGTATAGCGGATCGTTAGTGCCTGTTTTCAAGAAGGATTGGAGAAACACTTGCAGGGTGGTGTGTGACTGTTCGTCGCATGAACACTTGAAACACTTGAACGGTGGTCACTGGTTTTATATACGGTCACTCAAAAGGTGGCACACATGGTCGACGTGAACGAGAACCCGTTCGATGGGACTGATGCGATCTTCGAACGAAAGCAACCGCTGAAAAAAGACACGTTCACGCCGGATACGATCTTTCACCGCGACGAGGAGATCGAGTTCTACATCAACGCGCTGCAGGATGTCATCGTTGGCCACGACCCCAACAACGTCTTCGTCTACGGTCCAACAGGCGTCGGAAAGACGGCTGTTACGAAATGGGTACGAGATAAACTTGAGGAGAAAGCCGAGGCTGAAGATATCCCGCTTACCGTTGTTGGTCCGATCAACTGCCGGAACTACCGGTCAGCGTATGCACTGGTGAACACGCTCGTCAACGAGTTTCGGGATCCTGAGAATCAACTCCCAGAGAGCGGCTACAGCACTGACAGCGTCTTCGAATTTCTTTACGAAGAGATCGAGGCTGTTGGTGGGAACGTCCTCATCATTCTGGACGAGATCGACAACATTCCAGCGGACGCGCGGAACGATTTCCTGTATGAACTGCCGCGGGCTGAAGCGAACGAGAACACGCCGATTACCGATGCGAAGGTCGGACTCATCGGTATCTCGAACGACCTCAAGTTCGTCGACGTGCTGGAACCCAAGGTAAAATCGACGCTGGGCGAGCGAGAGATCAAGTTCGGCCCGTACGACGCGACCGAACTCCGCGACATTCTGGGCTACTACGCCGACATCGCGTTCCGGGAGGACGTTCTCGGCGAAGACGTCGTCCCGCTTGCGGCGGCATTTTCGGCACAGGAACGGGGCGACGTTCGACAGGGACTTCGAATTCTGGAAAAGGCCGGAGAGTACGCGCGGATGGAAGGCGCAGACGGTGTGACGGAAGCGCATACACGACGGGCGACAGACACTATTGAGACTGACGAACTGCTGGATTACTTCGAGCACGACCTGAGTTCACAGCAGGCGCTAACGTATCTCGCGACGACGCTTGCACTCATCGAACCAAAACACGAAGCGTCGACGAAACGGATCTACAACCTCTACTCCTCTATCGCGGAGTCGAGCGGTCGCCGCGTGAAGTCCGAACGGAAAATCTACGAGTTCCTTGACCAGCTTTCGATGCAGGGGCTGGTCCGCTCGGCCGAGCGTAACCTCGGTCGCAAGGGCGGGCGCAAGTACATCTACGAAGTCACCGACGACCCGACCGATATCATCAACGCCGCGCTCCAGTCCTCCTACAGCGATGCCGTACCCAGTAACGTCAACGGGATTCTCGAACACTATCTGGAAGACGAGGCGACTGAATTCGAGGCACCGGACACTACTGACGACGAGCAACAGAACCTCTGGCAGTTCACATAGCCCGCGTTTTTGCACACCCCCCTCCGGCTCACGCGGCAGAACACTTGCACGGTGGTGTGTGTGTGTGTGTGTTCAGCGGCAGTCTCCATATTGTGACACCCAGAACAGTTGCACGGTGGTGTGTGTACCCAGAATCAACAATACGCTCTTGTGAAGTACATTGTTGGTGAGTCAGAGAACTTCTCGGATAATCTGTTTCAGTGCTTCTCGTCCCGGTTTGCGGAGGACTCGTCGCCGAAGTTGGAACGGTCTGAGATACGCTGTCAGTTTGTCTTTTGAGACACCTCGGTGCGGCGAGAGCCACCGTCGCGCCAGCGACGCGTGGCTCTCGCACGTGTTCACGTGTGCGTCTTCATCAACGTACTCGCCGTCACCGTGAATTACTGATTCTCGGTGGAAGCTCTCGTCATCGTCGAGTGGATCGTAGGCCCGAAATCCGTCCGTGTAGACGGTCAGCGACTCCTTCTCGTGGTTGTCGAGAAGGAGTCGCACGGTCGCTTCATCGGTGGATTTCGCTGGGACGACGTATCGCTGACCGCTGCCGCGATCAACGAGCGTGAACACTGGCGGTTTGTCTCCCTCATACGTTCCTCGTCCGCGTTTCGAGAGAGCACGCGAGCGCGACTCTTGGT
>NZ_LIUF01000008.1 GCF_001280425.1 Haloarcula rubripromontorii | reverse complement strand
CGTCTAAACCCAGCGAGTGTTCGGCTCTCGCCTGCGGCGAAGCCGAACACGAGCGCCCACACGAGGACAGGAATCTGGAGCTTACCCTCTCGCTCGACCACGCCGAGTTCCTCGGCGTGCTCTTCGAGGAACTCAGAGGGAAACAGTGTAGTGAGCCGACGCATGATTCTCGATGAGGAGGCTCTGTTGGACACAGCTATCGCCTCCTCATTCCTCTCGAAAAGAAGCCTCGATAAGCCGCTGCTGTCACGCGGTTTCTCTCTTAGCTAAAGACGGATGGTTACCGGGGCTATACTGACTAACGTCTCCCAGGGGTTATCCGAGATGAGTAAGTGGTCGCATTCGTCTGTTCTGCCCTGTGCACACGATGGGCCCAAATGATTCTTGCGGTGTCACATACACGTCAGAAAGCGAGTCCATCCGGATTATCCACTGGAGGGCCTCGACGTGTCACAAACTCAAAAGCCAAGGGCCGGATTTGAACCGGCGATGGGCGGCTCTGCAGGCCTTGGGGGGTTGCGGACTCTACTCCCGCGAAAGAGCGGTTGAACGTCGCCGCTGGCCGCAAACGGGTTGATGCCGCTGATCCGAGACGCCGGTTCAAATCCGCCCCTTGGCTTTCTCTTCACCCGTGCAAGGGCATCCGTGACCAAGCCATCGCGTGGGTGCGTCGGCGGCATCGGTAGTCGTGGTCTATTGGGTAGACTGTACTCCGAGGTGATAAAGATCTGCACTTGACGGCCTAGGGCCGTGCGTGGTAGCCTGTACTCGGGGAGCATCAGACCCGTCCTCGTGCAAGTGGGTTGGTGACCCGGTTCGTCGGAGGTGCCGTCGGCAGGTTTTGAATGTGGAATTTTAAAAGGTGGCAGTTCCACAAAATCGGAGTGAAATGCACTGGATGGATGCTTTCGAGTCGCCGCTGAGTGAGTTCGCGGATGAGATCGACGCCGAACTGGAGCGGAAGGAACACCAGTTCGTCATCAGCCCCGAAGCGGAGGAGTGGGATGAAGATCACGCACAGGACGCGGCTGCGGGGATGAACGAGTCGCGGTGGAACGAGGATGACCGATTCCCTGACGTCATCGCAACCCCTGTTATCACCGGCGGAACTGGCGATGGTGAGGACATCAAGTACGGCGTGTGTGTGATGAAGGAGGAACGGTTCCGCAAGCACGAGGCTGCTGCCGACAAAGCCGTGGAGAACATCAACCAGAAAATTGCGGAGAGCGACGTGATTGACGTGAGTGGGTTCACGGGAGGAGAGTGACGATGGACGAAGAGTTGCCCAAAGACCCGATGTGGGAGTTGGTGGAGGAGTTGCGCGAGCGTATGGATGACCCGGATGACGTGTCGACGGGGCAGATGGGCGATGGGAGTGCGTACATCGTGCCCGCGGAGACCGAAGGGGAGGCCGAGGAAATTTCGGAGTGGGACGTGGAGGCGGCTGACGACGTTGAGGTGATGCAGACTCGCGTGGTTGACACCGAGTACGGTGTCGCGTTCATCGTCGAAGACGAGTGACAGCGGTCAGTCGTTGGACTTGACCAACTCTCGTGCCTCTTCGGTTGAGGCGGGGATATTCTCTACGCGACCAATCACGCGCCACGCGTCATCGTCGGCTTCAGTGAGGATGCGGGCAAGTTCGTCATCGTCGTCGGCGTCGTAGGCGAGGGTGGCGACGTCCTCATAACGCCCGATCAAGTCTCGTGCGGCTTCGCGTTCTTCGGGGGCGAAGTGCCAGTCTTCTCCGGTAGGGGTCTTCAGCGACAGTTTCGTTCCGAGTGGCGTTTCGTAGACCTTGAGTTCGCCGCCTTCGAGGATGTCGAGGACTTCGTCGAGGTTCATACTCGGGTAAGCCGTAGTCTATCCAGTTGAGGTTTTAGAAACATGTTCAGTCGTCGCGGTAGGAGATCCAGAGGTCTTCGGGTTCAGCGACGAGGTTGTCGCCCCGCGAGGTGAGTTCACCAGTTGGGCTTGTGGGGAATGTCTACAGTGAGTCAATTAGTGAGACAGTGCTTCATCCGCTGACTACACCCTGATACCCCTCGATATTGCAACCGATGCGGGGAAACTCCGATCTCGACTCTACGAACGAGAGTACAGGTTCTAGTCTGAAAATCAGTCGTCGCGCAGTATTGGCCGCGACGACTGGCCTCACGATTGGGCTGGCTGGATGCAGTAGCAGCGATCAGGACAATCCAGAGACAAACACCTCGAAGACTGATGCAGACGGCGATGGATCTTCTGATACCTCCTCGGGAGGTATCTTCGGCGAGATTGGCTTCGAAGGACGCGAACTCAAGGTAACCGTGTCCGACGATACAGTCGCACGAATCAATGTCGTCCAAGATGGAGAGCAAGTTGGTAGCGGGGAATTCTCGACTGGCGTCTCTACAGCGACTGTCTGGTCAGCCAACCAGACACTACACGGAGAGGAGTTCGAACTGATTGCCGTCGACGAGGAGGACAACGCAATCGCCTCGACAAGTACGTCGTTCTCCGCCCAGACCGAGGTTTCTCGACTTCGCACGCAGGCTCTGAAGAACGACCGTGAAGCTACTGAAGAGGCCGCCGAGGAGTACACTGAGGAGTTCGGCACTGCGCTCGTCACCATCGAAAACACGGGCGACGGCCCGCTGTTCATTAACAGGTGGGGAGCGCATAGTGACTCAGCAGTATTTCTCACCGACGGTGTTCCCAACACGACCACGCCAGCCGAGGCCGACGAGCGTCCGTCCGATCCGAGTGAGAAAGTGCTCGTCCCCGCCAACGGCTCCGCAGAGGTCGTCCCGTTCAGGCCACAGTACCTTCACGTGCGGTTCGTCACGCCCGGCGGTAAGACAGAGCACTGGCCCGAGTCTGTCCGCTCGATGGGCGAGTTCCCTGACGAGTACGCGGACGGTGACGAGGTTGACGTCTCGGTCGTCGTCAGGGACGACACTGGCGAACAGATCGAGGCAACCCTGACTGCCACCTACGACGGTGGCATCCTCGAGCCTTTCAACGTCCCGGCAGAGTTCTCCACGTAAACGACCTATACCTGCTCTTTTTTCACGCTACAGTAGCGAGACTCCGTTCGCTCAATCCGATCGATTGTACGCTGAACTCCGGCTTCGTGAGCCAGTTCCGTCGCCTCGTTGAGGTACGATCGACCACGATCTGAGTTACCTCGTTTGAACGCTACGAGCGACAGGACGCGAAGTGTTTCAGCAGCACCCTTCCTTCGGTCGGTCGAACGGTAGGTTTCCAGCCCGGCTTGTGCTCGTTCTTCCGCCTCCGACAATCGTCCCTCTTGATATGCGATTCGTGAGTCGATCTCGTCACAGGCAGCAAGGCCGGCCTGCGTTTCCATCTCTTCGGCCAGTGTTCGTGCTTCTTCGACGTGCTCCCGTGCAGAGTAGTACTGCTCTGCCTCCAGTTCGATACGGGCAAGGTTTCGATAGGCAGCCGCCACTCCGTATTTGTAACCGCTTTCTTCGAACGCGTCTAGACTGTCCTCGGCGTACTGCCGGCTTTGTTCCAGATTCCCGCGCTGGCGCTCGATTTCGCTGAGCAAATGGAGTGACTCTGCGACAACTCGCAGGACGTCCACCTCTCGACTCAGTTCGAGCGCCTTCGTCGCGTGGTCGACCGCCGTTTCGAGGTTTCCACGCTCCGACTCAACGCTCGCGATGTTCCACAGTGCGTTTGCTTCGGTGTGTCGTTCTCCTAATTCTCTGGCCAATCGCAGTTTCTCCCTGAACCGATCGAGTGCTCGCTCAAGTTCGCTCCTGTCTCGCGCCAAGACGCCCATATTACCCAGTGTATTAGCCTCGTTTCGACGATCGTTGATTTCACGGGAAAGATCAAGTGCCTGCTTGTATCGTTGGGTTGCACGATCGTACTTCCCGCGTTCCGAGAGAATCGCCCCGGACGCAGTCAAAGCACGCGCGCGTGCCTCTTTGTTTCCGACGCGTTTCGCTGCCTCGATACAGGCCTCGTACCGATCCAACGCCTCGTCGAAGTCGGCCCGTTTGTACGCAATATGGGCATAATCCAGTCGAGCAGGTGGCTCCCGGTCGTCGATGTCACCGTCCTTTACGACTTGGATGGCCTCTTCAGCGAACACAGCGGCTTCGTCCAGCTGACCTTGGTCACTGCGAATCGATACTTTGCCTGTCAAGCAGTCACACCGGAGTCGCTCGGCTTCGTCGGATGGGAGTTCGGTCAGCGAATCCAGCTTTCCTTCGAGCAACTCGTACTCCGCGAGCGCCGTGTCATGCATCCCGTGAACCTCGTACATCCGTCCTCGCCAACTGGAGATTCGAGCGGCCAGCACGTCGGAGCATTCGGACGGGAGCTCCAGATCCGTCTCCGAACTGGTGCCGAACATCGGTGCGAGTCGGTAATAGGTCAGACCGATCTGGAAGAGACGCGTGACGAACTCCTCGCTCCACGTTGTCGGATGGTATTCGATTTGACTGAGGTATGGAGTATCGTGTTCGATTTCCTTCGAGATACGGTCTCGATGTACTGGCTCGTCGACAAGAGATAGAACGGGCTGGATGGATCGTTCAAATCGCGTAGCTGGGTCGGGGGACGAGTGGACAAACTGTTCGAGAAAACGGACAGACCAGAGTTCGCTGTTCGTCCGATATTCACGCCCGAACTCCTCGTTCGTCGATTCGAAGAGGAGTGTTCCCTCTAACTTTTCGAGACTCCGAGAAACGACCTCCGTATCGTACTGGATAGACAAACTGTGGAGTAGTTCTGGAGCGATGGGGAGACCTGCAGCGTTGAAGACGTTGACGAGAAGAGCGAGATCGCCGAGGCAGTCCGACTCGGCGTTAACGAACTCGTCGTACCAGTACAGCACGTCTTCTTCGAAAGTAGTCGCCGTCGATGTCTCGTACGGCGCCATCGAGTCAAGTCTGGTCAACAAGAGCTGCTGAGCCAGAAACATCTCGCCCGGCCTTACCGCATCATCAGTGCGGCTGGTCTCGTGGACGCGTTCCACGATCGTTCCCCCGTCCAAGTCCATCGTTCCATCCGTTGCTTGGGCAGCCGTATCGACGAGACTCTGAGCTTCACGCTCGGTGAGTTCGGGCATCGACACCCGTGAAAGCACCTGCCGGCGAATGGAGTCCAACCGCGCATCTTTGAGAGGTTCTGTTGGATCGTCCCACTCCCGCTGTCGAGAGTCGAGCAAGAACGTCACATCACCGTCGTCTCTGAATGTCTCGACGACGGAGAGAATTTGACGGGACTCCAGACGGAGAGCGTCCTCAACGACTACCAACGTGTGGCCCTCAGAACGCTGTAGATAATCTTCAAGTGCAGCGACCGACTCGAAGGATCGACCGTGGTCGGCTTCACGATACACGACTGGGCCACGATCACGAACAGCCCACTCACGAGCGACCATCTTACAGACGGTGCTCTTCCCTGATCCCGGTGGCCCGAGGAGGACAGTGTCCGCTCCGTCGCGTAATTGGTCGATGAGTACGCTCGTCAGGGAGCGTTCCTCCCGGCCGTCCGACTCGATCGTCCGCTCGATGGCCAGCCCGTCGTCTATCTCGGCGAAGGAAAGCCCGACGCGTAGTGCTGTGTCAGGGGGAAGCCCATCCGATGCGAAGTCGGTCTCCGAGAGTAACTCGAAGCCCTCCTCACGAAGATCGAATGGGAACTTCCCTGATCCCGATGCTGTGTGTGGGGACTCGTTTCCCAACGGCGAGAGATGTGGCTCCTCTCTTGTCGGGATCGCTTTGAAATCCTCGGTTCGGTCAGTAGCTGTGGATTCAAGCTCACGAACCCGCCCGAGCGCCCACTCGACACCCGAATCATCGTCCGTTGCTAGACCGCCTTGCATCGCCCCGTCCTCAGAATACACGGTCACTGTAGCTTCACGGTTCGCTGACGGTGTGGAGACGATGATACCGTAAGAGGGGCCATTCACGAACTGGATGTCGACGTCTCCTCCGTTGGCAAGCTCGCCGAGTATCCCGGGGTAGTACGATAACAACGACTCGCCGAGGTCGGTCGAGACGAACAGTTTCAGTGACCCGTTTTCCTCGACCACGAGACGGCGGAAGACACGGAGGAGATGCGGGCCGGAGAGTGTCGGCAGATAGGCGTGGACGCGTCGACCGGTCGCTATCTGCTCCGAGATAACCTCGAGTGGCCGAAACGGCGGCGACTCCGCAGACCCAATCTTCCGAGCGTTCGCAACGAACTCTCGAGCGACCTCCTCGTCATCCGGAAGCGATTCGAGTAGTTGCCGGGCGCCGAATATCGAGCGAGCTTCGGATTTGTAGTCTCGGTACTGTTCAGTTAGGAGAGCACCGTGTGGTGTAACCGTATAGCCGTCTGTTCTCTTCTCTATCAGATCGGTCTCCTGCAGCTGACGAAGGGCTCGAGAGACCGTCGACCGAGAATGCGGAAGTTCGTCGACGATCTCGTTCGTCATCCACTCGCCATCAGAGAGTAACTCGAGAAACTCGATACGCTGCGCGACCCGATCGAGAACATCGTCAAGATCAGCCGAACTCTCTACCATTTGATGCCAGTTTCACAATCCCCGTACTATGAATTCGACGGAAGCGGCCGAACTTCCGACATAGTGTGTCGGGGAGTGAAGATAGGATGTCTCCGACGAACCATCCTGTTGCGAACTACCCATGACGGAAATCACGAACACTGACTACTTACACAACAGCCGACCCTTCGTCGTGCGAGCGGTTGGACAGGCCGATGACGGTCGTCGCATCGAAGGACTCGGAGCATCCTACCTAACGAGAGGTCGAGCAACGGACAAGGCGATCGCGGACGCCGAACAAAACGCCGAGCAGTTCGATGTCGGATTCCAAGTCCTGAACGTCGACTACCGGAAGACGGTGATCGCAGTCAAGGAGGACGAGTTCGATATTCAGAAGCGGACGCTGGCGTTCCCGCCGTACAAGGTTCGGATTTCTGCGTATCACGGTGAGAAGAGCGCGGACGCGTCGAGCAGCGGCTGGCTGCGCTTCTCGGGGACGCTCGGGAGTGCCGTGCGGAAAGCACAGTCGCGACTCGGAAAGTTCGACTGAACTGTATCAGGTGGTGAGTTAGTATCTCACCCGTTGACTACCTGATGGTACTGTGCCTTCTGACTCCTGAATGTCTGAACGTAAGCATCCACTTGGGACGGTTGCCGAACTCGATGAAGGGGCTATCAAGAGTCTCGACGACGACCTGCGCGGAGATCTGATTCTCCCTGATAGCGAAGAGTACGAAGATGCTCGTAACGTCTGGAACGGGCTGATAAACAAGTATCCCGCCATCATCACCCGCGTGAAAGGCGCAACCGACGTGGCGACCGCTATCCAGTTCGCTCGCGAGAACGGTCTCGAGATCTCCATCCGAGGCGGTGCGCACCATCAGGCTGGGAGTGCTATCGTCAATCAGGGCCTCGTGATCGACCTTGAGGACATGGACGGTGTTCATGTCGATCCCGAGGAGCAGGTCGCGCGCGTTGAGCCGGGCACCCGCGCCGAGGACGTGCTCGCCGAGACCCAGCAGCACGGCCTCGCGTTCCCCACCGGGAGTGCCGGCGACGTCGGCATCCCCGGTTCGACGCTCGGCGGCGGCATCGGCTGGATGCGCCGCAAGAACGGCCTCGGCGTCGACGCCCTCCAGAGCGTCGAACTCGTCACGCCCGAGGGAGAGCTGGTCAAGGCCTCGCCCGACCAGAACGAAGACCTGTTCTGGGCGGTGCGCGGCGGCGGTGGCAACTTCGGCGTCGTCACCAACTTCGAGTTCGAGCTGTACGAGGTCGGCCCCATCGTCGGCGGCCTCGGCATCTTCTACCCCGGTGACGTGGCCGAGGACGTGCTGGAGGCCTACCGCGAGTTCTCCGCCGACGCGCCCGAGGAGGCGACGACCATCCTACTCGACGCCGAGGTGCCCAACCTGCCGCCGATGCCCGACGAACTGGCCGGGCAGGACGCCGTCGGCATCCTCGGCTGCTACGCGGGCGACCCCGAGGAGGGCATGGAGGTGTTCGAGCCCCTCCGCAGCATCGCCGAGCCCATCATCGACATGAGCGAACCGATGCCGTACGAGATGCTCCACGACCTCGGCACTCAGATGTTCCCGTGGGGGCGCAAGTACTGCCACCGCTCGGTCTACGTCGACGAGCTGACCGACGAGGTGCTCGACATCTTCCACGAGCAGGCCGAGAAGGCCCCCTCGCCGCTGGCTGCCACCGGCATCTGGGCGATGGGCGGCAACGTCGGCCACGGCCCCGACGCCGCCTACCAGTGGGACGACAAGGAGTACATGCTCACCGTCGAGGCCAACTGGGAGGACTTCGACAACGCCGAAGTCTTCGAGTGGGCGCGCGAAACCGAGCGCATGCTCCGCGACGCCGGTGCCGAAGGCGCCTACGCCGGCTTCACGGGCGTCGAAGAGCAGGAGTGGGAGGACTGGGCCGATCAGGTGTACGGCGACGCCTACGACCGCCTCGCGGAAGTCAAGGCCGAATACGATCCGGACAACGTGTTCAGCCAGAACGTCAATATCTCCCCTCTGAAGCAACTGATCTCCCAGTAGGGGCGTCCCGTATTACGGACTCAACAGCGGTGGCCACACACTATTACCACCCGTTTGGGCCTCTTCGAAGTACCCAAGGGCCATCTGTACGGCGTCCCGCGGGGAATCAAATCGGGAATCGTGGTCGCGACCGTTATCGGCGATGTACTTCCGGGTGTGCTCGTAGACGGAGACATCAGCGTTGGTGTCGAATACGTAGTCTCCCGGCAGATGGTTTCCGGCCTCGATACCTCGAAGGTGATAGGGAGTTAAGCCTCGAAGTCATCAAGCCATTCCAAGACCTCGCCACGGACACGACGCGGGTACGCCCACGTATCGTCGTAATCCGGACGGTCGGGGTCTCGGAGGGTGAAGGCCCACGTCTGCGTCCAGTCTTCCACGCGAACGATGGTCTCGCCCTGTTCTGCGATGAACGCGGGCCTATCGGATTCGCCGATTGCTCCGTAGACGATGCCGAATCCCTCCTGCTCGAGTTCGTCGATGAGGTGCTGGAGTTCGTCCGGGAAGTCGGCGTAGCGGGTCACGCGTCATCACCGCCCTTCAGAGCCTCGTACTCATCCCATCGTTGCTTGAGAAACTCCTCCTCACCCGCGTTGACGCCTTTCAACTGGTGTGTGCTAACCGGGTCTGTCCAGACTTCGTCTCTGATCTCCTTGGGGGAGCCGTCGATAAATGCCACGTCGGGGTACTCGCGTAGGTACCACTGCACTGCCTTGGCGTGTGCGAGATGTAGTGCGTACTCGTCGATAGTGTATCCCATCACGAGTCATCACCGGCCTCTTTGACCGTCTCCGTGATTCCGAACGCGTACTGCGCGGCGTCCCGTGCGTTGTCGAACGCGGTCTCGCCGTCCGAGCCGCGAACGGCGTACTGCCCGAACGACTCGTAGACGGACGCGCCGCTGTGGATGTGGTGGACGTAGTCACCGGCGAGTTGGTTGCCCGCTTCAAGTTCGAGTCCTGCTTCTCGCCACCGCTGGGCGACTTTGCGGATGGCGTCGTTCTCGATTGCGTCGATGTCGCACGTCTCGACGCGATGCGGCTGGTTGTAAGTCGCTTCGTCGCTGTCGTAGGTTTTGTCTTCGCTCACTGCATTCTTACCGGGATTGAACTACCCGCGGATAAAGGTACAGACGAAAAACTGCTCAGCAGAAGGAGAATGGCCTCCGTCCAGATGACGCTCCAGTATGTCTCCCTCAATGTTGAAGGGTTCATCCCACGTCGCAACTTCGCACACGGCATCGAGAACAACGCCCCGCCTACCGACGAACACGCAAGACCCACGATGTCCGCGAGGATACAGGACGGACACTACCGCGCTGTCCTCACGCAGGTACACGCGTAGATCGACGACGCCACCATCCCGTTCGGGCTTGACAGTGATCGTGCCGGCGGGATAGGGATCGGTCTCCCAGATGTAGTTGGCGACGTGGAAGTCGCCGTCATCAGGGCCGTGTTTCGACGTTTCCGCGAAGGCATCATCCACGCGCTCTCTGATGTCGGTGAGTGTTGTGTGGAGCGTCCGCTTGTCGACGAATCCATTCAGTACCTCTTCGTCGTTCTGCGTCACGTTCCACCCGCTATTCAGCAGAAGCGATCGGATAAGGGCACTGTCCGAAGGGGTTAGAGAAACAGCGGACGCGGCGCGGCTCAGTCCGCCGTCGCGGTGGACGCCACCTCAACCCGCCTGTACTCAGAAGGGCGGTCGTCGAAGTCGTCGAACGTCGTCTGCTCTGGATGCATCTGCTTGCGGACGAGCGGCCCGTCCAGACCTCCAGCCGCGAACGTGAGCGCGTGCTCCGTGTACCACGCCCGCTCCCGGGTGAGCATCCACGCGTCACTCACCCTGACGAACGGGTACCGGTACGTTCGCGGGTTCTTTTTCGGCTTCGTGATCACCTCCGCGCGGTCGTCGTCCTTCTTCAGCCACGTTCCGTACTTCATCGTTGGTCACCTGCCTCCTCGGCGAGAACGTCGAAGTCGTCGCGAAGTACCTCGCACTCCGTGTGACGGGCGAGACGAACGACTGCCTTGTGTGTCTCTTCTACGTCGCCGCAATACGCGGTGTCCCCGATCATCATCCCCGGCACGTAGTCGATTACGACGACTCCCCCGTCACCCGCGACATACAGTTCGACGAAGACCTCGCCGTCACGGATGTCGAGTTGGGTGGCGGGGCGGCCCCCGGCGAGCTTCTCGGCGCCGGCGAAATCGACGAGCGGCTGGCACTCGGTGAGTGCCTCGTTGAGGAGAGACTCTACGTCACTCATTGTTGGTCACCCGCCTCCTCGGCGGTTGGGAACTCGTCGTCGTTGTGCGTCGTCTTCACGAGAGTGTCTCCACGTTTGGTGACCTCGATCTGCCAGAGCTTGCCGCCCTCAGCGACGGTCACCTCAACGTCCGCACCGCCCCACGAGATCAGCCAGCAGTCCTCGCGGCCACGACTCGTCACCAACATATCCGCCTGCTCGCCCACCTTGTCCTCGACGGTTTCCACAGACAGCTCAACGGCGGTGTCCGGCTCTACGCCGCCGTGAAGTGCCTCGTGGATGCGGCGCACGGCCTGCATCTCGGGGCAGGTCTCGGCATCAATCCGACGTAGCTCCGCGTCGAACGCGGCGAGCGCGTCGCCGTCAAGGAGCGCGATGTACCCGCACTCGGTACAGTCGGACGACACGTCGGCAAACTCTATCACATCTCCCTCCAGCGCGTTCACGTGCTCGCAGGATGGGCAGACGAAGCCGAAGTCACCATCGTCCGTCGCGGGAGTGAACGTCGTGCAGATGCCCGACGCGTCGGCGCCGGTCGCGCGCCCGGCCTGCTCGGCACCGACGGCGAAGGAGTACCAGTCGCTGGCTGCGTTGATGTAGGTCTCACAGAGAGCCTGCGTCGCCTCCGTGGCGTCGTCGGGGTCAGCCGTCGTCCAGTCGATGGTGAACTCATCCACCACGTCACCGCCACGACGCCGGATCTCGACGTGGTGACCGTCCTCGTCCTCGTTGATGCTGAACACGACTTCTGCGCGGACGTAGAACTTGCCGCGCGGCCCGCCAAGGCGCATCAGGAGGCCCATCTCGAGGCGGTCGTCGCTGACCTCCCGCGGGCGGATGCGATAGTTCTCGACGGGGGCTACGTCGCCCTGCCAGATTGCTCGGATACTGTGCTCGTTCTGTGACTCGTTCTCGCTCATTGGGGATCACGTTGGTTTGTCGTAGCGTCGTGGGTCACCTCGGGTGCGTCGTGTTCTTCTCATCCCTTCGTAGGAGATGGGGGCATATACGCTTTCAAACGAAAATCACTTTCAATCGGGGTAGGAGTCCTGTACCGCCATAATCCCATTTCTCAACGTGGTGAGACCGACACGTGAAACACGTGAAACAGGGAGTGGCAGATGAAACACGGTGGGGGTGCTAATCGCCGGACGGCAGAACACGTGAAACACACCCCCGGCTATACAGGACAGATGAAATGGGGGTGTGGTGTCTGCAGCCCTCGCGCCGACATTCAAGTACGAACCTGCCCGAAAAACATACCGGGTGGAAGAGGGAGGCCGCCCGGGACGATGACGCCGGCACGGGACGGGAGGCCCGTGCCCCCGCGCCTATTCCTCGCCGAACCGAGTGTCCCCATACCTTCTCCAGTCCTCGACGATGTCGGCGAGCGCCCGCTGCGCCCGCCTGTGAAAGTCCGCCACGTCCTCGGTGTCAAGCTCCGGCCCCGCGACGCCCTCGGGGTAATCCCGGTCGGCCATCTCCTGCATCCCCAGCGCGCGCTCCTCGATCAGGCTGGCCATCCACTCCTCGCGGTTGGCGGCCCACGCCAGCGCCGCCGTTACGTCTGCCACTTCGAGATCACGCTCGTCCGCGTACTCCTCGATAGTCACGTCGGTGCCACCGATCTGCAGGGCGACAGACAGCACGGAGATCCGACGGCCCGCGATGCGCGGCTCGCCATCCTCGGGTACCTCGACGTGCGCGTTAACCATCGAACACCTCCTCGATCATCTCGCGCACGTGCTGGTTCTTCCGCCAGTAGTACGCGACACGCCTCCTCTGCTGGCGCTCGTCCGCGTCCATCCCCTCGGCGATGGTTGCCTCCAACTCGTCCGGGCCGTCGACGCCGTACTCGTCCTGCCACTCGCGTTCCTCCTCGTCCTGACGGGCGAGTTCCGCCCGCAGATCCTCTTCAGGGAGGTCGGCCAGCTCCTTGCGCTTCTCCTCGCGCAGTTTCTCTTCGTCGTAGTCGGGGAGCGACAACGGTTCCGTTTCGCCGTCGTCGGCTTCGATGTCCTCAAGCATACACGCGTCTACGCGGTCGCGGCACTTCGTTCCTGTCAACATATATATGGATAGTCAAGGGCAGTAGGACGGGAGCGTAGTCCGCCCGCCGAACGCGGCGGACGGAAGCTCCTCCAGAACCGTGGAGATGCCGCCCGAGGCGCACGGACGGGGACTCCACCTAGCCCATCACCGAAGCGGGTGTCGGAGTGGGCGTTGCGTTCCTCCAACCCGCCCGGCACACGCGTCTCCATCGGCGAGCATCAAAAACGCTGCCCCGCGGGCATTAACGCCGGCTACACGCCGGCACTTATCCGACAGGGTAGGCACCAAAGCAGGTATGGACGAACTCGAAGAAGTCAAAGCGAAACTCGCCATGGCGGCCAGCGGCCTCGCCAAGACACACGAGAACGCCGAAGGTCTCGACGAGGTGGACGACGAAGCCCTCGCCGACATCGAGAACGCGAGGGAATCCGTCCGTAGTGCGTTGGAACGCGTCGACAACGAGGAGTAGCTCGCCGAGTCAGTCGTCGGCGGGCGCGGGTGCCTCGTCCGGCCAGACGACGCGCCTCTCCCATCCGATCTTCGCGCCGTCATCGAGAGCCCGGTACTTGTCAACCCGGTCAATCACTCGGCGTACAGTCCCCCGAGAGAGTCCGGTCTCCCGAGCAAGCCCGCGCTTCGAGACCTTGCCGTCTGACTCCTCCCATCGCTCAACAACTTCCATCACGGCGTCCCACTCGTCGTTGTGGGCGGGGACGAGGTACCTGCCGGCGTCATCGAACTCGGTTCCCGTCCACGGCCGCCCCTGATACTCGCCGCGGTCAATCCGCCGCTCGATCTCCTCGATGGCGTCCTCGATCTCCGCCTGCTTCTTCGCGTCGTCGGCGGCAGCCAGCATAGCCTCCTTTGCTGCGGCCCACGGATCGGAGATGTCGATGCGGTCGCGCTGGTGGCTGTGCAGTTCGACGCCGCGCCGTCGCATCGTGATCATCAAGTCCATTCGCTCGTCGAAGTCGCGCCCGAGGCGGGAGAGCGACTTGACGACAACCGCATCCACGTTACCGGCCCGGATCCGGTCGATCAACGACTGGTAGGCGTCCCTGTCCGGATCGTAACCACTCTCGTGTTCTCCGTCGTTGTGGATGGCCTGAAGTTCCAGCTCGTCGTGTTCCCGGCAGTAGTCGGTGATAAGCCTCCCCTGCGTCGGGATGTTGTCCTCGGCGCCGGACTGGGAGAGACGCGTGTAGCCCTCTGCTCGCTTCACGAGTCATCACCCTCCTCCTCGGAGATGAACTCGGGTCGGACGGGATGCTTCTCGTTCAAGTCGAACCTCCAGATCACCTTGTCGGCGTCCGCCGCCCCCTCGCCGCGGAGGACATCGACGGGGATAGCGGTCGCGCGACTTCCCTCCGAACGCTTCTGGATGGAGGTGGTGCGGCTGTAGATGTCGTCCGCGCGCTCATCAGACGCGCGCCCGAACTCGACGTAGATGCGGCGGTCGTCATCGTAGAGCCAGCGCACTTCGGCGTCCTCGACGTCGGGGGCTTGAGTCCACATCAAGATTCGCGGGGGGATGGTGGTTCCGCGGGAGCCACCGAGCGGCCAGATGTCGGTCTCGAACTCGTTTTCGCGGTCTTCCATCAACGTGTGTAATTACGTGTCTAATCTTTATAAGCTCAGTTCTGGGCTACTGATGTGGCCAGAAACCCCGGTATCTGACCACCCCTGAGCATCGCTCGCCGAGAATAGCAACCCGTTGCGCTCAGGTCAGAACTAGATCCCTGCCCGTCCAGCCGGGGTCGGGAACTCCTGACTACTGGAACACCTCCCTGACATCTTGGTTCTTGGAAACGCGGACAGAACAGACGGGTGGCACCTTGATGAACTCCATAGGCGATACGCCTCGTCAACAACCGAGCACACTCGGCGGTAGTTACTTCGAGTTGAAATGAGAACGCGACGAACAGAAATGGGGCTACTGGAACAGCTACGGGGACTCCATGGCCGCGTTAAGCGCAGTAAATACAAACCTTGGCAGGTCTACCTGCTCGCAGCAGCCATCGTAATTTGTGCCAGCCTCTACTTCGACATCGTCCTACTCACCGATGCCCTCCGCTCGCTTGAGGGAGCCGCTTCGGGGCTCCAATGGATCGTGATTCTGGCCATCCAAGGAGTCCTGATCGGGTTCGTCGCCGAGTACCTGTACGAGCAAGGAGATGGGTATGCGAAAGTTGGAAGCAACGAGTTCGACTCAAAGGACAAAACCCTCGCCGCTCGCGTGGGCATTATGACCGGCGTATCCGCCGTCATCACTCTCGCTGTACCTTCTGCCGTCCGGAGCGTCGCCGAGTACCTTGTGATCCAGACGGTGGGCGCAGTGATCGTCCTCGGTATCCTGCTCGTCCACGAAAGCTCCAGTGACTGGAACCCAGAAACGGAGTGGCCCGCCCTCGCTGCCGGGGTATTACTCGCAACCGCACCAACCGTCCTCTAGGATCGCCACTCTCCATGTGGAGTGTCCGCGGTCGCCGGGATCGCGGACACTACCCCAGCCACTATCACCGATGAATCAACGCAACCAACGCGGGTTCTTCCGGGCCTTCTCCGTCAACCCCTCGACTTCTTCGAAGTAGACGTGGTACCGGTTCCGCCGGACACCCTCGTCACTCACCTCCAATTCCCCATCCGAGAGACGCTCCCTGACCACTGACTGCACCTGATCGACATCCGTGTCGGCGGCCGACGCGATCCACTCTATCGAGCGCCAACGCGGGTACTCCCCTTTGAGGACGTGATCGACTCGATCCTCGGGCGTGTAGTCTGCCGGGTAGTCAGGTTCCAACTCGTCGGGGTCATCCGGCGGCATGAATGCCTCCTTCGCGCGTTCCAACGCCTCGTCAAGTGCGTCCACATCGCAGGCATCGTCGTCGGTCATACCACTTTGATAACTCTGCCGCTACTTAGACGCCGGCACCAGCCGTCAGCGAGCAGCACTTACCGCCGACGACAGCAGACGTCCAGTCGTGATCTCCTCAACTTCGTACTCGACACAGATCCGACGGCGGATCAACCGCTCGACCTCGCCGCGCGCGTGATACACGACTACCACCAACTCGCCGTCGTGCATCGAAGGAAACAGAACCATCACCCATGAGGACGGGAGCGGCTGGTAGTAGTCCTGCACGAGGTACTGGTATAGGTCTCGCGCCGCATCGACGTGCGCCCGACTCGCCGGACGCGTGTAGACGTACCCGCACTCGTTACAACCCAACCTTCGTGGTGTACGGTACGTCGTCACCACCATAACACTACGCCGCTGACCGGCAAAAGAGGCAGCCAGCGAGTATCAGAACTGAGGCGGTCGCTGGGAATACTCGCACGCATGTGACCAGTTCAGGCTCGAACTGGAGTGTGGCCACCGAACCCCATCCATCTCCTCGTCGACATCCACATAGAACTCTTCCTCCACACCTTCTGAAAGAGAGATGGGACGGTAAAGTGCGTCCTGCGTGTGCTTCTTTGTAATCGACTCCAACTCCTCCAACGCAGAGGGACGCTTCTTGCGCCACCGATTCACGACTCGCTGGTGAGCTCTGATCACTTCGCGAAAGCAGTTCTCATGTCGCCTCGTGTCCTGCATCAGCATCACCAGTTGGGGGCCCTCTATGGGATAAGCGGACTGACCGGGAGCATCCTTCCAAATCGCCTACTCGGCAGATCCAGCACAAACCCATTTTTACGATGATGGGCAAAGTCGCGTCGGAATGCCCGAGACCCCCGACGAATACGACGAAATGAGCACTGCAGAAGGACAGTCAGCAGTTAGCACCGGAACGCGTATCATGGAATTCGCAGCCGAAGACGGAGACACCTTCACCGTCTTCGAACGTATCAGAGGTGGATACGTGGGGCGGCACATCTCCTCCGATGATACAGAAACCTTCTACGAAATCAAGCCAGACAAAGTGGCTCAAGAGATCACAGGATGGCCGGGGCAAGTAGAGTCAGAAGCCGCTGAAGTCGCAACTCAACCACTAATGGCTGCTGGTTGGGAGATCACCTACTATGACGAGGAAAATGCCGCGATGCGAATGCAAGACCTCTACCGTGAGGACTAATCTTCGTGGGTGAGCAACCGCCTATCTGGATACCGTGATCCAGATACTCTGTACAGTTGATATTCCTCGAGATAATTCGGCAGCCTCGCCTCTCCAGTACTCTCGACTCCGAGAACAGAATCGGCGTCCTCGTTCTCGGCAGCACGGACACCTTCGTTGCAGAACTACGAACTAAGTCAAGTTCGCTTCGTAATCTCGCAACAGATTCATTCAGTTATGTCCGGGGTCGCTGGGATTCGTTACTAACGGGCCCTTGAACCCACCGAGGACGAGGTAACAAAGAAAACGTGGTCACACGGTGACAACCGGGCACTACAAATCAACCTGCTTGTAGCTGTGAAAGAACGCTCCCTCCTCGGTCACACACTCGGATGTAGCCGATCGGATCACCCTCATACTTCTCGCCGGGTTCGACGTGGTCATAAGCGCGTTTGCCACACTCAGGGCACTCGTCCACAGGCTTCCCATTAAGCACCACGCCCGACTATTCCTCGCGTAGACACCGTAAAAGCCGGCACGCGTCGTCGCAGAAAGTCTGAACCAGAGGTCGGGGGCGACGGCAGCGACAGAGGAACCTTGGTCTTGCATCTCGACGACAGCCTCCGTACCAAACTCGTCTCCCCTAACTCGACGAGCGTTACCTCTGCTCGCTGTACCGCTCGCCGATGTGCTCAATGAACTACTCCTCACTATCCACGGCGTTATCGACGTTCTTGCCGAGCGTGATCACGCTGAACGCAACGACGGCCGCATCACCTACAACTCAGACTAACTCTCGAGCGCGGTCGGTACCAAGGTACCAGAGAAAATAGAGGTACCAGCGTACCAACCTACTCTCGCACGAGACCCTGATTACATCTACCGTCTCGAATACGTGGAACCCCCTCGGACAGTGCCCTTAACCGACGCACTCCCTCCATCACCAACTGCAGTCGTGGAAGACACATACATCGACGAAACAGGCACGGAAGTCGACAGAGAAAGTGTAGTCGCGGTATTTGACGACGCAGACGTCTATACCATCATCGAAGTCAACAATCTCGTACTCCGCCGCGTCTGGCGGTTCGAAGACGCCAAGACGGCCATCGATGCACGGGAGTACCTCACTCGCGAGAACGAAGCCAGCTACACCCTCATCTCAAAATCACCAGAAGAGGCCATCGAAACCGCGATACAGAGCCCACTTCTCGAAGTCGACATCGATAGCTGACCGTTACCCGTCTGGGTTACAGTCCTCGCACTATGCGTCCGGCTCCATCAGGGAGTGACGGTGCGTGACTCGACACCTATCAAATGGTCTCCTCCCTCCACGTTCCGCAACCGCCCGAATTACACCCTGTCCGAGCAGCCTGCTGCGCAAACCCATTTTTACCATTACTGGCTACCCGGGGCCGTGACGGAGGACATAGACGCTCCCGAAGAAACTGGCACAGGCAAGAAGGCAACCTCTCGCTCAAATGGGAATGAAATCAGCGCCTCTGCAGCCGAATTCGTAAGGGAGAGACGCCATTGTTCCCCAGTCCATGAATACGTAGCAGATCACGGTGTGTCGGTGCCGAGTACCAACGTCGAACACACCAGCCTTGAAGGACGGAACATCGCACTATCGCAAGACGTGACCGACGACGAGCGAAAACTCATCGCCGAGGCCATCCGAGAAACCAAACCGCAAAAGAAGGCTTGCTTTGCTAACGCGATTCAATTGTGGAAATACGATCATCGGTTTGCATATGCAGAGGGATTTGCCGTGCCACCCGGCTTCGACGTTGCAATCGAGCATGCATGGTGTCTTCTTGATGGCGAGAAGCTCGTCGACATCACAATAGAGTTTGACGACTACTTCGGCGCGGTCGTCACTGACGAGGACACGCTTGCGCACTATACAAGGGATGACGAGCTTGGTCACGGTGTCATCGGCAACCACCACGACCATTACCAGTTCCTCCGAGAGCGAGGCTACGCCCACGCACAGGAGATGTAAAACTGTGAAAGCAACTCCTCACTAACCCCGTGGTGGATTTTCCACGAAGTCTACGAGCCTTGTACGATTCTTAAGGTCGACACCTTGCTCCGAATACCGAGATCGGCATCGGACAAAAGCCCTACCCCGACGATTAAACGCCTCTACGAAGTGACGTTCAGGTGGCTCGAATACCAGCCGGCGCCCTCTTGATCAAGTGCCCCATGGAAGACCTTGTTCAACTGAACGTCCCCGTCGTCATCTGGGATGACCGGCTCATCCCAGAACTCGACGTCGTCGACGACGAACTGAACGCGCGGGTTCTGGTTCAGGAGGAAGTTGACGCGTTCGGAGAGTAGCCGGTGGAGATGATCGCATATTTCGTCAGCATCTTCGGCGCCCCGGAGATAGGAGTCGAGGCCGTACACAGTCACGTCAAAGGGGATGTCGCCCATGGAGTTAACCCGGCGAAGAAACTCGACAATACTCATCTCGGTGTCGAAGGTATCCCCATCTTCGAGAACATCGCGCGAGACGACGTGGTATCCAATGTCGAAGTTCATCTGATTACTGTCAACTGAGTCGTTATACCACTTAAACCCGGCTCCTTGATCGTTACAAGATGTCGCCTCAGCTGGGGTCACCGCCAGCCGGATCCGGGTACTACCGGCTTAGCTGAAGTCTTGTAGGTCGAGCTGGGTGTCCGACCGTTCTTCTACATAGTCCGCGATGTCGGCGTAGTCATCCTCATTCTCGATTTCCGCGAGGCGGCGCAGCGCGGCAATCGATCCCTCTGTCGTCCACTTCCCGAATTTCTGTGCGAGCTGGTCGGTCTCGAACAGGTACTTGAGGTAGTGGGCTTGGTCGATGGCGAGCGGGTCACGTTTATTCTCGATCCGGTCGGCACGCTTCCCGGGGGATAGGATACGGAGCTGGTCGCCGTCCTGTTCAAGGAGGCTCTCTGTGACGAGTTCGGAGACGTCGACGCCGCGTGTGCGGAGATCTTTGTTCAGCGCGTTATAGGACACGGTATTCCCCCGACCGAGCACGTACGTGAGGTAGATGGCGCTGAGGGTGTCCATCTCGTCGCTCATGATCTGGACGCGTTCGGCCATCAGCTGTTCGTCGACGATGTCGCGTATCGTTTCGAGGGCCTGCTCGACGGACATCTGTTCGCCGTCGGCGGTGACGTTCGGGTAGTGCTCGGAGTACACTTCGAGGCACTTGCCCATCGTGACAGCGAACACGTCGCCCTGCGTGAGCCGCGACCCGCTCTCTTCGAGGCGGCTGATCTCCTCGCTAGCGCGGAAGTAGATGTCGTCCTCGAGCGAGCGCCAGCTCACTTCCTCCGGATCGTCGTCGCGGTCGCGGCAGACAACGATCATGTCGTACTCGATGTTGGCCTTGTCGTGGATGTGGGTGCTCCCACGCATCTCGCCGCGAATCGGGTACAGAGCGGTGACGTAGAACCCAGCGTCAAGGACGGACTGGAGAACGGTACTCCAGCCCTCGGTGGACTTGTGGTGGTACGTGAACGCCATCACACCGTCGTCCTTCAGCTTCTGGTTGGACTGGTCGAAGACGTTAGTTAGACCCGTGACGAAGTGTTCCTCGTCGCGGTAGGTGTCCACGCTATCCTCGCCGGCTGGGTCACTAACGACCTCGCTAGCCTTGGGAGTGAGTTCGGCGGTGAAGTGATCGTACTTATCTTCGAGGACTTGCTTCAGCCAGACATAGTAGAAGTCCGCCGTCTCGGAGTACATCACGTTGTCAAAGTACGGCGGGTCGGTGATGACCGCGTCTACGCTGTTATCCTCAATGGGGAGGTACTCGGAAGTTCCGCACCGAAGGTGTACGTTCCCCTCTTCGCCAAGATCGTCAGGATCGTCAACGAGGATGCCTTCGATTTTCCCGACGCCATCCTCCTCCTTTGTCTCTCCGTCTTCGACGTACTTCTCGTACGGATTCTGGCAGAACTCCTTCCCTGCACGCATCTTGTCGAACTCACCCGTGAATGTCCCACGGCCGTACTTCGTTCCCCAAACGTTGTTCTCAACCGGGGTATGTCGTGCGGTAATCGTGTGACGCTTGTAGATCCCGGTCAGTTTGTTGTAGGGCTTATCGTACTCACAGAAGAGGTTGTTATAGGCCAGTGAACTAGAGAACGCTAACAGCAGGAACTCTTTGAGATTCTGATCATCTAGACCGTTGATTTCTGCCAACAGCTTCGAGAGGCAGAGCAACTGCCGGTCGTTGAACATCTGATCATAAGTTTCGAATCCGTGTTTCCGAGCGCGGTCAGAACTCCCACGATAGCGTTCCGTGGTTGGGTACGGCAAATCGTCTTGCTTCTCGTCCAGTTCGGCAGAAGCTTCCGCAAAGAGATTCCGGTCGAATTCGGTCGCCGATTTGTACCCTTTCTCGTCGGCTTCCGGGCAATAGTATTCGACAGCGTAGAGTGATTGATTTGCTTTCCCGAACCGTTCTACGCTCTCAATGATCGACATCTCTGGGTGCTCATCGCAGTGGGGGCAGGTGTACGTACCCCGACTTACGTTGCCCGCATCACTGGGAACATACTCGTGTGAACACTCAGGACAAGTGGTCTCCGTCCGGTAGTCATCGGTCTCAAAGACGTGCCAGCAATCGGGACACGCGACGTTGTAATGATCGTCTTTGGATGAACGGGCGTTTGAGATCCGGTAGTCCTTGAATAGCGGAACATCTTCCCCACAGTTCCGACAGGGAAGTTCATTGACCCAGAAGTGGTACATCGAGTCCGCATAGTGATCGTCGCCCTCGCAGTGCGGGCACTCAGTGCGGTAGTAATCCTGAATCTCTTGACCGACACTTTCTTCAATACTCGCTAGGGTTGCGTCAAGTTCGTCGAGGTCGACCGATTCAACCTCCTTCTTCACGACGAACCACGCAACAGGGTTCAGTTCACTCCCGATGGCATTGCACCCCATCCGAATCGACTCTACGATGCTTGTCCCTCCTCCCATAAACGGATCGAGGATGGTTTTCCCGTCGAAGTCGACATCTTCGAGGTAATATTCCCACAACGCGTCAGGATTCTCCCAGTCAATCTCCGGAAGACCGTTGTCCTCACCGAATGTGGACTGACGCTCGCCGTCGACCGTCATCTCCTCGTCTGCGAGAGCGTACAGGATCATCGTCCGGAACACCGACCCAAGGCGGCGCGCCCACCACTTGTGCATCGTGTAGACGGGCCGGTAGTAGCGTTTCGCGTGTGCTTCCTTCTCCGCAATCTCGTTCACTTGGTCGATAGGGAACGAAATTTCGAGGGGTCGACGGTCGTTGTCTTCGGACATAGGTTAGTTAGTGATGGTAATTCGGGGAGTGATGCATTCAGGGAGACTAAGGCCACCGTGCGTGAACGTCGAGTACTTCCCGCGAGCTGGCCACGTGTACCGACCGATTGGCATATAGTACCCGTCTGCTTCCACGACGAGGCTCTCGCCGACGAGATCGTCCGCGTTCGTCTCCGCGACACTCACAAACCGCCCGCTGAACGTTTCCTGTAGTCGATTCTTCTGTGGCTCCGTTACGGGGAACGTGTTTCCAGCGTCCAGTCGGACGTACCCGTGGTCGGCACCGACCACAATCTGCTCAGCGTCGAGCTGGTCAAGGATCCGTCCGAACGTCCGCTCGGTCTTCTCGTACATCTCCTCGATGGACGAGAGTTTCGTTTTACCCTCCTGAATGTTTTCCAATAGAGCGTCCGGGAATCGGCACCACACGAGGTCTTCGTCGCCGTCAAGCGAGGGATCGTCGCTCTTCACCGTGCCCATTTTGTACTCACGCTTGATGTCTGAATAGCCGACGCGTTCGCGGTACGGCGTCGTCTCCGACGGCACCGTCGAGAACGAGTACCCCACCGACGGGTCGTAGCCTTCGTCGGCGAGGAAGTCGACGAACAGTCCAGCCTCTCGGACGCTCATTGCGTCCATCACCACGAACGCGCCGTCGTCCGGGATGTCGAGAGACGCATTGTTCACGCACCGGTCGGGCAGAATGTCCGTATAGAACTCCTCGTACACGTCGAGAAGGAGGTGCTCGTATTCCACCATCTGGTTCTCTCGCCTATAGTGGTCGGCTACTGACTCCCCCGCCGGCGACCAGATTCCCCACATCGCGTCCCACACACTCTCAACCGGGTCATCGTCCTCGACCAGCCGAGTGAGTACGTCAGTCCTGAACTTCACGCTCAATCACCACCGTTGCCTCGATGTGGTTCGCGCCGGGCAGCTGTTCAACCAGCTCGATGAGTTCCTCCTTCGAGAGATCGTCGACGTCGTAGGAGAGGTCGACGTGTGTGACCGTGTCCGTGTCTTCGTTGACCCGGGACTCGGCGTGACTGCGAAGGACGCGTGCGGACGGGCCTTCGAGGGTGACCTGCTTCGTCTCGGTCTGTGTTGCAACCGTCCCACCGCTACTTCCACCATCCTCGCCGCCAGCAGACGATCCTTCACTGGAGCCGCCACTAGATCCGCCGCTGAGTCCCTGCTGACCGCCACTACTGCTACCGCCGGCCGTGGTGGTTCCGCCACCTCCCTCGGAGATACCAGAAGTAGTGGTCTCTGTCTTCGTGTAGACAGCCTCGTCGAGATTCATCGGGCTATGAATGGTCAGCCCGTCGTTAAGGTCAGGGAGTGGATCGTTCTTGTGGGAAGCATAGAACTTTCCTCGGTCTCCTTCAAGCACGACCTTCTCGTCCCGGTAGAGTTTGCTAAGAGCGGACGTAAATACGCCCTTGTCGAGGATGACTGGCATCCGGCGGAACTGCCGGAAATCGTTCAGCATTGAGTCAAGGGAGATGCCGTTCTCGGCGTCCTCAACTTCGTCAAGGATTTTCTCGCCGACGTACGTCTTGTCGCGCCCAACTTTGTCCTTCACATCATCGACGTCGGCGATAACGGACTTCTTTCGCAACCGGACACCGCCACGCGGATCCTCACTCCACTTGATCCAGTTGCCGTACCGGTCTTCGAGTTCGTTGCGGAGTTCGCGTCTCTCGTCCCGGATGATCTTCCCGAGTTCGCCCTGTTCGTCTTCGACCTTCCCCTGAAGGTTTTCTGCACCGAGGACGCGTGCGGCCTTACTGATGATGTCGTCATCGCTGCGAATCTCCTGATTCGGCGCGACGAATAGTACCGTATTCTGATAGGTGCGCCCCTCGAAGAAGTCGTCCAACTCACTCCGGAGCGCGCCGTTGGAGAGGTAGTCAAGCAGGACAGAGACTTGAATCTCCTTGGACTCCGGGATGTCCTCATCGGGGTACACGTTGACGTCGCCGTCCCACACGTCGTCACGGACGACATCGACGAGCTTCCCTTCGATGTCCTCGTGGTCGCCATCGAGAACGCGTTCTTGCTCGCGGGTGACGAGCGCGGTGAGCTTCGGATCTTCGGTGATGAAGTAGTTATCCTTGGAGCTATCGCGGTCAAGGTAATGCGCTGTGCCGTATAGGTTTCCGAGGGACATGTCGAGCTTCGACACGGACGTCTTCTCGGGCTTGTACGTCCCGATCAGACACTCTGTGACTGACGCTTCCTGCCGGCGTTCATCGAGCGTGTACAACAAGATGACCTTCAAGAGGTCGTCGCCGTGGTCGATGTCCTCGACTGCCTCGATGTCGGAGCGATAGCGGTTGAAGAGTGTCTGATTGATGCCTCGGAACGCGGCGGCGTTGATGTCTGACGTGATGATGAGATCGGTCTCGTCGTGGAGTCGGCGAACGGTGTCGGCGAGCACGTTCATCGCGCCACGCACGTTCTGCCGCTCGCGTCCGCCTTCGTAAAGGCTGTCGAGCAGGTCAAGGAGTTCGGGATGGAACGGGTAGGTCTCCACCATCCGGTTCTCGTATCGTTTCTCTTCCTCGATCTCGATGGGGTAAGAGTAGTTGTCGACGTATTCGCGGACAACGTCGCGGACAGCACTCTCGTCGATGTCTTCGCGACGCGTCTCGAACAGGCGGTGGAGAATGATGCGTTCGCGGTCGCCCGTGGAGTTGAGGTCGACGGCGTACGGGCTGGTGCGGTTCAGGATGCGTTTCAGATCTTCGCTCTTGTCCAGCAACGTGACGAACGTAAACAGGTTGAAGTCGGGGTCGTTCGCCACTTCGAAGAGGTTCTGGAGGAAGAACTCGTTGCGTTCGACGAGTTCCTCGTCGGCGGTATCGCTGAACGACTCCCACCATGTCTCGATCTCGTCGAAGAAGATGGCGACGGTCTCGTCGACGGCGAGTTCCTCAATGTGGTCGGTCGTCGGGTAGCGGTTGATGTCGTCAAGGATGTCCTCACGGCCGAGGTCTTCGAAGATAGGTTCCCAGATACGGTCGGCGTCGGTCTTGCTGGTAGAGAGAATTGACGCACGCGCCGTATTGGGGAGGTTGAGTGGGATGTCCCACTCGTCTAGCCAATCTTGTGCGAGTTCGGGGCTGTCGAACAGGTGGTATAGGGTGAGGAGACCGTGTGACTTACCGGCGCCGTAGGGGCCGGAGAGCGTGATGCCGCCTTGGCTGTCACGGCCGCGAAGTTTGTTGTCGACGTGGTCGAATGCCGTCTGCAGGGCGTTCGAAGGATAGGTCATCGAGAGTAGTCGACTCGGATCGTTCTCGAGTCGGTCGTCCGATGACCCGACCTTATGGGCTTGGAGTACCCCTTGAAAACGTCCCTCAACGACTTCGTCGCGAGGGGTGAGGAAATTCGAGATCTCCATGATAGTCACTACTCGGTTAGTGCCTCACTTGATATTTTCCACATGCCTACGCACCCCCCGCAGTACTGTTCGAACGTCTATCCAATTCTGGCAGCGATAAAGAATAACCCATTGCCTTGTTGAGGTTTGGGTCAGTTTTATTCAGCCGAAAACTCGTTCCTGATGCCCTTGACGGCGTAGTTCGGCTCTTGGGCCCTGACATAGAGACGAGTCGATCGCTGACACTATTTATAAGAATCGAGTCCGAGAAGGAGAGGTTCACACAGCTATCCGGATTAACTGCATCTGGAACGCATTTGTCACCTTCTCCCACCAGTGGCCCTGATTAAGACGTTTGGTGGAATTGGAGCAGGCATCAGTTTCTACCTGCTCATGATGTTAATACCTAGTAAGCTGTTGTTGGAGGACGTAATATGACGTATCCACGAACCCACGTTGATCACCGCGACCCTGATCACCATGAGTCGATACATCCGACCCGGAATATCGGCAACGCACATGTCGTCGCTGGCGTATTCCTCACATCGCGGTTTCACGAGGCGCTCCAAACCGTTCTCCATCCGCTCGGGGAATCGCTTGATACCTATGACTTGAATGCCCTCAACGACCTTGGCATTGTTCACGCCGATGGTACGCTAAACGACCTCTCTCCAATCGTACGTGCCTACGTTAGTCTCGACGATTACTGGTCGCGTACCCATCGAACCGCCCTCAACGAGTTGTTCGCCGACCGGCGGGCTCACGTGCTGGAGTGCTGCACGCGTGGTTTTCGTTCTCGGTTTAAGCGGCACACATTCGAAGTTGAGGCTGGACGCGATGGTGCTGCGCTTGATGCCACGCTCGAACCACTTCTCGACAACGGCTTTATATCTCAAACAAACGGCGAAGAGATCACATACACGGTTGACGAACATCACGCGTTGTATCGGCACGCAGAACGGCTCTTTGATGCACTACTTGACCAAGCACCCATACTCTGCGGTCTCCTCCCACCGACCGACCATTAATGGCGTGCCATCTATCGAAGGACTTCAACGCTGATCTCCGCAGAAGATGTAGATGTTGAATGTTAGGACTTCGCGTGAACCGGACTTCTGCCACCAACAGTAATTACCCCACGTTGACAGAAAAGCGGTTTGTGGGAGGTGGCTACCCGAGCAGTTCATCTACGGCGTCCTCCAGCTCGTCGTTCCCGTCAGCTTTGGCCTCGCCTTTACGCTGATCTTCGAGGCTCCCGAGACGGTCGCGGCCAACCTCAGTACCGTACTCGTTCTCGATGCGTGAGAGGGTCGCGTTGAACACCACCGCGTCAAGGCCGTAGTCGTTGAACAGCGGCCCGATGTTGTGTTCGTCGGCGATGTGCCGAATGGCCGCCCACGGAATCGGGTCAGACGCCGGGATGTACCGTTCTTCCTTCGCGTGCTTCCACGCCTCCCACACCTCGCGGCGGCTGAGCGGGCCTTCGGGTGCCGAGGGATGGCGGACGCCTGCCTCGCACAGGATGTACGTCAGCGCATTGTACGCCACTTTATACTTGTGTTCGTAGGCGAGTTCGTCGCTGATGACGACGAAGTAGTCCTCTCGACTGCCGTGGTGGCCGAGCGGGTTGTTGAGGCGGTCGCCCTCGCTAAGCCCGGTGACGTCACGGAGCGTTAAGTCCCACAGTCTGGACTGCTGATGGTCGTCAGAATCGGTGTCAGAGTCCTCGTGCCGATTGCGTTCGCGGCGCGACTGCTCCCGGGCGGCGTTCTTGCGGGCTTCCTCGCTGGCGGCAGGGTGGTCTCCAGCTGGCTTTGCGGAGGCGGCGAGTGGGCGGATGTTGCCGTCCAACTCCTGCACGTAGTCGTCGACGTCCATCTTGTCCCCACCGGGGCGCGGCGGCGTTCCCACCCGTGCCTCGATGCCGCGGTCGGCGAGGTATTCGCCCGTCTTGACCGCACCCTTGATGCCGTGTCCGTGCTGCTCGATGCTGAGCACGTCCGTGATGCGGCTGGGATCATCTCGCTCGAGACGCGCGACGTTCGGCTCCTCGGAGTCTTGGAGGATGAACACCCGGTCGATCTCGTAGTCGTCGAGGACGCGGACGAGTCGTTCCTGCGCGTCACCGCTGAACTGGGTGGTAACCGGAGAGATTGCCGAGACGCCCTGATCGTGGAGCGTGTACGCGTCTGCGATGCCCTCGGTGATGACGGTCGGCTCGCCCTCCTCGATGGAGTCAAGGCCGCAGATGGGTTCCTTCAGAGGCACGTTGTCGCGGCTGATGAGCGGCTTGTCGTACTTGCCGTCCTTCCAGTCGGCCGGGTGGCCAGAGTCCCGCGAGATGGCGAACACGGGCTCGCCATCGTAGATGTACGGGATGACGTACCGGCCCTGCCACATCGTGTAGAGGTTGCCGTCGTCGTTCTCGCCGAACAGGCCGGTCGCCAGCATCTCCTCGCGGCTGAACCCCTGCTCGTGGAGGTGAACCATCAGGGCCTCGCCGTCCGCAGGCGCCCACCCAACCATCTTCTCCGCGATCAGGTCGTCGCTCCAGCCGCGCACCTCGGCGAAGTACTCGCGGGGCGTGTCAACTTCGACGTCGTCGACGCCGGCGAGGTCACGGTCGAGCTGTTCGTGGTAGTACCGGCACGCGACGTTCATCGCCGCGAGAGCGCGGTCAACGGAGACCGTTGGTTCGTCGCTGTCGGATTCATCGGGAGCGTCGTTCTCCTTGCTGTCGGGCTCAGAGCGTTCCTCGTCGTCCTGCCCCGGACGGTTGCCCGCGAGCCAGTACTGCCCATCGTCGCGCGCCAACCAGTCCTTCGCGACCGCTCGCTTAACCCGAGCGCGGGCGTCATCGGCCACCTCGAAGAACCGCTTGCCCGCGTGTTCGGCGAGGAGGTCTTCGGGGACGCCGGCGTCGCTGTCGAGTCCCGCGTCGTCGCGGGCGTCGGTGATGATCTCGTTCCAGTCGGATTCGGTGAGTTTGTCGTGCGCCATTGTCCTAGTCTGCGTGTTGGGTGTTCGGGCTGTTCGACGCGCTGTGCGGGAGACCATCTCGGAACAGCGGCATCTGGCGCCCGTCGAAGAACTCGCGGGCAATGACCAACTCCTCGCTGGCGCGAGTCGCGGCCACGTAGTACAGGCGTCGTTCCTCGGCGCGGAACTCGTCGTCGTCCCACCACTTCTCGGCGAGGTTGGCGGGGTATCCGGCGAAGGTCACGACCGCAGGGGCCTGCCGCCCCTTCGCGGCGTGGATGGTGCCGATCTTGATGTTCTCGGCGGCCTCGCGGATGTCCACGTCCGGGGACTCGGCGGCGGTCAGCACCATCTTCTTGCGCCATCCGCCGGTCTCGAGCTTCTGCGCGATGTCGGTGATGTCCGAGCAGCCCGGGAAGGCCGTCCAGATCGGGACGTCGGGTGCATCCTCCACGTCCGCCGGCGGCCCAGCGTACTCGGCGTCGCACTGCTCCCACCGGCGGTCGCTCGCTACTGCGGCGTCGATGAGCTGGTAGGCGTCCTCGTAGTTGAGGACGTCCGTGCCAGCGGCCATCCCTCGGAGGAGTTCGGCGACGGCGATCCAGCGGTCAGTCCACGGGTGCGTCTCCTCGGGATCGGCGTACGCTGGCGCGAACTTCGTGCCAATCCCCGAGAACGGAACACCCTGCTTTCGGAGTGCCCGAGCGATGCTCTTCGCGTGTCGGTTCGTGCGAGCGAGCAAGTACACGTCCCCGCCGTCGTCCGCATCGTGGCGGTCGAGGAGGCTGAGCGCAAGCTCCGCCGCCTCCACGTCCGTCCACAGGGACTTCTCCCGTGCAACACCCTCGTCGTCAAGCGCGCTGGTGATCCCGCTCTCGGGAAGGATGCCCCGGGCGACGCGAGTGACCGCCTTGGGGCATCGGTAGCTCTGCCTGCGGATGTTCTCGACGTCGGCGGGCGTCTCGTCGAACAGCCACGGCTTCGCGCCCTTGAACGAGTAGATGGACTGATTCTCGTCGCCGGCGATCACGGCGAGGTCGTACTGATCTGCGTCCATCCACTCGCGGAGGATGAGGTACTCCGCCGGTGCGTAATCCTGAAACTCGTCGATGAATAGCACGCTGCAGTCGGGCCAGCGCGCGTACTCCGGCTCTTCGTGGAGCTTCGTCGCGTACTCGCAGATGTAGTCGTGATGCTCGTAGATCCCCTGCTCGTCCTTCCACGCGCGGTACTCGGCGAGGATGGCGGCAACCTCCGAACCCGCGTACGTGGTGTCCACGGGCGCCTCGTCGATCCACTCGGGCGTGAGTTCGACGAGACTGGCCTCGATGGCGTCACCGTGCTGCATCAGCCACTGATCGATCGCGAGGAGCTTCTCGCCCTCGCTCATCTCCCGTGATTCGTCTTCCTCGGCCTTCCGCAGGGGATCACCGGCGGGCTGGAATCGGATGCCGCGGTCGGTGAAGAACTCGCGGATGGTGTCGTCGTCGCCCCCGCCCGTCACGATGTCGTCCCCGTTGACGCCGTTGAGCGACTTGACGAGCGAGTGGAGGGTCGTGACCCGCTCGGCCACGGCGTCGAAGTCGTCCGGCGTGAACGGGCCGTCGCCGCCGCAGAGGTCAGTCACGAGGTCTCGGGCGTGCGAGTTCGTGAAGCTGATCCAGCGGAAGTCGGTCAGCTCGTATTCGTCATCGAGGAGTTCCTCCGTGCGTTGGAGGATCTCCGTGGTCTTTCCCGCGCCCGGGACGCCGCGGATGCGGTACACGTCCGCATCGTTGAGTTCGTCGGCGTCGGGCATCATGCGTCGATCACCCGCTCGTCGGCGGACGTTTCGCTAGCCTCGTCATCACCTCCCATCAGGTCAGTCTCATCGATGTTGAGCGCCTCCGGATCGAACGGGTAGCAGTGAATCTGCTCCCCGTCGACGGTGACGCGGTGGGTGCTGTTGATCGTGTGGTCGTTGCGCTGAAGCGCGCCGGACAACTTCCCGTGGTAGCCGGTGCCCGACTTGTCCGTCTGCTCCTCGACAACCTCCTCGATGGCCTCGGACTTGACCCACACCGTCTCCGTGTCGAACCGGCTCTCGTCGGCGTCCTCGTACAGCGCGCCCCAGTGCCGGGAGACGAACTGTTCGCGGTCGCGCGTGACCGCGGTGCTGCACCGCTGCGCGACGCGATCCGTCACGCGGTCGGCGATGATGTCCTCCTCGGTCGCCTGCTCGGTCGTCGCCACGGTCTTCTGTGCGTTCCAGTCCTCCCAGATCGCGTTCCAGTCCTGATCGCCGATCTCCGGCTCGACGAGGAAGTTCTGGTAGTACTTCGCCTTCACCGTCTCGGCGCTGTCGCTCCGCCACTCGGAGAGATCGAAGCGGAAGATCCGCGTGTCGTCGATGGGGGACGAGGCGGGTGAATCCACCCATACCATCACGGTGAGGCCGTCGGCGGACTGGTACGCCTTCACGTCGCTCGTAAGTTCCTCCACGAGCTTCTTCGCATCGGGCGTCATTTCCGTCGTCTCGTCGTCCTTCATCGTCAGGGCCAGCTCGCGGAGCTTCGTTTTCAGCCAGCCGCTGTTGAGATCGTCGCGGTCGGCGGCGTCCGCCATCTGGTTGCCGTACTTCTTGCGCTTCTGCTCGCTCTCGAACCAATCGCGCTGCCAGTCGTCGCGGTACAGCATCTCGTCGTCCGACGCGTCGCGGAGACGGACGCGCATTTCGTCAGCGGAGACCTCGATGCTGAGGTGATAGTTGTTTCCAATGTCGATGACTAGCTCGTCGTCACCTGCGTCGCCTTCGCCCGGTCGCTGAATTACCTCGATTTCCTGCATGTTCGCTGGAGAGGGGCGAGTCCTCCGAGCTGGAATGGGCGCGCCGATTAGGGACGGCGCCCGGGTCTGGAGAGCCCATCGGACTCGCTCGAGCATATCCGGGAACAACATAAAAGCTACACGCTACAGGGGGTGGGAGATATACGGCTCGGGGTACTCTTTTACGTCTCCATCTATAACCAACACACAATGACGGGTCAGACTGACGCACCGCCACAGCTCTCCAAGACAGACGCCACGCTCCTTGATCATCTCCGTGACGGGCGGAGCACGCCTTCCATCCTTAGTGATGAAGACGATGTCTCCAGCAGCAGATCGTACGTCAGCAAACGTCTCTCCAAGATGCGTGACCAAGGCCTCGTCGAGCTGGTTGACGACCGGCACATCAGCCTCTATCAGATCACCCCAAAGGGCGATCGGGCTCTCGACGCGTGGCGCGAACTCCGAACAGCACTCGCCGAATCCTGACCCCTTCTCGCACACCTTTGGACTTCCTCACAACCAGTAGTGGTCTTTGCACCCTTATGCACGCGCGTTGAGGGGGCAGGTGGGGGGATACATACCCCTCTCTGCCGGATCGGGGGCGGGGGGTGAAGGATTTCGGCAGTAGAACCCCACCATATGCTCAATAACAGGCAGTAGAGCGATTGTTAGGGTCAAACCACCCCCAACATTCACCGGCGTTGTCTGGCGGTTGGAAATGTGGGGAACAAATCACGCTCTACATTTCCCGGCCTAGTCGGGAGGTTCCTGAAACCAGATCTAAGGATTATGGCGCTCAAAGGTGGGTTAGCGGCACGTTCGGCGGCAACGCGCCCGCGTAAAGAGGGCCAACACCTCCCGACTGGGTTCGTAGTACCGTGGCGGGTCTCGGCGGCGAACCCCGTCCTGCGTGAGGTTTACACCGGTTCAGGGCCTACTATCGGATGGAGCCGGTTGCTGGTTCCCGTGGTCTGGAGAGCCCACTTCCCTGCGCCTGCTTTCTGGGCGTGGGACGCTTCACGTCCCGCCAGCCCTGCATCTGTTTCGCGTCCACGATGCGGTGTGGCCGGATTCTGGGTCTTCTTTCTGAGGTAAAAGGTATCAGATAAGGCGGCGTCGAAAGCTAAAGGACTCGGTTGGCATCAGCAAGCGATGGCGCGCCGTACTGGCGAACGCTGTAGTGCCGTACGCGGCGTCCGAGGGAGGGGGTGACGTGGAGGACATACGAGAACGAAGAGGTCAAATCTGCGTCTGTGAGCGGGTTCCTTGAAGCGATGTCGGCGCGGGAGTTCTACAACCTTCTCGCCGAACAGGGAATGGAGGTATTCCCCGGACTCCTATTCTTTGGGCGGATACCAGAACGCCGTCTTTTCTACCTCCTCTTCAGAATAGTAATCAGTGAAGTAGTGACGTTTGCGGGGTTCAATCTCGTCCAGTGAGATTACCTCCGGCCACGGAACGCGTCGAAGCCTCTGACGCCCCATTGTCGGATGCTTACGTTTAGACACTGTTCCAGCCTTCCCTATCTGACCGGGAAAGACCATCTTTGTCGCCAAGACTGTACAATCTGCGTCAGGGATATAGACGAGAAGTGCGAATTTCCCTCGAGTAACAAGTTTTACCCACTGGTACTCCCAGACAGCGAATTCTCCGACCGAGCCATCTTCGTATTCGCACGCACAGGACTTGATCTCGACCAGTTCATCATCGTCAGTGCGCGCATCGTGCCACGACGCGTGATCCTCAATAAGGCCATATTCTTTGATTACGTGTGTTTCGGCCCGCTTCCAGCGCGGGGGTGGATCGATATGAGGGAGCATCTGTTCCTGCCATGAATACAACGACTTCACTGTCGAACACCTCGTGTTGTACGCCTGAAATCGAACGCTTGTCGGATGCTGACTGGTATAGACATGCCTGTATTGGTTCCAGTGAACGGAATCTTGTTGCCGCTACCGCGGCACCAGCTGGCTTCTATTGCTGGGGCCAGTCTCGAGGATCCTCCGATCGGTTATAAAAATTCTGTCAGAATCGCGATCTCGGATAGATCATCGAACTTGCGGTCTATCAGGATGTGCTATGAATGAGTAGAACGCTTCCGGAAAATCGTCTCCTTACCCTCTTACTCCCTTTTTTCGAACACGAGGAAGAATGAGTGGTTCTTGCGTGCTCGTCGTTGCTCGTACGTGCGGCCAATCGTCGGACGATCGGGCCTGACGACCACGAACAAGTCCTTAGCATGGAATCCCATCTCACTGAATATCTCGGTTATCTGAATATGAGTGAACCGCTGCTCGTTCTCGCTCACCTCGTCCTGCGTTTTGACGACGAGTACACCATCCTCTTCAAGCACGCGGTGAGCCTCTTTCCCCGCCGCTGCGTACATATTAATAACCGCCTCGTGATAGGTTGCAGATTGTTCGCCGAGGCCCCCGACGTACCGATCCGTCATCCAAAACTTGTTCTCTGAGGGCTTGTCCTCACTCTCGTAGAACCCGCCTTTGTACGGTGGATCAAGTACCACGCAGTCGAACGACTCGTCATCGTACGGCAGGTCGCGACAGTCGACTCCATCCGTTGAGTCGGGCGAGCGCGCCGGATCAATATCAGTCGCAGTCAGCTCATACTTGTCCGAGGGGACGCGTCGCCAGAAAGAGCCATTGCCGTAGGTGACATCGGCGATGTGCGATCCGGACTCAACGTGCAGATCGAGAACCTTCGGGAACACCTTGGCATTTTCACCGACATAGGCGGAGAGGATCACATCTTCTGGAGAGAGTTGTTCGGGATTGTCCTCATCGGTCTCCGAAGATGCGTCCGCTTCCTCCGTGTCGTTTGCCTCTTCGTCCGCCTCGGAACTCGGCTCTAACCGATCTTTGACTTGCTCGTAAGCTCCGTGAATCGATTGTTTGTCGCGGTCGAGTTTCGCGACCTCGTGTTGGGCCACAGTATCTCCGTCTTGAGCCGCCTTCCAGACCGTTTTCGCCTTGTCAAAGGTGCGGCCAGAACCGAACCCTGTCTCGTCGGCCACCTTATCGCGAGTTTTCCCGTATTCCTTGTCTGTCGAGGTATCTGCACTTGATGGTGAATTTTCCACGATGTCGGTGCGGGTACCCTGTCGTTCTTGGGCCCGCTCGCGCTCAATGCGCTCTAACTCCCGCGCCTCTCGCATGCGCTGGCTGAACGTTTTGTCTCGGTTTCGGTTATACTCGAGTAGTAGCTCTCGACGTTCGAGCTCCGATGCCAGCCGAAGTTCCTCTACTGGTACTTCGTCCAGATTTAGCTTCTTTGCGACCTCGACGCGTCGATGTCCGGAGATTATTGTCGGTTTATCGTCCGCCTCCCCAGCGTCGGGTTGTGGATCGACGATAATTGGGTTGAGAATACCATGTTTCTCGATGCTGGCTTCTAATGCCTTATCGGGTTCTGTACGGTCATCATAGATGTCGTCGTTGATAGGGTGCGGTTCCAACTCATCCGGAGAGAAGAAACCATCTATGTCGGTTCTCTCCTGTGCCATTATTGGCAGGGATATTCTCGAATCCAGAAAACCGCTTTGAGACGGAGTTGATATTATGATCTGGGCCTGTCGTTCGCTTACGTCAATGGAGTTGGCTTGCTCAAAGAGCGTGCAGTTTCGAGATAGAAGTTCGAGGAAATTAGATGATGAAGAGGAATAGCCAGAGCGGAAGCGTGGCCATGTTTTCTTCAATATCAGGTTCGGCGTCACGCGAGACCTTTACTCCAAGCGTGCAGTCGTGTTCCTCACAAAACGCCTCTATACGGTCTCCTGCTGCTCTATCTCCGCTCGGGTCGGGCGTAACTATCGGAATTGGCGTTCCGTCACCCGTTTCCAGAACGAAGTCGACGTCAGTATCTCCGCTCTCCCAGAAGTCTACCGGGGCGTTACTTCGGTGAAAACGGAAGCCAAGGCGCTTCAAGTGGTCAAAGGTCACTGCGGTTATCAACTTCTGCTCGACATCTGTCGGAAGTAGTCCGTCATAGTCAAGGTCAAGAAGCGAGCCCATGAGCACCGGGTCACGAACGTACAGCCGCACGCTCCGTCGACGCTCGTGCTTGTATTGATACGAGGGCGTTAGGATGAAGAAGTCCTCCAAAACGTCGATATAGCGTTGCAACGTTCGACGGTCACAGTCCAAAATCTCACTCAAGTTTTTCAGACCAAGCGTTTGACCCGGATACATCGCTGCAATAGCACACAACGCGTAGAGATCGCTTCGGTCGTCGAATTGCTGATAGCGGGGGACATCTCGATAGACAGTCAACTCCAAATTGTTGCGGACATCCTCGATAGTAACATCGCGTCCACTTCCTTGGAGGAACTCCCGCACACCGCGCTTCAGTGTACTTGCTGATTCGATCGAATCCAGTACTGAATTGACCGCCGACTCAAGACCTGTGACATCTCCGGTATCTGCAGCAGATTCCAACGCGTCGCGGACACTCCTGACTACTTCCTTGTTGACCTCAATGTCGCGGGTTTCGGTGATGACGTCGTAATACTTCGGTGGAAGGAGGAGATCGCTAGATGTCTCGATGTTCAGTTTTTCAATCGAGTCAGTGTTCGCTCGTGCTACTGTTGGCAGCGTCACGGCGATAGTGAGATTGTCGTATTTATCGAGACAATCGCGCACTTGCTCGCTCCACGAATCGGTCGCATGTGCGTCGTCAATCAATACGTATCCGGTTCCGGGATCGGTGTCTTGCCGCCAGTAGTATGTGGCAAACTCGTCAACAGCATCGGCCAGTACGTCACTACCAATTTGGAATCGGGAATCTCCGAGTGGTAGATACATGACGTTCTGCGGATAAACGCCATACTCGATCGTAAGATCGTGGGCGATCTGGTGTAGAATCGTTGTTTTGCCGCTTCCCGCTGCCCCGGCGATAGTCACGAATCGGTTGTTACGGACTCGGTCTAGTTTGTACTTGTAATCGGAGCGTCGTTCGGAGTGATACCGGTCTGCTTCGGAGACATCGCCGGAATCCCACCATGGATTCAGCTGCCTGTAATCTGGCGTGAAATCGGTTCTTTGCATAGTCGTGTTTGTACTCCCACAGCCATATTCTATTCGGTGTCCTATTTTAGCGTTACTACGACGTTCCGGAGAAGCACTCCGTATCGTTTGCGCTCACAATTTGACTCAATAGTAGGACTTTGGGGCAAGCTCATGTTCTAAACCATAAATATAAGTGACCGGCAAGAGTTGCTGAAGATAGAGATGTCTGACATGCGACTTCATCCTCCGCGACGGAGGTGCCACCGACCATGACGACTCGCATCCTTCACGTTAGCGACACCCACATCGGCTATCAGCAGTACCGGAACACGACGCGACGGGAGGACTTCTTCGACGCGTTCGAGCAAACGTTAGAAATCGCTCGTGGAGAACATCCCGACCATGACAACGAGCCGGTCGACGCTGTGTTACACACTGGTGATCTCTTCGATGACCAACTCACGAGCTTCGACGATGTTTACGCGTGCCACGAGGCCCTGCGCGAACTTCGCAAGGCGAACATCCCGTTCTACGTCATCGTCGGAAACCACGAACTCCGACGGAACACCGACTTCGTGGACGAGTTCGTTCTCACGGGCGACGCAATTCGCCTCACGCATACGCCGACAACGATCAACGGAGATGTCGCTTTGTATGGTATCGATTCCGTCAAGGGCCCAGACTGGGAGGACGCCGACTTCTCGCTCGAGCCAGCCGACGAAGGATTAGTTCGGCTGGTCGCCATGCACCAGCTGTTCTCCCCACCAATAGATCCAGTCGGACACGATTCCTCTAACATCCTCGACCTCGACCCCGTGTTCGACCGCTTCGGGACAGACGTCGACGGCATCGCGCTGGGTGACTGCCACGAGCGAATGGGCGACACCTGTCGCGGTGTCCCCGTATGGTACCCGGGATCGACCGAGCGGACGACGCGTGACACGCCGCAGCCGTCAGTCGATCTACTCACCATCCGACCGGACGAGGACTCGCCCATCAACCGCGAGCGACTGCTGCTCGACACACGCGAGTTCATCGAGATCGACATCGAGTTCGGTGAGTCCGACACGTTCGATCTCGTCGAGCGCAAGATACAGGAGAAGGGGCCCGTGGAGGATGCGGTTGTGTTCGTGGACGTCAGCGGTGCCGAGAACGGCGTGACCAAGCAGGGAATCCTCGACTACCTGCACGCACGCGATGTTGTCCATGCTGACGTAACCGACGAACGGGTAGTCGAGGCCATCACGGGTGATCTCGGTGACCTCGACACCGAGAGCGAGATTGACGTCGACGCCGAGCTAAACGACGCGGTCGGCGAGCTGGACATCAGCGAGGAGGCTCGCGAACTTGAAGATATGTTGCGTAACGCAGATCCCGACCTCGCCGATACGCGGCGGCGTGCGAACGCCAAGGAACGATTCCACGAACTGGCTTCCGAGCGATTTGGCGACACCTCAACGGAGGGAGACGCATGAAGTTCGAACGGCTCACCCTATCCAATTTCCAATCCTACGACGAACTGGAAATCGAGTTCGGTGAAGGACTAACGCTGATTTACGGCCCCAACGGTGCCGGTAAGTCGACTATCGCCCGCGCGCTGTACACGACACTGTACCCCTACCGCGGCCGGAATCGCATTGGTGCGCACGAACTCGTCGACCTGATTCAGGACGGCGCAGACAGTGCTACTTCCGAACTCGTCTTCAGCGTCGGCGACACTCGGTACCAGATTACAGTCGACGTCTCCCGGCGCAGTGACGGGGGCGCGAGGGCCCAAGCCGAGATGACTAACCTCGATACTGGGGAAACATACTCGGAGAAGTCGACCGACATCGAGGAGAAAGTAACGCGGCTACTGGGGATGGACTACGAGGCGTTCGCCAACAGCACCTACGCCCAGCAGACGGAACTGAACCGGCTGATCGAGGCCACCCCGAAGAAGCGTGCGGAGATCCTCGACAACCTGCTCGGCCTGACTGCTCCCGATGAGTACGAGGCGGACATCAACGAGGTTTCCAGCCCTGTCGAGGACTGGTTGGAAGACAAGCGGTCGCGTCTCTCGACTGTCCGTGACGACATCCGCCAACTCGAGGCAGACGATCCGAAGGCTACGATGCAGGCGAAAGCCGAGGAGGTCGAGGAACTGGACGGGCGCATGGAAAAACTGTCCGACGGCATCGAGGAGGCCCGCGAGCGACTGCGGGACATCAAGGACGACATCGACGATCACCAGCAACGGAAGTCCGAACTCGATGACTTGCGCGACGACCGCGACGACGTCAAAAATGCCATCAGCGACCTCGAAACGGAGATCGAGGAGTTGGGGGAGAATATCGATCGGTGCGACGCGAAAATCAGCGATCACCGGGAGCGCATCGTCGATCTTGACGACGAGATTGACGAATTTGATCTCACGGACGCTGAAGAGGCCAGCGAGGCGGTCGACCACTACGAGGACAGATATGACGCAGTAAGTAGCAACGCTGAACAGAAGCGAAGCGCCCTCAATAGCGCGCAGGAGACGGTCGGCCGACTAGAGGACGAACTTGACGACCTCAAAGATGATCTCGACGACGCTGAGGATCGGCAAGAGGACGCTCGCAGCGCCGTCAAGGAGGCCGAATCGGCGTTAGACGACGCAGAGGAGGAACTCGAACAGTATCGAGACGAGCGCGACGATCTGCTGCGTGACTATCTCGAGGCCCCACTGGGCGACATTGATGATCACGAGGCAGCCGTCCGCAGCAGGATGAACGACCTTCGAGACGAGAAATCTGATCTCGAATCGGAGCGGGAAACCAAGCGCGACCGTCGTTCACGCCTCGCTGACGAGATCAGCGAGATGGAGACAGAGCTGTCTGACGCACGCGACCGACACGAAGACATCCGTCAGAGCCTCGAGGCCGACGTGGACGACCCTGAGGCGGCGTTCGAGGCAGCGGTCAACCGAGCCAACGAGAAAGCGACCACACTCGGATTCTCCGTCTCCGCTGAAGACATCGATACCGTATTCACCGGGAGTCTCCCGGACGAGCTAGAAGCCGCTCTCGACAACCACCGTGGAGCGGCCGAAGATCTTGCGGACGCACGTGAGATCGTAGGGCGTACGACGGCACGGGTCGAGGATCTGCGGTCACTGGCGAATAGCGAGTGGCCACTTGACGGGGGCGACATCGGCGCCACTCACGACTACGGCGAACACATAGATCGGCTGGAGGACGAGAGGAACGCCGCTCGGTCGACTGCCGAAGTGGCCAGAGAAGACCTCGACACCGCGGACGAGCGACTCGCCCGCGTCCAAGCGGTCGCGGAGGCGCTCTTCGAGGCGGCCAGCTACCGAGCACTAGCCGACGCCGCGAACGAGATCGATGAACTTGAGGCCGACATCGAGGCGGCGCGCGATTCCCGAGACGCCCTGAAGGAAGACGTCGAATCTCTGACCGATGACATCGAACGCCTCGAAGCCGCAATCGAAGATGGCGAAGAGGCAATCGAAGCCATCACAGCGGTCGAGGACACCGTCGAGGCGGTCGAAGATGCCGAACGCGAACTCGAGGCGGCGCGCGATGAGCTGGCGGATGTCGAAGACGAAATCGAAGAGGTGGAGTCCCACATCGAGGATAAGCAGGCCGAAATCGACGAGGCCCGGGACGCGGTCGAGGACGCAGAGGACGAACTCGAGGACGCAGAGGAGAAGCTAACTACCGTGGAGTCGGCCCGCGACGCCGCCCGTGATGCTCGTGACGCTCACAGCGAAATCGACACGCTGGAGAGCGATCGTGAAGGGCATCGTTCGCGGCGCGACGACAAGGAAGAGCAGCTCGAGGAGAAGCGCGACGAACTACAGCAGCTCGAGGACGAGATCGAATCGCTGGAGACGGAACTCGACGATACGACGATGGAGGAGCTGCGAGAGCAGGAGCAGCAGGCAGAGAGCCTGATCGAGGACTTAGATGGCCAACTCGAGACCGCCCGGGAGAAGCGGGACGACGCGCAGGCAGCCAAAAGTAAGGCTGAGGATCGGCTCGGCCGGCTCCGAGACAAGCGCGACCAGAAGTCTGGCCTTGAGGAGCAGATCAAGTGGGCCCAGTCCCTTCTCGGCGACTTTGAGGCGATTACCGACACCTACGAAGAGGTACAGACGCGGATGCGAAAGCGTGTTCTCGACCGTCTGAAGCACCACACGAACAAGGTATTCCGCGATCTCTACCAGAACAGCACGTATGAGGCGGTCGACATTGACGAGGACTACAATCTCCGGCTGGTCAGCGGAACAGACACCGCACGCGACCCGCACAAAGCCAGCGGCGGCGAGGGCGTCCTTGTGACGATCGCCCTTCGAGCGGGTGTCTACCGTGTCCTTGCCGATCAGGCCGAGGGGCGCGACGATCGGCTTCCACCCTTCATTCTCGACGAACCGACCAACCACCTCGACGAGGCCCATATCGACCAGCTCGAGGAGGCCGTCGACAGCATCCGTGATTGGAACGTGCCGCAGGTGTTCGTCGTCGACCGCTATGAGGGTCTCATCCAAGATGCCGATCACCGCATTCACGTCGAGATGGACGACGGTGACGGAGCCTCTACGGTCGAGACTGATGTCGAGCAGGACGACACGAGCGACCCCAGTGAAGGGGCTGCTGCCGGGGATGATTAACCATGGTCTCGCACGACGCCGTCTCCGCGCTTGAAGAGGTGTTCCGCTTCATCGACGAGAATGCCGATGGAGACGACGACATTCCGAATGCACGAGAGCTATTCCGCGGCTATATGGCGCGTGATGGAGGCGAGATTGATACCCTTGAGCCCCCACGCGTCTACCGCGAATCGGCGGCGGAACTCGCCGATGGCGCGCTCTTCGACTGCTGGTACGGCGTCGATGCCAGCACGGTACCGTCCAAGAAATTCCGCAACGGAATGGTGGCTTCGGCCGCCGTGGCTAGCGGCGGGGCCCTCGGCGACTGCGATGAGAGCGTTGAAGAACTGGAGACCCTGACGGCGGCCGTTCACGCCGATTTCGAGGATGTCGACTCACCGGTCGACCTGATTGACGGCGACGTAAGCCTCACGCTCGTTCCCGTTGAGGAGGCGCCCGCCCGGAGCGAACTCGACCGATGGGTCGGCGCCTCGGCACGCGTCCCCGCCGAGTGCTGGCACAGCAAGCGACTAGCGGATGTGATTGACGGCCCCCTCTTCCTCGATGGGAGCCTCTATCCAATGTCTGTGCTCCCGTTCGTCAATATGACGCGGACGAGTCGCAGTGCGGACGCCGCGATCGAATTTGAGGAGATCGAGAAAATGGGGGTCGCCGCCTCTGCCATCCAGTCTCGTCTCGACGCGATCGACACGTTAGCCAGCCGAGGTCTGCCAACACTCGGGTTCGCTAAGACGCTCCGCTCCGATGATGTCGTGGCTGCGCTGACCGCAAAGACAGACGCTCTCGACGACTCGCCACGTATCCCGTGGGATGACGATTCCCAGTTCATCTCGTCCCTACTAGCGGACAGCGAGCCCGACCACCTGACGTTCACGTCGTGGCTCGTTCGCTCTAACCAGCGCGTCTACGGGAACGATGTCGAGCCGCTCGGTGGCTTCCAGATGGCGGAGGATCGCGAACCACGGGATTTCCGGCGAGCGTTCTTCTTCGTTCGGCTACCCGACGATATTGTCCTCCGCGTTGAGGCTCCGCTGATGTTGGTGGACTCGAGAGAGGATCGGCTACGTCTCCAGCAGCTCGCACTGGCCCACATCGCGGAGGCCGGAGACGTACCGTTCGCCGTGAAGAGGGCCGACGACCGGGCACGAATCTCCCGCGAGGCCCGCCGCCACCTCGTCAGCCTTATTCGAGGCACCGAGGAGGTCGGTGACTACAATACGGACAGGCGATGGGGTTTCGGCGGCGGCCCCAGCCTTGCGAGAGAGCCAGACATCGTTGCCTCGGATGACTCGGGGACATCCAACGGACGGGAAGCAACCGACTCCTCCACCGAACAGTCAACTGACAGCACGGAACCTACTACCAAACTATGAGTGACAGCGACACCGACGAGGACTTCGACCAGTTCGTCGACCGAATGAACGACCTTGCAGAGGGCGAGGACGAGAACGAATCGGACAAGACCGATGGACAAGACGGAACCGTCAACCTCGAATTCGGAGGGAGGCCCCAGACCCGGGGGCTCCGAACGACTGCGACGACCGAGCCGCTAGGGCACGTCACTGCCAGCGAGGGGCTCAGCGTCCGCCGCGGCGCTCACGAGATCATCGGCTACATTCGAAGTGACACGCGGGACGCCCTTCGCCTCGGCGACTACATCCAGATCCCGTACCCGGGTAGAGAAAACGAGTCTCACGCTGAACTCCTCACCGAGGTCATCGAAATCGGCTACGAACAGCGCGCAGACATCGATGATAAGTCGGACATCCGTAGGGGGATCGATGGCGAGACAATCGACGAGCGCCAATACGTGCAGGCCGCCGAACTCGATCCCATCGCAATTGTGGAGGGCATAGACGAGGACGACCTCGAGCGGTCAACGGTCGACCGCGTTCCGAAGCCATTTACGCAGATCTACGAAGCCACCGGAGACGCGTTCCTGCAGACTGGCCTGAACCTTCCCGACAGTGGCCCGTTCGTCGGCCACCTTGCTGTGGGCGGGGAACGACACCCCCCGGACAGCCCACTAGCCTTCCAACTGCCCGACGGGACGGGGAGCGCGTCGACGCCCGCGATCTATACGCACACGCTCGTGACTGGGTCGACGGACGCTGGGAAGACCCATTTCACCAAGAATCTATACCGGCAACTGGCGACTGACCAGACCTATGAAATCCCCGTTGCGGACGACGGCACCGAAGATCGGCTACTGGGAATGGTCATTGTTGATCCCGAAGCCGAGTACAGTGGCCTCGGTGACGATCCCGCCCCGGAAGACCTCCCGGACGACGTTCGCCAGCGCCTTGACGAGGAGGGAATCGAAGTTGGAGGTATTAACACAGGGGCTTGCGGATCGCACGATCTCCAGACGTTCGCCCCAGCCGTAGATGGGAAAACGGTACCTGACATCAACAATCTCCGCGAGTTCGGCATCCCGTTTGACCTTGTTCAGTCGAACCCCGAACTCATCATGCCGTTCGATCCCAAGCCTCCGACGCGTGCGGCTATCCGTGATTGCATCGAATCGTACTTCGGTGATGATCCGACGCCCACGTACGAAGGCTTCATCGACTACCTTGACGACAACGAGGATCGCCTCCAGACTCGCCACGACATCAACCAGAATATGTGGCGGGGGATGACTCGCCGGGTCGAGAAGAGCTATTTCACCGACGTTTTCGACTCGGGCACCCAGTCGCTCACCGATGTCTCGAACGAGTTATTCCAGCCGGGTCGCGTCACGATTGTCCCGGTGAACCACCTCGGCGACCCCGAAGACATGGAGATGCGGCTGGTTGTGATGGCGCTGCTGACCTACATCGTGGAGAACAAGCTCGCCACGGACGACCCCGATCCACACGTCGCTGATACGCCGCTCTTGCTCGGTCTTGACGAAGCCCACGAGTTCCTCGGCGACACGTCGACCGTGCAAACCCGCTCGATCGTCCAGTCGTTCCGGAGAATCGCCAAGCGTGGCCGCAAATACAACCTCGGCCTCGCGCTGGTGACGCAGGAGCCAACTGACATCGACGACCAGATTCGCTCACAGTTGCGGACGCGCATATACCTCCAGCTCGAGGAGGAAATAGGAGAGGACATCCCGATTCCCGGTCGGTATGCTCCTGAGGATCTTGCGACGTTCTCGCAGGGGCAGGCGGTGATTAAGGCGCCGAACGTCCGGCCGGTCGAGATTCGTGGACTCGACTACCCCGTGGTACGACACGACTGACGATCCTAAACAGGTGGTCAACCCATGAGCGACAATCCCAACACGATGCTGGAAGCGGAGGTGGAGTTCGCCGACACTGGCGAAAAAGCCACGCTCGAGCTGGCGACGCTGAAACGGTGGCAGAACTTCGAGACGTACTTTACGGAAGATGTGCGCAAAATTCGCGCCGTCACCTATTCCGAGTCACCGGAAATGCTCGACAGCGTTTTCGCCGACATTGATGTTGACGAGATGGAAGTCGTGGTCGGCGACAGCACGAAGGACTATCGAGAGTCGCTCCGGGGCAAGGAGCAGCTCGCCGCCCGCCTCGAACGACTCCAGCGCGAGGAACGCCTCCAGATCGTTCTCCCCGCAATCAACAACAACGAGGTACACTCCAAACTCTACATCCTCGAACACGAGGACGGTACACGGACGAACATCGTGGGATCACCGAATCTCAGCAAGAAGGCGTGGAAATCGACTTACCAGAAGAACGTCATCGTTGTCTTCTACACTGATGGCGGCCAACGCCTTGACGCCGTCTTCGAGGAATGGTACGAGGAGATGCGCGATTACGGTGAGGTGTTCATGGAGGATCTCACTGAACGCGTCGAAGAGCTCCCCGAAGAGAAACAGGAAGAAGAAGTTCACGCGTGGATCGCGGGACGGACAACTTCGGAGTCGGAGGAAGCCGAAGTCGAGCAGGCACTCACGGAGCGACTCGATGAGGCGAACGTCCGGAAAGCGACCATCATTGGAGACTTCGAGGAGGAGGAGGCAGACCTCACAGTCTCGATCACAGACGATGAGGAGGAGAGCGACGTCCAGATCTCCCAAACGCTACAGGGGTACGAGAACGTGCCCAACGATTGGAAGGACGAGTTTCGATCGCTCGACGGTTCTATCGAAGGAAGCGAACTTCGAGCGTCCCCCGGTGCGGTCAGTCAGCACGCGAAGGAGAAGTTCGGCGCTCCGAAGATGTGGTTCACCGATGACGATCAGCTGGTGTTGCAGACGCCTGACGACCTTCAGCTTGAGTTGATGCGCGAGGTACCGGACGACCCCGAACGCGTCGACGCGGCACTCGAACAGCTCGAGGAGTACTTTGAGGCCGTGGATAAGTTCGGCAAGACAGCGCATCCGGTGGCCGTAAAGGCACAGATGTTTGAGGCGATCATCTGGTTCTTCTGGGCACCGTTCGCTAATCGTTATGCTAGCGTCTACAAAAACCGCGGTATCGACCTCGACAAATTCCTGCCGAGCCTCTACATCTACGGTGAGCCGGGGAGCGGAAAGGGAACACTCGCACGGTATGCATTCCACATGCTCTCCGACGGTCACGTGTCCGAACCGGAGGACGGAGACAAACTCAACACGACGACGCTTCGTTCCGTACGACGGGTGGACTCGGTGTTCCCGGTCGTCTTCGACGACATGAACCCGAGTGACATCGACACCGAAGCTTACCTCAACTTCCGCCAGAAACACTGGACGGGCGATGCCGACTTCCCCGCACTCGCGTTTATCAGCAACGACAACTTGCCGCGGTCTCGCATTCAGCACCGGGCAAAGACGCTGTATCTGGATGTCCAGTTCGAGCAGACACACAAGACAGCAGAGTACGCGAGCAAGCTGACCGAACGCTCAAACCCGCTGTTCACGTGGTTCGCTCAGGAGTTCCGTGACCGTGACATCGTGATCCGAGAGGAAGACGACGACACGCTCGCGGAGGCACGGAACGTCTTCGCAGATCTGTACGAGCGTGCCGGTCGTGAACTGCCGGAATACTTCCCCGAACGCCCCGCTGAGGAGAAGTATGACCTCGGGAAGTACCTCTGGCAAGACGCCGTCGACGGCAATCTCGTTGAGTTCCAGCGCCGAAACGGTAAGCTAGTCGCCAAGTTTGACGAGTCCCTTAGCGTCTACAGCTCCGTCCGTGAGTACGCTCGAAGCCTCCCGAACGAAGCGCGAGCGAGCAACGACGGACACCAAGTCATCATCAAGGAGGAAGATGCGGTCGAAGATTGGTTCCCCTTCGACATCAACGAAGGTGGCCGCGGATTCCTCTCTCGAATCCTGTCATGATATTCATTACCTCCCGGACGAGACGGTATGGCAGAAGTGATGGTAACAACCCCGAGCTCGACGAACATCTGTGCCGAGAAACGACCGGTACAGCAGTCATCCGTCTGTCTTCCCAATCTCACGAACATGCGCATCTCTCCCTGAGGTAACATGAGCGGTTATCAAGTTGGCCTGAACTCGTTCGGAGAGAAAGATGCTAGTTACACGCACCAGCGCGAGGGGTATCTTGACCACATCACGTGGTACAAAGGGCGACCCGCGTTGCAATTCTTCGGGTTTGAACACCCCATAAACTGCGACGCGCTGATCGGTGAAGACGTTCGCATCACAATTCACGAGGATGAAGTGTGTCCCTCTTGTGGGGCGGACGTCGACCTAGATCGGGGTCTGTGCAGTAACTGCGCAGGGACACCTCCGATGACTCCCTGCATCTGGAATCCGGGCACCGAGTGTTCGTGGCGTAACTGCCCTTACCCCGAGTACAAACGAGACGCGTGTGCCCACAACTTCGTTGTTTATCTCGTCGCCAAGGACAAGGTCAAGGTTGGGATTACTCGCGCTGACCGCCGGCACACACGATGGGCTGAGCAGGGGGCAACCCACGCGATCATCATCGGCGAGTGCCACAATCGGAAGGTCGCCGGGCTCATCGAGACCCAACTCGCCGAGGAGTATCCGAGCAAGGCGGACAACTCGTGGTATGTCCCGACCGAACAGCCGGTCGAGCAACTCGTACAGACCGCCCGTGAAGCAGCTACATACTTCCCTGAACGGCTCAAGGATTGCTACGCGTTAGAGGGACTCTCTACCGACAAAGTCCGGGAACGGATTGTATCGGTTTCTCACCGAGCAAGTGATGTGAATAATGAAGTAGTGTCGACGCACTCGGAGCTGGCTACCGGGGATCGTCAGGAGGGACGTGTAGTCGGCATTCGGGGGAGCGTCATTGCGACCGAATCGTTCACATTCAACGTCAAACGGCACGCTGGAGCGAAAATTACGTTCGAGACGACGAGCGGTCTCTCAATCCCCGACACAGACTCTACTCATGACTGACGAAGAAATCCGATTGGACGAGACTGACGTATCGCAAGACCTCGAGGAGTATCAGACGTACACCGTCGTCATTCAGGTCGAGGGCGCGTACAGCAATCCGAGCCAAGGCCCGGGCAACAAGAAGCTACAGTACACGGACGGAACAGGGACAAGCCGGTATATCACCCTCTGGTCGAATAGTACTCCCGAGGAAGTCTATGAACACGACTTCGACCGGGACGCGACATACACGCTCTCGGATATTCGATTCACCACGAATGAATCGAGTGGCCGAGTGTTTTACAACCTGAATGCGACCGAGGATACCCAAATCAGCCGGGGAACGCCCGAAGATAGTGGTATTGGAGATGGTACGTCAGAATCAGACACTCCGAATCCCTCCTCGCAGGATACTTCGCTAGACGGTGCGCCACTCGAGACGAAGACACAGTCAAATGACGGTGGGCAGGAGGAAGATACCTCCTCGCTTGACGATGAAATCGACGACGCTCTCGCAGACGTCCCTGATCCGGCGATGACCACGACCGGACACGCCCTGACCGGCTTTGCGAGTAAGGGACGCGTCCCACCACTACAAATCTATGAGTACGAACTAGTCACGATCGACGGCTATCTTCCGGATGATGAGGAGGAGGCTCTCCGAGACACGTACAAGGCCCGTCGAGAGATTATCCGTCAACACGACCAGCCACCGGTCGTCGCGGTAGTCGAACCGCTCCGGCTTGTCAGTCTCGACCGAATCGACCCTACATCGGTCAGTCTCGACGACTTCCGGATCAACCACGTAGAAGATTCCCGCCAACTCGATTACGAACGCTACGAGGATCGGAGGATCCTCAAGGACTTTCTCGAGACAGTCGCCAAGCGCCAACTGTCCGACGACTACCGCACGGATCACGGTATTCACAAGATACTGTCACAAGAGCCGATCGTAGAGAAGGAAGGTTTCCGGTTACACGAGAGGTATAACCTCGCCTTTTCTGTGACCACTAAGGGACGCGTCTACCTCTTCATCGACTTCCGTCACAAGATTATCTCGGATTACCGGCTCGATGACGTGGATCAGTCGCGGCTGTATCGAGGGCTCCGTTTGAACGTTAGCTATCGAGAATCCGGGAAGGGAGCATATTTCGACGAACTCCTGCAGGCAAAGGCCCAAGACAAACTTCGGCAGTTGGGCAATCAGAGTGTCGTCGAATATCATAGAGGGGCGAAAAAGGTCGCTCCGACAACGATCGATGAATTCGAGCAGGCCAACAATCGTGTCGTGCAGGTCACGAAACAGGGGAGTCTCAACACGGAAGCATATCCCCAAGAGTTGCTCGTTCTCCAGCCGCATTTCGAGAATCTCAAATCATTTGCTTCAGAGTTCAATAGCGACATACAAGGGAAGACTCGGCTGTCCGCACAGCGATGTCTTGAGCGAAGCACCACGTTCGTGGAAGACCTTGACGCGGTTCCGCTGCAGGACTTGAATGTGGTGTTTGATCCAACCCCATTGTCCGAGAGCGAGACATACTCCATCGAACGACTCTTTGAGAAGGACGCTGACATCCTCCAGTTCGGTGAAGGACAGTCGGGTGACCACCCGAAACGAATTACTTCGAATTCGGTCTACCAGCCTCCAGACGAGTTCAACGTCTGTATCATCCATCCAAACAAGGGCCCACACGAAGATCGATGGGAAAATCTCGAGAGGATTCTCTCCCGAATCGGTTCTGAAGCCGACAGTGTCGACCGTTACGAGTACAACATCGATGACAGCGCCGATGCAATCTACGGCGATCTGATTTACGACATCCCGGATGACAACAAGTACACAGCCGCGTGCGTGATTCTTCCACCAGACGGATTCAATCTCGGCGCGAGCGATCCGAGCGACATCTACCACGAGGTGAAGAAAGCACTCCGACAGAAACGTGTCGACAGTCAGATGGCGCACATCGACACGCTTGGCGACGACAACGCTCTCCCGAACATCGCTCTTGGACTCGTTGCAGCCGCCGGTGGCGTTCCGTTTACCGCGGAGGACTCTATGCCCGGGGAGGCAGACCTCTTCATCGGGATTGACGTTTCCCATCGGTACCCGAAGGATAGTGACGATCGCGTTCACGTTGCTGCCTCCACGACGAGCATCTACGACGATGGCACGATTCTCGGCTACACATCCGCGAATCCTCAGGCCGGGGAGAAGATTCCACCCGGCAAGCTCAAGGACATCGTCCGACAGGCTATCGTGGGGTACAAACAGGAACGGGAGTCGTATCCCGGGCACATCGTCATCCACCGTGACGGCTTCATGAACGAGAATCTGGGGCCTGTCAAGGAACTTCTCGAGGAATTTTCGATCACCTACGACATCGTTGAGATCCGGAAGCAGTCACCTGCACGCGTCCTCAACCTACAGGGTGGTCAGGCAAACGTTCCGGACAAAGGAATCGCGGCCCTGAACGAGAAGGAAGCACACGCCATCTTAGCTTCATTCGGAAAACCGGAGTCGCAAGCAACCAGCCAGTACACCGGTCTTCCCCAGCCAATTCAGGTGGAGCGAAAGGAGGGAACTACAGACATCGAAACCCTCACATCACAGGTGTATCTCCTCTCTCAATCTCATATCGGTGCAATCAGCGCGACTGCCCGACTTCCGATAACGACCTATTATGCGGACAGGGCGAGTGAAGCTGCTGCAGAGGGATACCTACCATCGACGTCACGACTCCGGAAGAACATTGGTTTCCTGTAGTTGAGGGAGATCTACGACGCTATCGTAGAGACCGGCAGAGGTGCCGAGATGCTACACCCGGTGACCGTAACGGAAGTTGACGACTGAAGACAGGTCATCGCTACCTGTCCTAGCTCCACGCAGCCGGATTCGAGTGGTCAGCTGGTTATAGGTCGACTCCAGTAAGATGTGCGAACCGAGTTCCTTCAATGGTAGCCCGATGCGCTTCTGGGTACTCCTCTGGACAGAAGGAGCAGTCATCGCTCCCGCTGGAGGCGTACTGCATTACTGCACCGACGCCGCTTAGATCGGTCAACGTTCGGACGAGCGCAATGGGCTCGACAAACGGGTGCTCGTCGAACGGGAGTTTTGCAAGTTCGGCGGCGATGAAACACCCTGCCAGAAACGACGCGAAGGGAAAAGCAGCGTCCGGCCCTTCGTCCTCTGACTCGTCACCGGCTGGTGCTCCCCCCGCGGCACAGGCCGCGTCTGTTTCAGCGGTGTCGGGAGGGAAGTGACACAGGAGGCAAGGTTCCTCGAGCGGGATATTCCGTCGGACGAATACGTCTGACTGCCCAGTCGAGGCATGTATCATCAGCGGCGGGCGGTCGTATTGGATGCTGCGGCGGACGTTCCGCTCGTTCGCGAGTGGGAGGACGACATCCGCCTGCTCTGGATCAGTGGCAGTAAACGCGTCGTAGCCGTCCTCGAAGGTCTGGACGTCCATGTGACCGGTCAGAAACTCACGGGCAGCCTCGACCTTGGCGGTTCCCTCGAGCGCATGGCTGGCGGTGAACAGTGGCGACCGGTTGAGATTTACCAGTTCCACCGGGTCGTAGTCGATTAGCTGGAGAGTTCCTTCTATTGGGAGTCGTCGGAGGAAGTACGCAGCTGCGGAGCCAACGGAGCCGACGCCAACCATTCGTACCGTCCCTAAATTGATCGATGTGGGGAGTTCGGGATGGGCTGGCGAGATGACATCCTCATGCGCCTTGTGGTTGAACGCGTCGTAGGTGATCGCATCCGTGAGGGCTGTCTCGGGTGCCCCGACAACGGTCTTGAAGACCTCGGCACTTCCAAGACACCCAGCTACTACAGGCCCGATTGGGTTCTCGGTACTGGCCGAGACGATCTCCACGGACTCGTCCCGAACGACACGGGCGAGCCACCCTCCACCATCAAGCCGGATTGTTGGAGTGGCTCGCGTTTCAAGGTCGGGATTCCCGACGGCGACTATACAGTCGTACGACACGGGATCTGGGGAGCGCGTCCAGCCGAAGCGGCCGTGTGGATCAGCGGCCCACATTTCACGGAGCGACTGTTCTGCGAGCGTCGGTGCTGCCGGCCCCAATTCGTCGTCAGCCGCGACGGAGGGAAACGCAACGTCAACGTTGCGGGCGAACCGACTGAGGAGATTCAGGGTCGTTCGCGCGGCGACCCGGCCGGCGTACGTTGAGAGCACCTCTCGCTCGCCCGCAACGAGGATCGCCGCGTCGCGATAGTCCGTCCCATCGCTGAGCCTGTTCGTTCGATCGTCACGAGCGGCGTAGAACTCGCCCGGAGGTGGTAGTTTCGTCATTGTTCTCTGGTGTCGACGTAGGAGGGGGCGGAAGGGAGCGTCTCGACCCGGTCTTCGATCGCCGACGCGTCCAACTCGACGAACGTACCATCGCGGTAGACGTGGACGCCACATTCGGTGTAGGGGCGGACTCCGTCCTCCGCATAGTTCGGAACGACGATCGAGAAGTACCCGTCGTGTGGCAGTTGAGCTGCCTCGCTGTCCAGATCAGAGTGGCTCGTCCTCTCACCGGGATGGCTGTGAACGGTGGCTATCAGCTCGAGATCGTGTTCGTGGATGGCGTTAATCACCGCCGCGTTCGCCACCGAAGAGACGTCGTACGATCCGGGGGTTGTGGTGGCCTCTGGAACGACGACCGAGAGGGCGACCTTCGTGGATTCGTCCGGGATAGACCGGCCCGCCCAGTAGACAACACCCTCGTGGTCTTCGTGTGGAGGCGAGTGGCTGCGAAGGCCCCGACGCGTCTTGCTACAGACGTCCGCGGTGACGAGGAGACGCGGCGTCATCCACTCCTCCTCTGGCCTATCAGGAGGGTGAGCACTGAAGATACGCCTAATGGCAGTATGAAGGGTAGTGATGACGCTCATCGTTGGCCGTCATACCTCCCTTGATAGCGTTCCGGATCGCTGATTCGGTGGTAGATGTCGGCAACGATGTCACCGAGCGTGGTCAGATTGTCCGCGTCGGATTGCCAGTCGGCCATCGTCCAGTTTCCATGGGGTGTGGCGTCGTCCTCGTAGATGCGTCGGTTGTACTGGTGACAGAGGACTGGGTCTTTCTTCCCATCCCCATACGCGATAATGTTGGGGTTCTTTCCCCGGTCATCGAAGTACGCCTCGTAGTCGCCGACCTCGCCTGTTTCTGGATGCACCATCTCGACGTAGGGTGGTTTTTCGTCGAATCCTTCGCAGTCGAGATGGATGACATATTCTTCGTCGTCAACGGGACTCTGCATCCGGACTTCGACAGCGAGTGCTTCGAGGTCGGCTTCGACCTCCCAGTTGTTCGTCTGGGCCAGCTCGCGCACGTCCGCGAGCTGCTTTTCTACCACCGTTCGGGTGACGTCAGCTTGCACGCTTAGACGCCTTTCTCCTCGTTGACGAGGGTTACAGTATCACCGTCAAGGTGGTACGGTGCGAGAGGCTTGTTGCGGTCGAGTTCTCCCTCCTCGGGGTGGACGAAGGTAGGGTCGTTGGGGTCGTACCCGTATTCCTCGGCGACCTCCTTAGCGGCATCACCTACCTTGGTGCCCTTCTCGAACTCGAACTCCTGATTATCTCCACGTCCAGATTTGACGGTGAACGTGACGGTCGATGCGCCTTGATCGGTGCCGCGCTCGGCGGCGTCGTTAGGTTCACTCATGGTTGAGAGTGGGGCTGACTAGAGCGCGGCAGACGCAGGTTTCAAGACGAACTCCCGCCCACTTGAGAATGGGCAACTGGAGTCGCTTTGCGTCCACCGCGGCGACTCTGCCCGCGTCACGAGCCCGCCGACCCTTCCACAGAACGCCGGGCGCGTGACGCCGAACTTGCCGTCGCGAATACCAACGTATCGTCTTCATCGTCCAATTCCGCCTCTTCAGGCGTTAGTAGACTATAACCACCCGACCAACTTTAATCTTTGCCTTTGGCCCATCCTGATGTCGTAACTTCCCCTATGTTGGTTCAGAAGGACGATTCTGTTCTGAAGAGTTGGAGTGTTCTGGCGTTCCAAGATACGTGGAGTGACAGAACGAACTCCATTGAGAATCACGGTCGAAGAGCGGAGATTAATAGTCAGAACAAATCAAGAAGAGTGATTGTAGGATCCGTGCTTCGGTAAATTCGGGAGGAAAAAACGAAGTAGCAATTCCGGAGTGTCACACCTTGTGGTTAGTTTTCCACGATGTAGTACTATCTTATTCTCCAATTTTGCGCGGTTCGGGATTGGCGAAGAAACCGGGGCACGACCTCGGTCAAGGGAGGAAGAAATAGTCAACACCCACACAGATGCGGCCGATTATGTCCAAATCGAACCACCGGCCACTATCCGAGCAGCCCGCCGGCAGATCCCTTTATCCCATCACCGGATACCCCAGAAGTGCGTATGAATACCCCTGACTATCCACGGATGATCAGACCCCGAGACCGCGAATTCGACTCCAACGGCGAATACGAGTACCAAGAGTTCGATCTCGCGGACTCTGACCTCACGGTGAATCTCACCCACCGGCCCGACGGCGACACGACGATCCTCATCAGCCGGGAAGGAGACGGCGTCGAGGCAGCCATCATCGCCGACGAAGACGACCGCATGACCGCACGCGTGGAGGAAGAAAACGAGGAGGAGAAGGTGTGACGATGCAGCCCACCGACTACCTCCCCGACAGCGCGCCCGACGCGCTCACCTTGACAGACCACCTCGCCACCCAAACCGACGACTGCCGTGAACACGAATTCGACGTCACCGCCGTCGACGGCACCCTCACCGCGCTCAACACGGACAACCACTACCCCGTGATTCGCGCTGATTCCGTCGTCGAACACATCAACTGGCAAGACCACAGCGCGCCCGAGATGGACGACTGGGCGGTCAACGTCGAAGAAGTCACCACGTCGATGCCCGCCACCGCCGTCGACACCCACCGCGACTACATCGCGTACGTGCCCGGCGATGCCGTCCTCGGCGTCGACGGCGGGTTGCGGTACGGCGTCACCATCCGCCTGCTCGCCTTCGCGAGCGAGGACGACGCGATACCCACCGGCCTGCACGCCGTCTGCATCGCGCCCGAAGCCCACCCCTCGGCGATGGCCCTCGCCGAAGCGCGCCGCCACGCCCTCGGCGAACACCTCGCAGACCTCCCGCACGGCACCGTTCTCGCGCCCGATGGACGCGGAATCTCCTCCACGAACGACGACTGGGCGGTGAACGCGTGGGAGGGCTACTGCCGCACCCTCGACAGAATCATCGACCGCCCGGGCGTCCAGCGCGCGCTGGACGACATCCACGTCGGTGAATAGAGGGTCACTCGCCACGTCGCCAACCGCGCAGAAGCGACGACTCGGATAGCTCGTCAAACAGCCCGTCGAACTCGTCTACCTTCTGCCGGAACCACCGCACGTTCTCTTCAATCCACTCTAAACGCGCCGCAACGGTTCCATCGGTCTCGTCCAGATCACCGAGCATCTCCTCCCGGCGCTCCTTCTCGTCCTCCAGTTGCTTCTCCAGTATGGCCACCGCGTCATCAAGATCCTCGACTTGCTCGCGTAGCTCCTCTACCTCGTCCACGGCCTCCTCGGCGTCCTCCCGGGCGGTGTCCGCCGTCGACACCGCACCCTGCACGGCCTCCGCTGCGCCCTCAACCTCGTCCTCGGCGCGCCCAAGCCGGTCGCCGAATCCCTCCAGTCGCTCGCCAACCTCGGACTCCATTACGTCCACGCGTGTCTCCACATCCTCGATACGGCCAACTGCCTCCGCCAGCCCCACCTGCACGTCTGCCGCCTCCGCGGCGTCCGTCACGGGTTCGTCGCGCTCGTTGAGGTACATCTCGCCCCACTCCGTCAGTCGGAACACGTGTGCGTCAGATACGCCACCATCGGTCTCGATGGCGTCCTCTTCGCGCTCCACGTGACCCGACGGCTCCAGCTTGCGGTTGATCCGGTCGTGAATCCGGCCCCTGTCGTCCTCGGTCAGGTCATCGTACGCGTCCACGATGTCGCTCACCGTAGCACCGTCCTCGCCCGTCGCTCGCACGAACGCAAGGATGCGCTCGGAGAGATCGTCCAGATCGGGTTGCTGTACTTCCTCGTTCACACCTGAATGTACGTGTCAAACACTTATAAGATATTTCACAGGATTTGATAGAAAATCGGCGCTCCGTCCGAGGCCGAAGACCTGTCCCCCCTACGGGGGGACAGGCGGCCCCCGTCATAAAAAGGGTAGCTCCGCGATTGCTCGCCGAGTGACTGGCGCCGACGTGCGACTGGACACAGAGGCTCTCAGAGTCAAGGGCCGAGCCCCAGATCATCCCCGGGCCAAGAACAGGAACCTCGAGGAACAGAGTCTCGTCACCATCTGTCGAGAGGTAAGACAGACCCGCGTCACCGCAAGCAGGGATCCCACCATGTCCTCGAGAAAGAGGAGTCCACGCGTCTCGACGTGCAGGCAGCGGAGCAGGTACTCCAGCGCGCCCAGAACACTAAGCACCAAGAACACCTACACATCCACGTGACCAGCGACGACGAAATGACCCCGAGAGAAGAACAAGCCATCGAGGCCCGCATCGACGAGATCAACGACGAAGACAAGCAGTACACCACCGAAGAAGTAGCAGAAGCCCTCGACATCGATCTCGACGACGAGTAACCCACTCTTCTCTCTCGCGTACAGGCAGGGTTCCCCAAGGGTCTACGCACAGGAAGGTTCCCGATCAGTCTCGACGGCGAGCAGGGGCTCCAACATCGACGCGAAGAGGTTCCCCGCTGGCTCCTCGAGCAGGAGTGGTTCCCGATGGAGAGACTACGAGTTACAACTCCTCAGGATCAGGATTCATCTCGACAACCTCCTCCGGATGGAGAAGGTGCGCTCGAAGGCGGTGGAGCGCGTCGTGTTGCTGGTCGCCTACGTGCGCTACGCGTGCGAGGAGGGCGAGTCCGACGTGTAGGTCGAGTATGTTCGGGAAGCCTCGGAGCCGTCGCTCTCGGGCTCCCTGACGTGGCTCGAGGAGGACGACGTTGGACGGTTGCTCGACGAGGCCATCGGGATGTTCCCCCGTCGCGAGGACGTGCTGGACGCGTCGGGGCAGACGGGCTGGGATGCAGTGTTCGCGCTCCAGCACTCCCACGGGGATTGAGTCTCAGTTGTTGCCACGGATGTTTGGCCTGTCGGTGGCAGATAAAGGTTCGTGAGGCAGGGTACTGCAGCCGTTCGTGCCTTTATCTGGGGGTCATGTCTACCGCAGGAGCGCCGATGAACACGGCAACCATCGACGACGAGCGCATCGAAGAGCGAATCGAGAACCCGGAACCCAAGCACCTGCTCCGCCTGCGCGAGGGGCGGGTGATTGGTGTCCATACGGACAGCTATGACATCATTGGGCGCGTCACCGAAGAGGGAGAGTTGGAGGTTGCCTCCGACGGCGAGGTTGGCGTCATCGTCAGCATCTACATCTTGCTCGGGGGTGGCGAGTCCCAGTTCGCGTATCTGATCTACAGCAACGACAGTCTCGGCGAGAAGATGGAGTTGAATATTGTCGGCCCGGGTGGCGAGAGCGAACCGCTGGAGGGCCTCGAGGTGGTCAGCGATGAGTGATTCGCCGGTGGGGATCGTCGACGGCGTTCACCGAGCGGTCGATCGTGGCGGATGGGCCGTGATCCAGCTCGCCGATGGCCGCGAGATGGGTGTCCGAATCGAGAACGTCGAGATCGCCGAGTCCGACGGCGAGCGCGAGACGCGTTCGCTGGCGGCCCCGTTCGCTCGCCGAAGCGGTGAGTATCCGTGGATGAGCGGAGTGTTGTTCGCATCAGAGCGCGCGCCGTTCAGGTGGCACGTGTGGGCGCGCTGGCTGGAGGCTGGGCCGTCGGCGATCGACGACCGGCGGGCACGCGTCGATGCCATTGATCCCGTCCCCGAGTCAGAGATCGTCGGGTAGGAGTCTCGTCACATCTTGTCTAGGGCGTCGCGCCGCTCCTCTGGTGGGGCCTGATCGTACTTGAGGGTGGTCTGCGACGACTTGTGGCGCAACTGCTGTTGCGTCGCGCCGAGACCGGCCTCCGCCGACATGTACGTCCCGACCGAGTGTCGGATGGCGTACCACGTCACGTCCCTGTCGATGTCGGTGTGTTCCAGCACCCGGCTGAGGAGGCCGTTACAGCTCGACGAGGAGTACGGGTTACCGCGCCGCGTGAGCCAGAGGGCGTCCGTGTCGTCGTACTTGGTGTACGACTCGCGCTCGGTGAGCCAGCGGTCGAGGTAGTCCGCCGTGCGTTCCGAGAGTGCGACCGTCCAGTTCTCCCGGTTCTTGCTGGACTCGCCCTTCGGGATGCGCAGCACCTCGTTGCTGATGTCCACCCACTCCGTCGTCGCGCGCCCGACTTCGACCGGGCGGAGGCCGGCGTCGAGTGCGGTGAACACCATCGAGGGGTACTTCCACGACCGTTCTTCCTTCCAGTCGTCCTTGCCGATCTCGCTGAGCGGCTTCGAGAGGCGGACGGCGAGGAGTTTCTTGATGCGGCGGCGTTCCTCGGGTGAGACGGACTTGTAGGAGGGAATCTCGTCGCCGAGTTCGAGGACGCCTTCACGGAGTTGCTGACGTTCGTCGCGGGAGAGGTAGTCTCGGGGCTGGCTGGAGCTGTCGCTGGTGGCGAACGTGAGGGCGGGATCCCAGTCGTGGTCTTCGCCGAGATCGTGCGACCTCCACTTGAAGAGCATCTGGAGGGCCTTCTTGTACTTGTTCGCCGTGCTCCTCGACAGGTCATCTCGGTAGGCCAACTCCTTGAGATACTGATCTGCCTGATCTTCGGTGACTTGCGTGGTGTACCCGTCCGACGCGTTGTTCCAGACCCACCGGTAGAAGCGGTCGATGTGACCCGCACGGACGCGGATGGTGTCCTCGGAGTACCCCACGGCTTCATCGGGATTTTTGCCGAGGTTGAGGCACCACTTTAGCATCCGCTTGCGGTGGTGTTGGTAGTCGGTGATCTGCTTCTCGGTCAATGCAACCTTGGACGGCTGGGTGGCCGTGGGGATTCCACGGACTTGCCCTTCGCCGTCTTGCGATTTGTCGCGGCTCATAGTGGTCAATCCTACCGTGAACGGCCCCTTTCGGGAGTTTGTGACCACGACCAGCTTTGACGAAAAATGCCTTTAGAAGCCTTGAGAACGGTGAAATCAAGCCAAGGGCCGGATTTGAACCGGCGGTGGGCGGCTCTGCAGGCCGCTGCGTTAGGCCAGACTCTGCCACCTTGGCGCGAATAGAAGTATTCAGTTCGGTCGTTTAAGCGTAGCGGATTCGATCAGCCCTCGCCCTCTGACTGGCCCGGCTCACTGACCCCTTCAAACGGAATAGAGTTGTAGATCGACGATTGCGCTTCGTCGGGAGAGTCAAACCGCTCGTCCTCGATCCGATCCAGTGCCGCAGCTAACGGTTCGGTACCGTCCGCGTACACGAGCCGTACATCCTCAAACTCCTGACGCGCAGTCGCGACCGAGATCGGGTACGTCGCCGTTTCGAGAAGTTCCGTGAGGTCAGCTTGACTTCGCGAGCCATACAGCACCCACTCGGGCGATTATGTAGTTGCCAACCGCTGTACAAATACGGAAAGCCCACTCGGGAGAGAAGTCTCTCCTGAGTGGGCTATGAAAGGTATGAATGGTGGCGGCGAACCGCGTTTCCCAGAGGCTCGCGCACTCCAGTACTCCCCGGAACGCTGGTGGGCTTATCTTCCGTGTTCGGGATGGGTACGGGAGGCAACCCCACCGCTATGGCCGCCTAACGTCGAGTCGCGGAATCGAACCGCGAGGGTACCAGTCTCGATTGACTCCACCGTGTGTCCGTGCGATCCAGTTTGCGCCTGGACTCGTTCAGCGACGAGTAAATCGTCGGTGAATGAGTCACAGTGCGTATGAATGATGGCTTTGGTCTGTTAGTGCTCGTGGGCTTAACGTCTCGTTACCTCGACGCGCACACCCCGAGTCTATCGACCGCGTCTTCTACGCGGGACCTCGGCGGTGTCTCTTTTCCAAGTGGGTTTCGAGCTTAGATGCGTTCAGCTCTTACCCCGTGTGGCGTGGCTACCCGGCACGTGCCTTCTCAGACAACCGGTACACCAGTGGCCACCAACCGTAGTTCCTCTCGTACTATACGGTCGTTCTTGTCAGACACCATTACACACCCAGTAGATAGCAGCCGACCTGTCTCACGACGGTCTAAACCCAGCTCACGACCTCCTTTAATAGGCGAACAACCTCACCCTTGCCCGCTTCTGCACGGGCAGGATGGAGGGAACCGACATCGAGGTAGCAAGCCACTCGGTCGATATGTGCTCTTGCGAGTGACGACTCTGTTATCCCTAGGGTAGCTTTTCTGTCATCAATTGCCCGCATCAAGCAGGCTAATTGGTTCGCTAGACCACGCTTTCGCGTCAGCGTTCCTCGTTGGGAAGAACACTGTCAAGCTATCTTTTGCTCTTGCACTCTTCGCCGGGTCTCTGTCCCGGCTGAGATAGCCATAGGGCGCGCTCGATATCTTTTCGAGCGCGTACCGCCCCAGTCAAACTGCCCGGCTATCGGTGTCTTCCTCCCGGAGTGAGAGTCGCAGTCACCGACGGGTAGTATTTCACTGTTGTCTGGGTGGCCCGCTAGCGCGGGTACCTCTGTAACGACTCCTACCTATGCTGCACATCGGCGACCACGTCTCAGCGACAGCCTGCAGTAAAGCTCCATAGGGTCTTCGCTTCCCCCTGGGTGTCTCCAGACTCCGCACTGGAATGTACAGTTCACCGGGCCCAACGTTGGGACAGTGAAGCTCTGGTTAATCCATTCATGCAAGCCGCTACTGATGCGGCAAGGTACTACGCTACCTTAAGAGGGTCATAGTTACCCCCGCCGTTGACAGGTCCTTCGTCCTCT
>NZ_LIUF01000007.1 GCF_001280425.1 Haloarcula rubripromontorii | reverse complement strand
CAATCGCTCCGCGAATCCCTTCGTAACCTCGGGATTCGCCCGCTCATCAAACATCGTATCTTCGCACCTTACGACCACGCGCACAACGCCAGAATCGACGAACAGCGCTACAATCAGCGCTCGATGACCGAGACTGTGAACTCGGCTGTGAAGCGCTCGCTCGGCTTCGCCGTGCGAGCGCGTACTTGGTTCCGGGAGTTCCGTGAAATCGCGCTGATGTGTGTCGTCTATAACATCAAGCGAGCCGTGAAACAGTGAATTCCACTGCTGTATGGCGATTCAACACAGCCGATTCAGACCACTAGCAATCGGTGCCTGATTTGCACCCTTGTCGGAGTTATGCTGGTAAATATAGACGACGCGAGGTGTCGAAATTACCGAACGCGCGAAGCGCGTATGGACTCGCCGGGATTTGAACCCGGGGCCTCTTCCTTGCGAAGGAAGCGATCTGCCACTGATCTACGAGCCCGCGTGGTCTGCCACTCGAACGCGGAGTTATAAAAACCCTGCGCGTGAGAGCGGCCTTCGATAGCGATTCACACTGTCCCGGCCAGCGGTTCGGACGGGCGTACACAACGACGCTGTCGCGAAGCGACAGTTCCCCGAGGCTCAGTCCTCGAGGACGATCTCGATGGAGACGTCGTTGGGAACCTGGATGCGCATCAGCTGGCGCAGTGCCCGTTCGTCGGCGTCGATATCGATGAGCCGCTTGTGGACGCGCATCTCCCAGTGTTCCCACGTCGCGGTCCCCTCGCCGTCGGGGGACTTGCGGGTGGGAACCTCAAGCGTCTTGGTGGGGAGCGGAACCGGACCGGAGAGTTCGACACCGGTCTTGTTCGCGATCTCCCGCACGTCGGCGCAGATGTCGTCGAGGTCCTCGGGGCTTGTGCCCGCGAGCCGAACGCGTGCCTGCTGGGACATGCGTTATCGCTCGTTGACGCTGAGGACTTTGCCGGCGGCGATGGTCTGCCCCATGTCGCGGATAGCGAACGAACCAAGCTCCGGAATTTCGGAGGATGGCTCGATGCTGAGCGGCTTCTGTGGGCGGACCGTCACGACGGCAGCGTCCCCGTTCTGGATGAAGTCGGGGTTCTCCTCGGCAACCTCACCGGAGGACGGGTCGATCTTCTTGTCGATGGACTCGACGGTACAGGCGACCTGTGCCGTGTGAGCGTGGAAGACCGGGGTGTAGCCCTCGGTGATGACGCTCGGGTGCTGCATCACGACGATCTGGGCCTGGAAGGTCTCGGCGACCGATGGCGGGTCGTCGGCCGGACCACAGACGTCACCGCGTCGGATGTCGTCCTTGCCGACGCCGCGGACGTTGAACCCGACGTTGTCACCGGGCTCGGCCTTCGGGACTTCCTCGTGGTGCATCTCGACGGTCTTGACTTCGCCGGAGACGTCCGAAGGCTGGAAGCTGACGTTGTCGCCCGTGTTCAGGATACCCGTCTCGACACGGCCAACCGGGACCGTACCGATACCGGAGATGGTGTAGACGTCCTGAATCGGCAGTCGGAGCGGCGCGTCCGTCGGCGGCTCCGGTGCCGGCAGTTCGTTGAGTGCTTCCAGCAGGATTTCGCCGTCGTACCAGCCCGTGTGCTCGGACTCGTCGGCGATGTTGTCGCCCTCGAACGCGGAGACCGGGATGAACTTGGCGTTCTCGGAGTCGAAGCGGACCTGGGTGAGGAGGTCCTTGACCTCTTCGACGACCTGCTTGTACTCGGACTCGCCGTAGTCGACGAGGTCCATCTTGTTGACGGCGACGATGAGTTCACCGATGCCCAGGGTGCGGGCCAGGAACACGTGCTCCTGAGTCTGCGGCTGAACGCCGTCGTCGGCGGCGACGACCAGGACGGCGTTGTCGGCCTGGGACGCGCCGGTAATCATGTTCTTCACGAAGTCGCGGTGACCAGGACAGTCCACGATGGTGAAATCGTAGGTGTCGGTGCTGAACTCCTGGTGGGCGATGTCGATGGTGACACCACGCTCACGCTCTTCGGCGAGGTTGTCCATGACGTAGGCGAACTCGAAGCCGCCCTTGCCCTTCTCCTCGGCTTCTTCTTTGTGCTGTTCGATGACGTGCTCCGGTACCGATCCTGTCTCGTACAGGAGTCGGCCGACGAGCGTGCTCTTCCCGTGGTCGACGTGGCCGATAATGGCCAGGTTCTGGTGTTGTTCGTCGCTCATTGTTATCTCTCACGCGCAGAGGCGCTGTATCGGGTTTATTAGCTGGTGGTTCATAAAACGATTTCGAAAGCGTGTAAGCGTCAGGCCGTCGCTTTCTTGCGATTCGGCACGACATGGCATGGTAGTGTGACACCCAATAGCTTGGTCAGGAAGACGGTTGGTCCCGGCAGTCACAGCCGGGATAGTGTTGGTTCGAGTGCCAAACAGACGAGTAGCTGTGACAGACAGTGAATACAGGAACGGTGTGGTCGCGGTAGAAACCCTGCTGTCCCGTTACAGTCGGCCGATATCGGCGAGTACCGCGCTCGCCGTCTCCGGGCCGCCGGCACCGCGACCGGAGATGTTGAGCTGGCCGGCGTGTTCGGTCTCCAGTTGGGCGATGTTCCGGGTCCCGGAGACGGCAAGCGGCGCGTTGTCCGGAACAAGTCGCGGGCCGACACGGACAGACCCTTCGACGACCTCGGCGACGAGCCGGACGGTCCGGCCGTCAGCCCGCGCAAGTTCGAGCGCGCTGCCGGAGATGTCCTGAATTCCTTCTACCGCAGCGTCATCGAGCGTGTACTCCGTCTCATCGTCAGAGAGGACGTTCGCGATGATGACGCCTTTCAGGGCTGCGTCGGTCCCGTCCACGTCGAAGGTCGGGTCGGCCTCGGCGACGCCCAGGTCCTGTGCTTCCGCGAGGACATGTTCGTAATCCAGCCCCTCTGTCGCCATCCGCGAGAGGATGAAGTTCGCGGTGCCGTTGAGTACCCCGCGAACGGCGGTGATGTGGGTCGGGTCGAAGTCGTTGATAGTCGAGAGGACCGGCATCGCGCCGCCGACGGTCGCCTCGAACAGCACCGACCCCTCGCTTTCCCGTTCCAGCGCGCGAACGTCCGCGTATCGTTCGGCGACCGGGCCCTTGTTCGCCAGCACAGCGTGGCGGTCACGTTCGAGTGCGGCCTGCACGTGGCCGAATCCCGGCTCAGCATCGCCAAGCGTCGTCGGCGTCGCCTCGACGAGCACGTCGTACTCGGCCGAAAGCGCGGCCTCGGGCGCGTCGCTCCCAACGACGCCGTCGGCCCGCTTCCGGTCGAGCGCTTCGGCAGTGTCGATACCAGTGCTGTCGATGACGGCGCTGCTAGAATCGGCGAACGCAGTAACTGAGTGGCCGTGGTCGGCCGCCAGTTCGACGACAGAAGAGCCGACTGCACCGGCTCCGATAACGGCGAGTCTCATGCCTCGCCCCCCGCGGCGAGCGGCTCGATGACCTGCAGTTCCTTCTCGTCGGCGACAGCACGAATAGCGGACATCGTCTCGTTGACCGCCCCTTCCTCCGTTGCCAGTCGGATGCGCGCGCTGGAAGCATCGTCCGTTCCCTCCGGTGCCGACAGCGAGAGGTCAGTCACGGTCGCGTCCGTGGATTCGTGAATCCGCGAGAGCGTATCAGAGAGATCAGTGTTGACGAGGTGGCCGGTGAGAATGATCGTCAGCGCTTCGCTGTACTGCTCGGCCCCGGCCTGGATGACATTGATGCCCGCGTCCCGGAGTGCGTCGACGATCCCGTCGAACCGTTCGGGGGTCGCCTCCAGGTCGACCTCCACGGGGATGTGGCCCCGCGGGGTCACGTTCCCCCGCTCGTGGAAGATAGAGAGGAGGTTCCCGCCGTTGTTGGCGATGGGCTCGAGCGCCCGCAGCAGTTCACCCGGTTCGTCGACCAGTTCCAGCCGAACTGTGTAGGACCGTACCTCGTCGGTCGAGTCGCTCATCGCCCGCTCACCTCCTGGGTATCTCGGCTCATTGTGGATGACTCAGCAGGGGCACGTATAAGAAACCGTTCGTTTGGTCTCACGGGAGAAAGCGGTTGTACAGGTCGTCGATCCACTCGTTGTACGCTTCGCCGCGAGTCGACCCCCAGGGGTTACGTGAGAAGTAGTACATCGCCGCGAACATCCCCGCGAGCGTCAGTGCCAGCCCCGTCGGAAGGACGTAACTCCAGATGAACGTCGACGTGCCGGCGATGACAGCAGCCACGAGGAGGTCAACGATCTGATGCAGGCGGTCGCTCATACCCTGCCGTTCGGTGCCGGGCGACCTAAGCGTGTGGCTCCGACGTGAACAGGTGCAGACAGGGGGAACGCTACGTTTTTTTCCTGCCGGTGAAGCGTGTCGTATGTGTACGGCCTCCAGACACCACCGATAGCCACGGGCACGGGGCTGTTCCTCGTCGGTTTCCTCGCCGTCGTCGGAGCAGCTCTCGGCGCGCTCGGAAGCATAGTCGTACAGCAACTCTCGAACCCCGTCGCCAGATATCGGCAGTTGTACCTCGGGGTCCTGCTCCCGTTTGCCCTGCTGTCGTACGTCGTCTTTCGACTGCTCGGGTTCGGCTACGCAGTAGTCGGCGGAGGGGCCGGAACGGTCCAGGCGTTGCTGGCGACGTTCACCGAACTGCTCGCCGCCGGCGGCGTCGGACTGGCCGCCTACGCGCCGACCGTTCGGGGCGTCCGCGGCGTCCGGGACATCGACCTCTCGACCGGCCGGGCGCTCGCCCGGATGGGACGGTACGTCCTCGGGCTGTCGATTTTCGTGACGGTCGTCATCGCGCCGCTCGAAACCGGCCTATCGTCGGTCGTCCTGCTGGCCGTCGTCGCCGCGCTTGTCGTCGCCCTGCAGGCCGCGGCCCCCTGGATTATCCCGGTCGTTCGGTCAGTCCGGACGCCGGAGGAATCGACCGAAGCGACGCTGAATCGGCTCCGGGAGCGCGCGCGGCTGACCGTCCGCGACATCCGGATTCTCGACACCGACCGTGAGGGGACGGCGAACGCGACCGTTCGCGGCGTTCCCGGGTATCGTCGCCTGTTCGTAACCAGTACGTTTCTCGACGCGCTCGACGACGAGACGGCGACGGCCCTGCTTGCGGTCCAGGCTGGCCGCCAGAACGCCCGGGTACTCGCCCGGGTCGTCGCCGGTCTGTTGCTCGCGCTGGTCCCGCTGTTCCTGGCACTGGCCGACATCGGCCCGCTGTGGCCGCTTGCCGGCGTGAGCCTCGGCCTCGTCGTCCTGAGCCTGTGGGTCACGCGTCGTGGCGTCCGCGCGGCCGACGACTACGCCGCTGACCGCGTCGGCCCGGACGCCGTTGCCGACGCACTCGAACGGTACGCCGACGTTCACGACATGGAGCCGTCGAGACGACGGTTCGCGAACCCGCTCTCGAAATCGCCGCCGCTGGGGAACCGAATCGACAGGCTACGGGCACAAGCGGCGGAGTAAAACCGCGCTGTAGCGGAGCGAAAAACGGGACGGACGAGCGTACCGCGCGCCGTCGGCGCGCGGTTTCACTCCGAGCGCGCTCGCAGAGCGCGACTCGGAGGTCGTTTTTAGCGTAGATTTTTGCGAGAAGTGGTTCCCGCAGCGCCGCCGTTGGCGGCGCGAGGAAACCCGACGAAGTAAAAAGGTACTTAGAAGTAGTCGATAGCCGGGTTCAGTTCCTGCTTCATACCCTTGCGCTCGCGGATCTCGCTGATCTTGTCAGGCTGGAGGTTGTCGGCAAGGACCTGGAAGCCGGCGTTCTCGGTGTTCCAGGAGGCACGGCCCTCGGTGGCCGACCGGATGTCCGAGGAGAAGCCGATCATCTCGTCGACCGGCGCGACGCCCTCGACGACCATCAGGTCGCCTTCCTGGTACATGTCGTCGACGCGGCCACGGCGGCCCTGGATCTCGCCGCTTGCAGCGCCCATGTGGTCGTTTGGCACGTCGATGCGGACCTGCTGAATCGGCTCAAGCAGCTTGATGCTGGCGTCGATGAGCGCGTTGTGGACGGCCTCACGCACCGCAGGGATGACCTGGGCCGGACCGCGGTGGATGGCGTCCTCGTGGAGGCGGGCGTCGTGGAGGCGGATGAGCGACCCCTGGACCGGCTCGGACGCGAGCGGACCGTCGTCGAGGGCCTCTTCAAGACCTTCGATGACGAGCTCCATCGTCTCGTTGAGGTGCTGGATACCCTTCGTCTCGTCGAGCAGGATGTTGGTCCCGTGGATGTGCTCGATGTTCTGGGAGTCGTCCTTGTCCATGCCGGCTTCCTGCAGCGCTTCACGGCGCTCCAGTTCCGGCATGTCCATCGACGCTTCGCCCATCTTGATCGTCTCGACGATGTCCTCGCCGAGCGGCTCGATGCTGATGTAGAAGCGGTTGTGGTTGTTCGGCGACCGACCTTCGACTTCGCGGCTGTCGCCCTGGGGGGCCTCACGGTAGACAACAATCGGCTCACCGGTGTTGATCGGGATGCCCTGATTGCGCTCGATACGCTGGCCGATCACTTCCAGGTGGAGTTCGCCCTGCCCGGAGATGAGGTGCTCGCCGGTGTCCTCGTTGATTTCGACTTGGATGGTCGGGTCTTCCTTGGCGACCTGCTGGAGCGTTTCGATGAGCTTCGGCAGGTCGTCCATGTTCTGTGCCTCGACGGACTTCGTGATGACCGGCTCCGAGATGTGCTCGATGGACTCGAACGGAGTCATCTCGGCGCTGGAGACCGTGGAGCCGGCGATGGCGTCCTTGAGGCCCGTGACGGCGGCGATGTTGCCGGCAGGAACGCGTTCGACCTCCTCACGCTCGCCACCCATGTAGATACCGACGCTCTGGATGCGGTTCTTGCCCGCAGTTCCGGAGACGTACAGCTCCTGGCCCTTCTCCAGCGTGCCGGAGAAGACACGACCGGCGGCGATCTCGCCGGCGTGGGGGTCGACACCGATGTCAGTGACCATCAGGACGACTTCGCCGTCCTCGTTGACCAGGCGCATGTCCTCTGCGAGTTCGGACTCGGCGTCGCCACGCCAGATACGCGGCACGCGCATCGGCTGGGCGTCGACTGGGTTCGGGAAGTGCTCACACACCATGTCAAGCACCACGTCGGACAGCGGCGTGCGCTCGTGGAGTTCCTGGCGCTTGTCGTTGCGCTCGAGTTCCATGATCTCGCCGAAGTCCATACCGGTCCGCTGCATCGACGGCATCGAGACGCCCCACTTGTACAGCGCGGAGCCGAAGCCGACGGTCCCTTCCTCAACGGAGACCGTCCAGTCCTCGATGTCGTCCATCTCCTCGGTCATGCCGCGGATGAGGTCGTTGACGTCCTGAATGACCGCGAGCAGGCGCTCCTGCATCTCTTCGGGGCCTTCCTGGAGCTCGGAGATGAGGCGGTCGACCTTGTTGATGAACAGCGTCGGCTTGACGCCCTCGCGGAGCGCCTGCCGGAGCACCGTCTCGGTCTGGGGCATTGCGCCCTCGACGGCGTCGACGACCACCAGCGCGCCGTCGACGGCACGCATCGCGCGGGTCACGTCGCCACCGAAGTCGACGTGGCCGGGGGTGTCGATGAGGTTGATGAGGTGGTTCTGGTCCTCGTACTCGTGGGTCATCGAAACGTTAGCCGCATCGATGGTGATCCCACGTTCCTGTTCGTCTTCCTCGGTGTCCATCGCCAGCTGTTCGCCGGCGGTGTCGTCGGAAATCATGCCGGCACCGGCCAGCAGATTGTCTGTCAGTGTCGTCTTTCCGTGATCGACGTGAGCAGCGATGGCGATGTTCCGGATGTGCTCCGGATCGTCCATCAGTGTCTCACATTCTTGGACGATTTTCTTACGTCGGCCCATTATACAGCTTTCTATCAACAGCAGGGTCAAAAGGATAGTGTTTCACTACGGCCGTGACCGCTCGAAATCCGGCCGTTCGCGTGGCATGGTCTGGCATTCCGCTTGGCCGGTAATCGGGAGCGTATGCTCTGCGATTATAATTATTTGCATGCGGATGAGTAATGATTGCAAAGGTATTAGCGCCAGCCAGCGGACGGGAGCGTATGAGTCGGCGTCCACACCTCGACACGATCGCAGTCGGTACCGAGACGGCGTCAGCAGCGGGGGATGTCACGCTCCCGATACACCTCTCCTCGACCTACGAACTGGCCGGACTCGACACGGACCTGTCTCTAGAGGACATCGACCCCGGTAGCGGAGAGTTTCTCTACTCGCGGCTGTCAAACCCGACACGACACGGCCTCGAACAGGAGTTGGCCGCGCTCGAAGGCGGGGAGCGGGCCTATGCCTTCAGTTCTGGGACGGCGGCCGTTGCAACAGCGGTGCTGTCATTGGTCGAACCGGGCGACCACGTCGTCGCATTTGATGACCTGTACGCGGGCACGCGACGGATGTTCGAAACGCTGTTTCGAGACCAGCTTGGCGTTGACGTGGAGTTCGTCGACGCGACCGATGTCGACGCTGTGGCGGCCGCGATGACACCGGCAACAGAGGTCGTCTGGGTCGAGACCCCGACGAACCCGCGTATCAAACTGTGTGATATCGACGCGATTGCGGCCGTCGCCGCCGACTACGACGCGACGGTCGGCGTCGACAACACCTTCGCGAGTCCGTACTTCCAGCAGCCGCTGTCGCTCGGCGCGGATCTCGTGGTCCACAGCACAACGAAGTACCTCAACGGCCACAGCGATGCCGTCGGCGGCGCGCTGATTACTGACGACCCCGAGGTAGCCGAACGGGTAGAGTTCCGCCAGCAGATCGCACTCGGGAACATGCTCGCCCCGTTCGACAGCTATCTCGTCTCGCGGGGCATCAAGACGCTGGGCGTCCGAATGACTCGTCACGAGAGCAACGCCATGGCCCTCGCGCAGTACCTCGACGAGCACGAGCGCGTCGAAACGGTCCACTACCCCGGACTTGAGAGCCACCCACAGCACGAGCTGGCTCGCGAGCAGATGCAGGGCTTTGGCGGCGTGCTCTCGTTCGAACTGGCCGGAGACATGGCCGACGCCAAGCGCTTTCTCGAAGCGTTAGAGACGGTGACGCTGGCAGTCAGCCTCGGCGGTGTCGAGAGCCTGGCGGAACTTCCGGCGGCGATGACCCACGAACCGCTCTCACCGGCGGCACGGGACGAACTGGGCATCTCTGATACGCTCATCCGCCTTTCTGTCGGTATCGAAGATATCGAGGATCTCAGGGCCGACCTGGAACGCGGTTTCGCGGCGCTTGAGTCCTGAGTGCGGCGTGCGAACGCTGCCCCCACCCGTGCATTAATAGCGCTGCGCCCCGTGGTATAGAGACACATGGACGTGCACGTGCAGGGTGGGCCGGCCGAACCGTTTCTCGGAGCGAAGGACCTCTTCTCGACGGAACACGACCTGAACCGACCAGTGACTGTCCGGGTCCGGGAAGACCCTGACGAACGGACCCGCGTTAGCCACAGCGACGACGCTCACAGGCTGACAATCTCCCGTCAGGCCGCCACGAGTGCGATGGCTCGCGAACTGGCGTTACACGAGTACGCACACATGCACCACCACGAACGCGGGCATCCATCGCACACTCAGTCGACACGGGAAGCCATCTATCTCGCGCTGGCGGGGCGTTCGGTCGAACAGCGAAAGCTCACGCACTGTTACCAGATCGCCAACCACATGAAAGACGTCTACGCCGACGATATCTGGATGCCAGTGGTGCCCGGTGACAAACTGGTGCCGTTTCTGGAAGCCAGTCTCGCGGCTGCCGTCGCGGACAGACCCAGTGACCCACCGACATGGGACCGCTCGACATCGCCGACCCGGGTGCGACACCCAAGCGAGCCGGCTGCGCGGCTGACACCGGCCGCAGACCCGGACATCACGGCTGTCAACGCAGCGTTCGCTCTTGCGCTGTGTGAACGCCACAATCTGGTCGAGACGGACCACCGGCTGTACGACCTCGCGCATGCCGCGGCACAGGACGCCGAATCAGTCGACCTTGCGGAGTTCAAGCGCCACTTCGCAGCACTCTCGCCCGAGCCGGACGAGTCCGAGTTCCGGAAGGCACTCGTCGACGTGACTCGCGCATACGCCGGTGGCGGCGGCCGCGCGGCGGATTGAAACCACCAGTCCCGGAACCCGGGCCAACAGCGGTCGGCAGAACCACACGCTCGGTGACGGTCTCGTCGCCATTGGCTGCCGGTTCGGTCATACGCGAACGCGAAATAAGCGCCAGAACTGTTTTTGCGTGTACCTGTGAACTAGTTGACTATGACTGAGGCGCTCCGCGGCCGGCACCCAGACCGGGAAACCGATGTCGGCGGCGGCCAGATTCGGGTGTTACACATCGACGACGATCCCGACTTCGTGGCTGTCGCAGCGGATTCCTTGGAGGCCGCGGACGACCAGATCTCCGTCGAAACCGCGACCAGCGCACAGGACGGACTCGACCGGCTCGCCGAAAACGAGTTCGACGCTGTCGTCTCCGACTACGATATGCCGAAAATGAACGGCATCGAACTGCTCGATGCGATTCGGGAGACGAACCCGGATCTGCCGTTCATTCTGTTCACCGGCAAAGGGAGCGAAGAGGTAGCCAGCGAAGCGATCTCGATGGGCGTTACCGACTATCTGCAGAAGTCGTTCGGCGTCGAGGTGTACGAACTGCTGGCCAACCGCATCGAAAACGCGGTCTCCGAGTCCCGCGCGAAGCGACAGGCCGCCGAGTCAGAGCGCCGCGTGCGAGAACTCACGGAAGCGACCAACGATATCCTCTGGGAGTTTACCGCCGACTTGAGCGAAGTACTTGTTATCAATTCCGCCTACGAGGACATCTGGGGGCGGTCAGTTACCACGCTCCGTGACAATCCGTACGACTTCCTGAATGGCATCCACCCCGAGGACCGCGAGCGGATGGAAGACGCGATGCGGTGTCTAATCAACGGTGAGTCGGCCGATATCGAGTGCCGCGTCAACGAAACGGAGGAGTATCAGCGCTGGGTCTGGATACAGGGCGAGCCGATCACCAACGACGCCGGCGAGATAGTTCGCGTGGCCGGCTTCGCTCGTGATATCACCGAGCGGCGGAACCGCGAGCGCGAACTCGAAGCCACGAAGAACCAGCTCGCGGAGCACAACCAGACGCTCCGGACACTCTACGAAATCAGCGCCGACCCCGACGCCTCCCTCGATGAGAAAATCCAGGCGGTTCTGGACCTGGGCCGAGAACGCCTCGGGACCGCCGGCGCGTTCCTGTCCGCGAACGATGCTGACCGCAACGAGTTCACCATCCGCTATGCGAGCGGGAGTGACGAGCGGCTCAAACCGGGAACAGTCACGCCGCTGTCGGAGTCGTACTATCGGAAGATGGCCGATACAGAAGGCATCATGGCAATCGCAGAAGCGTCCGAGGAGGGCTGGGTGTCCGACCCGGCATACGAGCGCTGGGAGTTCGAGACGTACATCAGCGGCGAGGTCCGTGTCTATGACACGTATTCGGGGACGCTCTGTTTCGTCGATCGGTCGCCCCGCGAAACACCCTTTACCGAAGACGAGAAGACGTTCGTTCATCTCGCGGCGCAGTGGGTGAGCTACGAACTCGGACGGCAGCAGCGCGAGGAGCGCCTCGAACGGTACAAGGAGTACACCGACGACATGCTGGATGCCATCGACGACGTGTTCTACGTCCTCGACAGCGACGGCCGCTTCCGGCGCTGGAATGAGAGTCTGCTCAACGTGACCGGCTACTCGGCCGCGGAAGTAGCCGGGGCCCACGGAGCCGAGTTCTTCCCGGAAGAGCATCGAGACCTTGTTCTGGCCGCGATCGAATCGGTGTTCGAGGGTGACACCACCCGTGTGGAGGTCCCGTTTATTACGAAATCCGGAGACCGGATTCCCCACGAGTTCACAGCAACCCGCGTCGAAGACCCCGACGGAAATCCGATGCTGGCCGGCATCGGCCGGGACATCACCGAACGAAAAGCACGCGAGCAGGAGCTTACGCGGACGAAGGAACTCCTCGACCAGGCACAGCGGATTGCAAGCGTCGGCGGCTGGGATGTAGACGTGACAACCGATCCGCCGGAGATGACGGCGACGAGCGAGTTCTACCGGATACACGAACGGCCTCCGGACGACGAGCTCACTCTCGAATCCATCATCGACCTGTACCACCCCGACGATAGGGAGACTGTACGGACGGAGTTTCAGCGAGCGATAGCAACGGCCGAAGGGTACGACATGGAGATTCGGATCGGCGACGAGAGTCAGTCCCGCTGGGTGCGCGCACTGTGTGAACCGGTAACCGAGAACGACGACGTTGTCAAGCTCCGGGGCTCGGTCCAGGACATCACCGACCGAAAACTGCGGGAGCGCGAGCTGGAGGAAGCGCGCGAGCGGATGGAGATCGCGCTACAAACCACCAATGCGGTCGTCTGGGACCGCGAGTTCGAGTCCGGCGACCTAGCGTACTACCCCGGGTCCGAGACGCTGTACGGCACTGACATCGAGTCGCTGGACGAGTTTCTCCCGATGGTCCATCCTGAGGATAAGACAGACGTGGCGGCCCGCATCGAATCGGCAACCGAGACCGGCATGTACGAAGCTGAGTTCCGAATCGTCCGTGACGGCGAGGTTCGGTGGATGGAGGCGAAGGGCCGCGTCGAATCCGACGACGACGGGACGCCGCTCCGGGCAATCGGTATCGACCGGGACATCACCGAGCGCAAGCGCCGCGAGCAGGAACTGGAGGAGACAAACGAACGCCTCGAAGAGTTCACTAGCATCGTTAGCCACGACCTCAGGAATCCACTCTCCGTCGCCGAGGGCCGAATCGAACTGGCCCGCCAAGAGCGCAACAGCGAACACCTCGACAGCGCCAGCGACGCACTCGCGCGGATGCGGACGCTCATCGACGACCTGCTCGCGGCCGCACGCGACGAGCAGTCGGCAGTTGATGCCGGCGTCGTGGCGCTCGCGGACACGGCCGAACAGTGCTGGCACAACGTCGAAACCGGCGACGCTGCACTCACCGTCGAGACGGACACCGTCATTCGTGCCGACGGGAGCCGACTAGAACAACTGCTCGAAAACCTGTTTAGCAACAGTGTGGAGCATGGCTCCACAAGCAGTCGGCCGGGGCCCGACGACAGTGTAGAGCACGGCGACGATGACGTGACAGTCACCATCGGAGGACTTGACGACGGCTTCTACGTCGAGGACGACGGCGAAGGTATCGACGAGGAAAACCGGTCGCGCGTGTTCGAGACTGGCTACTCGACATCGGACGACGGAACTGGCTTCGGGCTCTGGATCGTCGCGGAGATCGCCGACGCCCACGACTGGACGGTGACCATCGACGAGGGGAGCGAGGGCGGGGCACGGTTCGAGATTACGGGTGTCGATATCGTAGAATGAGAGTGTCAAACCGCTACACCGTGGCGAGCGGCGACACCGCCAGCGCGATACCGATGGCGAGCACCGGGTAGTCACGACGGGCGAACGAAAGCGGCGGAAGCGTCGGGTTCCACGCGAAACAGCGGGCTCGCAGGGCCACCGAGAGCCGGTCCGAGCGGTCGAGCGTGCGCTCCAGCGACCGGACGGCGAGCAGCCGAGCGCGGTCCCACAGCGGGCGGGTCTCGCCCCCGCGAGCGTGAATCGCGTCGCGGACTTCCCGAACGTCAGCGAGCACCAGCGGGAACAACCGAACGACGAGCGCCATCCCGATGCCGAGAATTTGGCCGGGCTTCCCGGGTATCAGACGCTGGACCGCCGCTCGCGTGTCCCGGACCGGCGTCGACGTGAGATAGGCGGCGCTGACGAGCAACACCGGGAGAATACGCCCGACGTACAGCGCCGAGCGGAGCGCCGGGTCGACCCGAAACCACGGCGGACCGAACGCGATACCAGCAATCAGCGGGGCCAGCGCCAGCACCGTAAGGACGACCCGATAGGCGCGCAGGACGGCCAGCGGTGAGAGCCGGGCCGCCGCGAGCGCGCCCAGCCCGAACGCGGTCGTGCCGACGAGCCACGGCAGCGTGGGATGGGCGACCGCGGCGATGGCGAGTCCGAACTGGACCAGCAGCTTCGACCGCGGGTCCAGCCGGTGGGCAAACGTCGAGTCGGGCCGGTAGCTCAACATCGCGGGTCTCTGATCCCGAGGTCCGGGAGGCTGTCGAGCGCTTCTGCTGGCGGCACATCGAGAGCGACCTGCCCCTCGTGCAGCGCGACGAGTCGGTCGGCCCGCTCGTGGAGGTCCCGGAGGTCGTGCGTGACGACGATGATGCCCGTCCCATCGGCGGCCAGCGCGTCGAGATGGTCGAGCACTGATTCTCTGGCCGGCCAGTCTAACCCGACGAGCGGTTCGTCGAGCACGAGGTAGTCCGGTTCCATGGCGAGCGCCCCGGCGATGGCGACGCGGGCCTGCTCGCCGCCCGAGAGGGCGTCGATACGCCGCTCTCTGGCACCGTCGAGGTCGACAGCATCCAGCGCCGCCGTGACCCGACGGTCGATCTCGTCCCGGTCAAGGCCGAGGTTTTCCGGGCCGAACGCCACGTCAGCGCCGACGGTCGCGGCGACAAACTGGTCGCGGGGATGCTGGAACACCATCCCGATCTGGGTCCGGGCGACAACGGGATCGTCCGTCACATCGGTCCCGTCGACGGTGACTGTTCCAGCATCTGGCGTCAACAGGGCGTTGAGATGCCGGACGAGCGTCGTCTTGCCGCACCCGTTTGGTCCGACGAGCAGGCAGTACTGGCCGTCAGGTATCGACAGCGTGACCCCGTCGAGGACGGTGACAGCACCGTACTGGTAACGCAGGTCACGGACCGCTATCATCGACCGGAGAGATACCCGCCCTGCACGATGGCAATCGCGACACCGAGTTTCACGAGGTCAAGCGGGACATACGGAGCCATCAGGGCTGCAGCACGAGTGAGCGACAGACCGGTCACCATCGACATCCACGGGACGCCAATTGCATAGACGACGACGATTGCTGCAGTGAGCGCGAGCGCCTGCACCGGAATAGAGAGGTCGGCAACTGGTCGCGGCGACGTGCGTCGGTGTGCGATAGCGCCGGCGACGACCGTACCGACAAGGAATCCGACGAGGAAGCCGCCGGTCCCCTGCCCGGCAATGACATAGCCCAGACCCGCGTTCGCGTTCGAGAACACCGGTGCGCCGGCGATACCGACAAGGACGTACAACAGCAAGGCGACACCACCCCACAGTGGCCCAAGCAAGAGGCCGGCGAAGAACATTCCGAAGGGCTGCAGCGAGAACGGCGGCAACGCCCCCGGAAGCGGGATCGATATCTGTGCAAGTGCCGCGGTTAGCGCCGCGAGCAGCACCGCCTTGGTGAACCAGCCCACAGTGTCGTCGTCGACGAGGTCGACGGATTGCTCTGTTGCCATGGGTCACCCTCTCTCGTCAACCGAAATATAGCCAGGGGTTCACAGACGGGGATTCCACGTGTTGCCTATAACAGTCATTGTGAATACGGTACTGCTAGTCATGGGATTGGAGCGGACAGCTGGTCAGTACAGTGGAGGCAGTTTGCGTCAGTTCTTGTTATTCGGGTTGAACGCGTAGTAAACGATAGCCATTGAGACACCCATTGCGATTGGGTCCAAACTTCCTTCGCCCGGCAAGACGCTTCTAACAGCAAATACGCCCACAGCAGAAACAAGGCCGATAAGAAGAGCGTACGACACACGAGATAGTTCCCGGACTCGATTATCCAGTCTGTGGTACAGCTGTCGTAGAGTGTCCATACGTTTGATAACCAGTAACAGAGGGATGCCTCTTTCGTTAAACTCGCAGGCAAACTGAGCGGGTGTTTCAGCTATATAAGTGAGTAAAGAAGCCGTATTCACAACGACTAAGAATGCTCACTCGGCCGGCGTGACCCGAACGAGTACGTCGTCGCGCTCCCGCGGGAAGCCATCGCCAGCCCGTCCGTCGCGGTTCGACGTGATGAGGTAGAGGCCGCCGTCAGGCCCCTGCTCAATATGACGAATCCGGCCGAGTTCGTCAGACAGGAGGGAATGTGTCGTCGCGGTGTAGGCGTCGTCGGTCCAGTCGGCGTCGTACACCTCGGCGTCATCGCCCGGCGGCAGGTCCGCACCGGCCGGCGTCAGCGTCGTAACGAGGAGCTTCTGCCCTTTCAGGCCGCCGGTGAGCAGTCGGTTCCGGAGTGATGGAACGGCGTCGCCGGTGTAGAACAGCGACCCGGAGGGTGCCCAGCCGCCGGCGTTGCCCGTGTTTGCGAGCGGCCGGCGGACCTCGGGATCAGCATCGAGGTACTCCGCGTGTTCGCGAGTGTCGGGCCACCCGTAGTCGCCGCCGGCCACGAGGCGGTTGAGTTCGTCCCGTCCGGTCGGACCGTGTTCGGAGGCGATGACGGTGCCGTCCGGGAGCCAGGCCAGTCCCTGTGGGTTCCGGTGGCCGTAGGTGAACACCCGCGGGTCCCCGCCGACATCAGGGTTCCCGGGTGCGGGGTCGCCCGCGGGCGTCACGCGGAGGACCTTCCCACCGAGCGAGTCGGTGTCCGCGGCCAGTTCGCCGTCGCCCGCGTCCCCCGTCGTAATCCAGAGATACTTCTCGGGGCCGAACGTGAGCCGACCGCCGTTGTGTATCTTGCTCCCGGGAATGTTGTCGACGAGGACGGACTCCGTGGCGGCCGGGTCCTCGGCCGACACGTCCATCGCGACGACCCGATTAGCTCGCTCGTCGTCGCCAGTCATCGTCGTGTAGTAGACGTACACCACCGGTGGGTCGGGGTAGGTCGGATGGGCGGCGACCCCAAGCGTGCCCCCCTCACCACCCGTCACCCACCAGCCGTCGTCGCTCGATTCCGCGTCGATGACCGCGGCCGGTTCGGTGACTGTTCGGGCGCTGCCGTCCACAAACGAGAGGACGCGACCGACACGTTCGGTGAGAAACAGCGTTCCGTCCGCAGCAAACGAGAGGTCCCACGGGATTTCGAGGTCCTCGATGAGTGGGTCGGTGGCGAGCGACGTGTCCGTCGGCGACGTGGTCGGAGCCGTCCAGTCGGTATCGGGTGACTGGCGGCGCTCGTGGTTGAGGGAGACATCGTAGCGGTCCAGCGCGCGTGTCGGGCCTGTCGCCGTTGTGGCCGTCGGTGTCGGCTCCGGGGACGCTGTCTGTGTCCCTGACTCACCGCGACAGCCGGCCAGCACGGTCGCCCCGATACCGCCGAGTGCGGCGAGGTACTGGCGACGGGAACGGGCGTCACGGCTGGACTTTCGCATAGATTTCTCTGCCAAGTATAGAAGAATAAAGATGTCGGAGACAGCCGGGTTAGCGAGCGGCAGCCGCGACGCGTTCTTTCTCTTCTTTCTGGTTGACCGCGTAGGTCTGGACGTCGTCGTTGGCAGCGCCGACGAGCTGCTGTGCGAGCGCCTCGGCGGCGCTCGTGGTGGTCTTGAACGAGCCGCCGTAGACGCCCTCGGCGAGGAACTTCAGGGCCTGGTCGACGCGGCGCTGTGGCGCGACGTCGACGGCCTTCGGGACCGAGATGCCACCGTACTTCAGGCGGACGGTCTCCTCCCGTGGGGCGCTGTTCTCGACGGCGCGGACGAGCACCTGAATCGGGTTCTCGTCGGTGCGCTCGTGAACGATCTCGAACGCCTCAGTGACGATAGAGGTTGCAAGCTGTTTCTTGCCCGTATTTTCGTCGGTCTGCATCAGGCGGTTGATCAGCCGCTCGACGATGCTGATCTCGCTTTTCTTGAACTGCTTGTCCGCGTGGCGCCCCATCGTGTGGGCGATCGGCGTCACCGTGATGTAGCGCTCGGTCGAGGGGTCGGAGTACTCGATCTCCGTGATCTCCCACTCGCCGAACAGCTTCGCACGGGCCGTCTCGGGCTCGCTTTCCTCAGCCGCGTCAGCGTCAGCCTCGGGTGTGTCTTCGGCACTCATGGTTATCGGACCGGTTTCTCCGCGTTCCCGCGAACGAGTTCGATGAGAGAGACGCCGTTGACCTTCTCGACCTTGTAGTTGACACCGGAGAGGTCGCCCATCGCGCGGCCTTTCGCCCCGCCGATACCCGCGATTGTGACCTCGTCGTGCTCGTCAATGAAAGAGATAGCGCCGTCACCGGGACAGAATGCGGTGACCTGCTTACCGTTCTTGATGAGCTGGACGCGGACACACTTCCGGATAGCGGAGTTCGGCTGCTTGGCCTCGATGCCGACTTTCTCCAGTACGATACCTCGTCCCTGGGGCGCACCCTCGAGCGGGTCGGACTTCTTGCCCAGGCCGCGTTCGCGACGCGCGTAGTCAGTGTCGGACCACCGGTGTTTCTGGCGGTCCTTCTTGAGCTTGCGCGCGGCGTACTTGCCGTTCGCCATAGTAGGCACTGGTACCTTTCGGAGGTACTTAAGACTCCTCTTTCGGACTCAGCCGGTAGCGTCGGCGTGTGTGGCGTTCTGTGGCATAGACCGGGCGAGAAGGGTGCTAAATAACGCGGCGAGAGCGCCACGGAAACGAAAAAAAGAAGCTGTCAGCGAAGTGGTTCGGTCGGCGGCTGGCGGTCACCACAACACTTGGGTCTCCAAAACCCGCTCTCCGTGACATCGGCCTCCGATGAGAGTCAACTGACACTACCGGCTGCGGGTAGTACCATGGAGCCACCGTCACAGAGTAGCGGGCGGCGACGCAGTCGTACAGCCGACAGAAGACGTATCAGGGGCCACGACACTCAGTGCCACACTCTGTCAGACCGTGAAATCGCTCGCACACACGCGGAATCAGGTGTGATAACTGGGCAGGTGGTTTCTAGTACCGCCGCTTGAGTTATTCACACAGACCTGCCGGAGTAGCTATGAAACTTGAACAACGTCTCCCAGATATCGTCCGACAAACGTATCTCCGGAAGTTGGCGCTTATCATTCTCTGTATCGCCCTGCTCGTTGCGGGCGTCAGCGTCACCGCGGAGCGGACGGTTGCAGACGAACTGACAGAACAGCGCGAGAACGAACTCCAGACGGGGGCCGTCCAGACGGCCACGACAACAGCTGACTGGGTCCGTAGCCAGCGCAACGCCGCTCGAACCCTCTCGACGTTGTCTGACGTTCAGGAGGGCAGTCCGACGATGATCCGTGGCGCGTTACAGCGGCAAGCGTTCTACCAACCGGAGTCAGTGTATGCCATCCACTACGTTAATGAGGAGACGCTGGATATCAAGGAATCGTCACTGAGCGATCGACGGGAAACGTCCCTCAAGACGGACGACTTCGAGTGGGAGGGCGGTGCGCTCTCCGTCACCGGATCGAACTCCGTCGATATGTCGAAAGTGTACACCTACGACGGGGGGAAGTACATTGCCTTTGCAAGCCCAGTCGCTCGGAGCGACAAACTAGTCGTCGTGGTCCACAACGTGACCGCACGGACGGCCCAGTTCCGTAACTCAATCGAGGGCGGTGAAACGCGAATCGTCCGACAGGATGGGACGGTCCAGTTCGCCGAGGACGCCTCGACTATCGGCACGCAGTACAACGTCTCCGCCAACCTGACCGCACTCACAGCGGAAGACAGCGGTGTGGCCCGAAGCGGGTCGTACCTGCTCGCCGCGGAGTCTGTCGATGACACGCCGTGGATCGTCATCAAGCAGGCCCCGAAATCGACCGCCTTCGCCCTCCGCGACAGTATTCAGGGGAGCTTCGTCGCCATCATCGGCGTCTCGCTGGCCGGATTCGCCCTCATCGGCGTCCTCGTCGGTCGCGGCATCATGCAGTCGCTCAGGCGGCTCTCGACACAGGCGGAAGCCCTCGCAGTGGGCAACTTCGATACCAACATCGAGCAGTCTGACCGCCTCGACGAGGTCGGCGATGTCCAGAACGCATTCTACGAGATGAAGACGTATCTCGATACCGTCGCCGCACAGGCCGACGCGCTCTCCAGACAGGCGTTCGACGACCCGGCGCTCGACAAGGACGTGCCCGGCCAGCTCGGTTCGTCGCTATCGAGCATGCACGGGAACCTCGAATCGTTCATCAGCGACCTCGAACAGGCCCAGCAAGAGGCCGAAGAGTCCAAGGCAGAGGCAGAGGAGATAGCAGAAACGCTCGAACAGCAGGCCGAAGAGTTCTCGGCCGTAATGCGGAAAGCGGCCGACGGCGACCTCACGCAGCGCCTCGATACCGACACAGACAACGACGCGATGGCCAACATCGCCACCGCGTTCAACGATATGCTCGCCCAGCTCGGCCAGACAGTCATGCGTATCCGTGAGTTTGCCGATGACGTCGACGGCTCCGCCGACCAGATCACCGCAAGCGCCACCGAAGTCCGGAGCGCCAGCGAGGAGGTCAGCGAATCCGTTCAAGAGATCGCCGACGGCGCGGAGACGCAGTACGAGAACATCGAGGAGACGGTCGACGAGATGTCGGGCCTCTCCGCAACGGTCGAAGAGGTCGCAGCACAGGCCGACGAGGTTGCGGCCACGTCGGACGAGGCCGCCGAAATCGGCGAAACCGGCAGCGAGCGTGCTTCCGAGGCCATCGAGGTGATGAACGATATTGAGGCGCGTGCCGACGAAACAATCGACCGCGTCGAGTCGCTCGACGAGGAGATGGAGCAGATCGGGGACATCGTCGACCTCATCGACGACATCGCAGAGCAGACGAACATGCTCGCGCTGAACGCCTCCATCGAGGCCGCCCGCGCCGGTGAGGCGGGTGAAGGGTTCGCCGTCGTCGCCGATGAGATCAAGGGTCTTGCACAGGAGACAACCGAGGCCACCGAAGAAGTCTCGACGGTTATCGAAGACGTGCAGGACACCACCGGTGACGCCGTGACCGACATCAGACAGATGGGTGACTCCGTCACTGACGGTATCGAGACTGTCGACGACGCCATCGAATCGCTCGAGGCCATTGTCGACCGCGTCGAGGAGGTAAACAACGGCATTCAGTCAATTAGCGACGCCACCGACGAACAGGCCGCGACGACGGAGGAAGTCGTCGCAATGACCGACGAGGTCGGGACAATCAGCGAGGAAACCGCTTCCAGCGCCGAGAACGTCGCCGCCGCCGCTGAGGAACAGACAGCGACGATCAACGAAGTGACTAGCGGGATCGAATCCCTGTCCGATCAGGCCGGCGACCTCAGCGAACTCCTGCAGACGTTCGATGTCGATAGCGGAACTACACACAGCGATACCGACGTGTACGAACACGACGCGCCGGACGCCTCAGCAGACGACGACTGAGTACGAAGTTCTTTTATTCTGACAGCGACAGTTCTGGTCCGGCACTCTGCTCGAACCATTGATAGAGACCGTAACCACCGAAGAGAATTCCGACACAGATACCGAGGCCAGCGCCGATATCCTGTCGCTGACTGAACCGGATAAAATAAAAGAGCGTGATTAGTCCGCCGCCGGTAAGCGAGTACGTCGGTGACGCGAGCAGTCCCTTGACGAGACTCGTGGCTATCAGCAACACGAACAGCGCGAGGATAAACGTGCCCTCGAGCGCGGACGGTGAATTCCCCAGAACGTGTGCGTGATACAGGTAGATTCCGACGATAGTCAGTGGAGCGAGCAGGTCGCCACCGTCTGGACGCCGGAGCGCGGCCATGGCAGTCCGTTCACAGCCGATGAAAAAAGCGGTTTCTGTCAGTCACCGCATCGGCTGTCCGGGTGATCGGTGCGCGACTCACCCGAATCTCCCGCTCAGGTCAGTTCGATGCCGTCGATTTCGAAGTGTCGCTTGGCCAGTTGTCGGGCGGCATCGATGTTTCGCCCTTCACGACCGATTGCGGCCCCGCGGTCCTCCTGTGCCACTTCGACGTAGGCGACGGTGTCGTCGTTCTCTGAGACAGTGACGTTGTACACCGCGGCCGGCGCGAGCGCGTTGGCCACGAAGTCCTCGGCCGTCTCGGCGGCCTCGACGAGTTTGACCTCGCGTCCCAGACGCTCCTCGACGCGCTCGACCGTCTGGCCGCCCGGGCCGATGGCGTCGGCCATCTCCCCGCGTTTGACCAGATACACCACCTGATCGTGCTCTTCGTCGACGACGCAATCCCGGACGGTGACGGCTGCCTCGTCCTCGAAGAGGGCGACCAGTCGACGCGCTTCGTCCGAGAGTTCGACCCGCATCAGTCCTGGGTCGTGCCCATCCGGAGGTTGACGTCGCCGGTGCCGAGTTTGATCGGCTTCCCGACGATGACGTTCTCCGTGACGCCGTCGAGTTCGTCGACCTCGCCGTGGATGGCGGCGTCGAGCAGGTGATTGACCGTCACCTCGAACGCTGCGCGGGCGAGTACGGAGTCTTTCGACCCGGAGATGCCGTGGCGGCCGATGGACTCGATGGTCCCTTCGTTGGTCATGATGTCGGCCACGAGCATCAGGTGCCGGACGTTCACGTCGTCCAGCCCCTGCTCTTCGAGCGTGTTCATCGTCTCGTTGATGAGCGTCTCGCGGGCGGCCTCGACGCCGAGTTCCCGGTAAATCTCGTGGATGTTGTTACACGTCGTTCGGGAGGCGTCGACGCCTTCGATGTCCAGCACTTCGCCGAAGTCCGACCCCTCGGTGTAGAGGACGAACTCCTCGCCGTTGTCCGTCTCCTCCTTGCGGATGACGACGCGGGTGATCTCCTCGATGCCCTTGAAGACGATTTCCCGCAGCTCCTCGACCAGTTGCAGCAGGTCGCGGTAGCTGGGTTCCTCGGGACCGAACTCGATGACCGTCCCCACCTGCCGGGTCGAGACGCCGAGGTTCGATTCGATAGTCTCGGCGATCTCCTCGGCGATGGCGTCCGTGTCGTTGACTGTCGGCCACCGCTCCAGCAGGGTGTCCTCGTTGAGGTCGATCTCGACGAGCATATCCGCGACGTTCGTCGAGATGTCACCCAGCGCGAGGATGCGCGTCGCCTCGATCTTCCAGACGACCTCGTGGGCGCGCTCGCGGTCGTCCGCGTACTCCTCGTCTAAGTGGACCGTCATCATCGGCGTGTCCGGCGTCTTCCGGGCGTCCACCAGCTCGATGAGCCGTGGCAGGCCCTGGGTCACGTCGATTTCGGCGACCCCCGCGTAGTGGAACGTGTTCATCGTCATCTGCGTTCCCGGTTCGCCGATGGACTGTGCCGAGACGGTCCCGACCGGGTCCAGCGGGTCGACGCGGGTGTCGAGGTAGCGGGACTCGACGGCCTTGGCGATGCGGTCGGCGTCGTCGACGCCGACGCCGCGTTCCTCGACGGTGCTGTACACTTCGTCTTTCAGCCGTCGCGGCAGCTCGGTGTCCTCGACGACGGCCTCGATGTCTGCTGATACGTCGTGTCCTGTCATTGTTAGTCGTCACCCTCGGCCATCCACCAGTCGTCGGCGTGCTCCGAGAGGTTGGTCCGCTCGGTCCGCGTGCCGAGGAAGCTCTCTTTCTGCTTCTCGCTCTCGAACTCCTCGTCGAGGACGCTGTCGGCGATCTGCTCGACGTCGACGGCGGCCTCGTCCTGGTTCGAGGACACGTCAACCGGCGACGTGCCGTCCTCGCCGAACTCGAACTGGACGATGGTGTCCGAGGTGTCCCGGACGGTCCCGTCGTACTGCGTCTCCAGTTCGGAGAGCGCGTTGATGAGCCGGCGCTGCAGGTATCCGGACTTGGAGGTCCGGACGGCCGTGTCGACCAGCCCCTCGCGGCCACCCATCGCGTGGAAGAAGAACTCCTTCGGGCCGAGCCCGGAGCGGTAGGAAGCCTCCACGAAGCCGTGGGCGTCCGCCGACAGATCGTTCTCCTCGAAGTGTGAGAGGGTGCGGTTCTCGTAGCCGCGGTTGATACGCTCACCACGGACTGCCTGCTGGCCGACACAGCCGGCCATCTGGGTCAGGTTCAGCATCGACCCACGCGCGCCGGACTCGGCCATGATGACGGCCGGGTTGTCCTCGCCGAAGTGGTCCTCGGCGATGTCACCGGCGGAGTCACGCGCCTTGCCCAGCGTCTGCATGATCTTCATCTCCAGCGTCTCGTCGACGGTTCGGCCGGGCAGGGATTCGAGTTCGCCCCGCTCGTAGGTCTCGATGAGCTCCTCGACGCGGTCGTACGCGCTGTCGATGGCGTCGTTGATCTGCTCTTCCGCCTCCCGCGGGATGGACTCGTCGTCGATGCTGATGGAGAACCCGAAGTGCATGATCGAGCGCATCGCCAGCGCCGAGACCTCGTTGACGAGAATCCGGGCGCGGGTCCGGGAGTACTCCTTGGCGATGGTGTCGACGATTTCGCCGCCGAAGGCCCCGACGGCGTCCTCGTCGATGGTGCCGCCGGTCATCTGGCCGTCCTCGACGACGACGGTGTCGCCAGCCGAAGACGTGAACTCCAGGTTCAGGTCCTCGGGCAGCAGCTCCGAGAACAGCGAGCGGCCGGTCCAGTACTCCTCGCCGTCCTCGTCGACGCCGTCGGCTTCGGGCAGTTCGTCGATGCGCGTCGCCCGGAGCAGGTCCAGCGCCTGCGTCTCGTTGAATTTCGGATTCGTGTGGGTCAGCAGGTAGGTCCCGCTGATGTGGTCCTGAATCGCGCCGATGATGTTCTCGCCAAAGCGCGGGGAGAGCATCTGTTCCTGCACGCGCATGAGGACGCGCGCCTCCGCGCGGGCCTCCTCGTTTTGCAGGGCGTGCATGTTCATCTCGTCGCCGTCGAAGTCAGCGTTGTACGGCGGACAGACCGTCGTGTTCAGCCGGAACGTCTTGTACGGCATCACGACGACCTCGTGGGCCATGATGGACATCCGGTGCAGCGACGGCTGGCGGTTGAAGATGATGATGTCGCCGTCGACCAGATGGCGGGACACTTCCCACTCCGGTTCGACCTTCTCTGCGAGCTCTTCGCAGTTCTTCTCGGTCACCTTCAGCCGGCGGCCATCGGGCCGCTTGACGTAGTTTGCGCCGGGGTGGGCTTCCGGCCCGTTGGAGACGTACCGTCGCGCCTCTTCGAGGTTGCGCTCGGTGACGTTCATCGTCTGGGTCATCTCTTTTGCGACCCGATCCGGTACACCGACCTCGTTCAGCGAGAGCGTCGGGTCCGGCGAGATGACGGTACGAGCCGAGAAGTTCACACGCTTTCCGGACAGTGAGCCACGGAAGCGTCCCTCTTTGCCTTTCAGGCGCTGGGAGAGCGTCTTGAGTGGGCGGCCCGAGCGGTGGCGCGCCGGCGGCGTGCCCGAAATCTCGTTGTCCATGAACGTGGTGACGTGGTACTGCAGCAGTTCCCAGAGGTCCTCGATAATCAGCTGTGGCGCACCCGCCTCGCGGTTCTCCATGAACCGCTGATTGATGCGGATGATGTCCACGAGCTTGTGAGTGAGGTCGTCCTCGGAGCGCTGGCCGTTGTCCAGCGTAATCGAGGGACGGGCGGTGACCGGCGGTACCGGCAGCACCGTCAGAATCATCCACTCTGGTCGGGAGCGGGCCGGCTTCATCCCCAGCACTTCGATGTCCTCGTCCGGGATGTCCTCGAACCAGTCCCGGATGTCGCTGGGCATGAGCTTGTTCATGTCCTCCTCGGTCAGGTCGACCGACAGCGCCTTCTCCAGAGCGCGGCGGTCTTCCTGGCGCGGGCGGAACTCGCCGCTGAGAATCTCCTGAACGCGGCTGCTGTCGATGCCGGTCTCCTCGGACAGCTCGATGGGCGAAATCGGCTCCTCGGCCTCCTCCATCGCGGCTGCGATCCGCTCGGGGTAGTCCGAGGCCAGCACGTCCTGCACCTCGTAGTAAGTGGTCGGCTTCTCGTGTTTGATGTCGTACTGCTTCTCGCCACAGAACGGACAGCGGTCCTTCTTGCGAGCCTGCCGGATGGCGGCCTTGGTCACGTCGTTGAGGTCGCGACCGAGGTCCTGGGTCCGTGTCAGCCGGTCAGCGAACTCGTCGCGCTCGTGCTCGTCGAGACAGAGCCGGGAGCACTCCCGGCAGGTGCCACGCAGGAGCCGGCGGATGAGCTTCGCGAAGCCGACGTGGATAACCGGCGCGGCCAGTTCGATGTGGCCGAAGTGGCCGTTACACGACCCGCTGTGTTTCCCGCAGGTCTTGCACTCCAGTCCGGGGTCGATGACCCCGAGTCGCGGGTCCATCAGCCCCATGTCGATGGGGAAACCGTCGTCGTCGTACGTGTCGGCCGTGATGACCTTCGTGGCCGACATCTCGCGGTACTCCTCGGGGTCCATCAGCCCGAAGCTGAGCTGACCGATTTCCTGTGGTGTCTGTTGTGAACTCATACTGCGTCCTCCAGTTCGATCCGCGGGGCGATTCCGAGCGCCTTCATCTCGTCGAGCAGGAGCTTGAACGCGTAGGACATCTCGACCTCGTGGATGTCGGTCTCCTCCTCGCAGTTCGGACAGTAGATGCGCCGTTGTTCGACGTTCTCGACGGCTGTCATCCCACACTGCCCGCAGACGTTGATCCACTCGCGGTCGGACTCGTCGAGCAGGCGCTCCTTGAGCGCCATCGCCGCGCCGTGCCCGATGAGCACGTCCCGCTCCATCTCACCCACGCGCAGGCCACCCTCGCGGGCGCGCCCCTCGGTGGGCTGGCGGGTCAGCACCTGCACCGGCCCGCGCGAACGGGCGTGCAGTTTGTTCGACACCATGTGGTAGAGCTTCTGGTAGAAAATGTCGCCGACGAAGATTTCGGCGTCGATCTTCTCGCCGGTGACGCCGGAGTACATCGTCTCCTTGCCGCTGGAGTCGAAGCCGTGCTCTTCGAGCGAGCCGCGGAGTTCCTCCTCGTCCTCGCCGGTGAAGGCGGTGCCGTCGACGCGCCGGCCTTCGAGCGCGCCGACCTTGCCGCCGATCATTTCGAGGATGTGGCCGACGGTCATCCGCGACGGCAGCGCGTGCGGGTTGATGATGAGGTCCGGGACGACGCCCTCCTCGGTGAAGGGCATGTCCTCTTGCGGGGCGATGTGGCCGACGACGCCCTTCTGGCCGTGCCGGCTGGCGAACTTGTCCCCGAGTTCGGGGATGCGTTCGTCACGCACCGAGACCTTCGAGAGCTTCGAGCCGTCCTCGCCTTCCATCAGCGTGACCGTGTCCACGACGCCGGATTCGCCCGAGCGCATCGTGACGCTCGTCTCCCGGCGCTTCTGCGGTGAGAGACCGCCCATGTCGTCGGGTTCTTCGAGGAACCGCGGCGGGCTGGTCTTGCCAAGCAGGACGGCGTTCTCGCCGACCTTCGTCTCGGGGTTGACCAGGCCGTCGTCGTCGAGGTGCGTGTACGCTTCCTCGCCGCGAGCGCCGCGGACCTCGTCGTCCGGAATCTCGAAGCGGTCCTCCTGGCCGCCGGGGTAGCGCCGCTCCTCGCCCTCGTAGGTACGGAAGAAGTGCGAACGTGCGAGCGCGCGGTCGACCGACCCCTGGTTCATTACGAGTGCGTCCTCGATGTTGAACCCCTCGTAGCTCATGACGGCGACGACGAAGTTCTGTGCCGCCGGGCGGTCGTCGTAGCCGATCTGTTCGGTTGTCTGTGTCTTGACCATCGACAGCTGCGGGTAGTGCAGCAGGTGCTGGCGCGTGTCCGGGCGGATGCGGTAGTTCGCCGACGGCAGGCCAAGCGACTGCTTGATCATCCCCGATCCCATCGTAATCCGGGGCGAGGCGTTGTGTTCGGGGTAGGGAATCATCCCGGCACCGATACCGAACATCAGCTGCGGGTCGACTTCCAGGTGCGTGTGGTTCTCCGTGAGTTCGTCCTCGTCGACGCCGACGAGGATGTCCTCCTCTTCCTCGGCGTCGATGAACTCGACGAGGCCGCGTTCGACGAGCTCTTCGAACTCCAGCTCACCGTTTTTGACCTGTTCGACTTCCTCGTCGGTCATCAGCGGCTCGCCGTCCTCGACGACGAGCAGCGGGCGTCGGGCACGGCCGGCGTCGGCGTTGATGATGACTTCCCCGGTCCGGTTCTTGACCGAGACGTTGACCATCTGGGAGACATCCCCTCGTCGTCGCGCCTGTCGTACCTGTTCTGCGAGCTGTTCCGGGTCGGGATGTGTCCCAACCAGACTACCGTTTACGTATACCTTGGCTTCGCGTCCCTGACTCATATTAATCGTCCGCGGGCTGCTGTTCGATCGACTCGATACCGGGGATGCCCTGGACCCCCATCTCGGCAAGCTCCTGTTTGAGACCCTGTGGGTCCGATACGTCCTGTGACAGCTCCATCGCCTGGGCGAAGTTCTTCACCAGCCCACAGTTCGGACCCTCCGGCGTTTCGGAGGGACAGATGCGACCCCACTGGGTCGCGTGCAGGTCCCGTGCCTCGAAGTGGGGCTGGGAGCGACTGAGCGGCGAGCGCAGTCGTCGGAGGTGTGACAGCACTCCCATGAAGTCGGTCCGGTCGACCAGCTGGCTCACGCCGGAGCGGCCGCCGACCCAGTTCCCCGTCGCGATCGGGTGTTCGAGCCGCTCGGTCAGCACGTCCGAGCGGACGACCGTCGAGACGGACAGCTGGCGGTTGCGCATGTTGGCCCGTTCCAGCTGGTATTTCACGTCCCGGGCGAGCTTGTTCAGCGCCGTCCGGAACAGGTCGGTCATCAGGTCGCCGCTGACCTTCAGCCGCTTGTTGGCGTAGTGGTCCTTATCGTCGGACTCCCGGCGGCCAAGCGCCAGTTCGAAACACGCCTCGGCCATCCGGCAGAGGTAAAACGCCTTGTTGATACGGACCTCTTCTTCCTCGACGCCTTCCTCGTGTAGATGCGGGAGGAGATAGCGGTCGATGACGTAGTTGGCCCGCTTGAGCTGGTAGTTCTTGCCCTGCCCGGAGGCGACACGCTTGCCCAGCGTCTCGATGGCTTCCTCGGTCGTCTGGACCTCGGCCTCCTCCAGGTTCTCCAGCATGAACTTCACAATCTCCGGGTCCTCGCTGACGCGGTGAACGATTTCCTCGTCCGACTCCAGCCCCAGCGCGCGGACCAGCGTGACGAAGTCGATACTGCCCGAGACGGACGGGAACGAGACTTCCAGCAGCCCGTCCCGCGTCCGTTCACACAGCACCAGCGCGCGGTAGCCACGGCGCTGGGAGAACGTCTTGGCGACCTGCACCTCGTCGCCGTACTTGGTGTCGTACTCGGCCAGAATCTTGTTCGGGGCGAGGTCCTCGCTGGTCATCAGCACCCGCTCGGAGCCGTTGACACAGAAGTAGCCACCGGGGTCTGCGGGGTCCTCGCCAATGTCGATGAGTTCCTCGTCGGTGAAGCCCGCGATGTTGCACTTGTTCGACCCGACCATGATGGGCATCCGCCCGATCTTGGTCTCGGTTCGGTCGACGACTTCCTCCGGTTCCTCCTCGCCACCGCGGACGATGGCCATCTCCATGAACACCGGCGCGGAGTAGGTGATGTTCCGGAGTCGGGCCTCCTGCGGGTACAGCAGTTCCTCGCTGCCGTCGGCCTCGCGGACCCGTGGGGTGACGACGCGGACGTCGCCCAGTTCGACCCACACCGGTTCCTGTCCTTCCTTGTCACCGATGTCGGTCTCGATGGTCTCTTTCTCGTCGACGACCTGCTGCATCCCTCTGTCGAGGAAGGCGTTGAACGAGCGGAAGTGATGTTCGGCGAGCCGTTCCTTGGCGAAATATTCACGCGATATAGCGCGGCGATCTTGTGTGTCCATTATTCTACCACCAGTCGGTAGACAACTGCGGTGTCGGTTGTCCGAGAGTCGCGTTCGATCCGAACCACGTCACCGACTTCGGCGTCATCCGGCAGCGCCTTGTCGGTGCGCTTGATCTTCGGGAGGTCCGTCTTCTTGATTTCATACTCCGTGAGTACTGCTTCGAGGTCGTCCTCGTCGACGACACTGTGGTCTGGGACGAGGTCGTGTTGACTTACATCTACCATGTGTGTGCGTGTGCGTTTGGCCTGCTGCTGGAGAAGGTGGCTGTCACGAGATACTACAGGGCCGTACTGTCGGGGCGCATATAACACTTACCAAGTCGCTCTGCCGTGGCTATCGGACCCGCCCACCCTCACGGACTGCGGGCGTGATTGCTCTTACCAACCACATAACGCAGACCGGACATAGAACTTTGGGTCCCGTCATGTGCATTCATCCCGGGGCGGGTCTCTTTGGAAAGTCTTAATACTGACACCAGGGTACGAAAGAATGCAACGAAGGCCCGGATGGTGTAGTGGCCCATCATACGACCCTGTCACGGTCGTGACGCGGGTTCAAATCCCGCTCCGGGCGTTCTATTGCGACCAAACTGACGAGCACTATGCAGTGCGTGCTCGTAGGCTGCCCGGATGGTGTAGTGGCCCATCATACGACCCTGTCACGGTCGTGACGCGGGTTCAAATCCCGCTCCGGGCGTTTCTCTGAAATTAACTCGACAAGCGACGCGTTTCATCGCGTCGCGATTACTCTATGCAGTGAACGACGGTACGGGATTTGAACCCTGGAAGTCGCAGCGCCGAACAGAGTGAGGCGACCGTCTTCCGTCGGTTCAAATCCCGCTCCGGGCGTACTTTTGCGGCGAATAAACTCGTGAGCCGTAAATCCGTAATGAGCGGATTTGAACCTCAGATCTTGAACCGACGCGTTTCACCGCGTCGCGATTGCTCTATTTCGCTGTGTGACTGCGAGGGATTTGAATCACGCAAACGCGAGCGGCAGCGACGCGTTTGCCCGGGTTGAAATCCCGCTCCGTGCGCTACTTCGCAAATCCTCAAGCGACGCGAGAGACACGTCGCCCCCGTCGTACGGACCGATAGGGCGTATTAGTGGCCGTTAGCAGGCAGTAAACACCGCCGACGTGCCGAGAAAACAGCACATACTGATACCACAAGAGCAGTAGCAGGTGTCCGGGGAAGTTCCCCCGTGGCCTGTCATAGTGTCCGTCCACCGGGGCCGGACGTGCTATCACTTCACGTGGGATGGCATATGTTTTGTGTTGGGTGTAAGGCGTGCCGATTAGCGGCTGCCAGCGACAAACTGTTTACGAGCCCCCGCAAAAGAGAGGCCATGGAGGACGTGGATGGCGAGGAGATGCCCGGCGCAATCGTCGAGGCGTTCCTCGAACGCGAAGAGGGCGTCCGGGCGCTGCTTGAGGAACTGGAGAAGCTCACTATCGAGGGCCGACACGAGGAGGTCCGCGACCGTGTTCGTAATCTGGCCGACAGCGACGAGTCGGTGTTTTACACCGTGGCCTTTAGCCTCACCAACTCGCGGCAGTTCTTCGGCGACGTGGAAGCACAGCTGGACGTGACCGCCGCGGACCGGCTTCGGGACCTCGCCGACACGTTCCCGGCGCTGGCTGAGCCGTTCAACATCGTCCGGACGGAGCGGGCGGACGACCGCCTCAATCCGGTGACAGACACGAGCTACGCGGTGAGCTACCACCGCGGTGTCGAGTCACCGATGGTGACTTACAGCCCGCTATCAGGTGAACAGGAGTTGTACGAATCCCGCGGGACACCAAGTGAAGTGTTGCGGGTCGCGTCTGACCTCACGGGCGCGACGACAGACGCGCTGGACGTGGCGATGGATAACGACTATTCGGTCAACACGGAGGAGTTGAGCGCGCTCATCGACCGCCGCGAGGAACTAGAGACTGAGCTGAGTAAACTCCGGGACCAGCTCGACGAACTTCGGCGCACACCGGTCTCAGACGAATAGGAATCGTGGGGCCCCGAGCGCACAGTTTCAGCCGATAGACCCGAGCCACAGTGCCGCAACTGGGGCGTTTATGTGTCGCGGCCGTAAATGCACAGGTACGACTTGCTATGGGAATGGACCGACTCGAAGATCAGGTCGAGAAGGAGGGGCGGGACCTGTCGATCCTCGAAGCCGTCATCGAGAACGGGCCGATCGGCATCGTTCGGCTCGCCGAGGAGACAGGGGTTCCGAAACACAAAGTGCGCTACTCGCTACGGATGCTGGAAGACGACGAACTCATCGAACCGACGCCGCAGGGAGCGATTCCGGTCGACAACATCGACGAGCGGGTCGCAACGATCAACGACGGCATCGACCGTCTGGTCGAGCAGTTGGACGGACTTCGGGACGTGTTTTCGTCCACAGAGTAGCGTCGCGAGGACGACCAGTCGGCACCGTTTCCGTGGGAGTAACCCTTTTCGAACGCCGATGCGATGGGTCGATATGGATGTCGCTCTCATCAGCGATTCACATATTCCGTCCCGGGAACACGAGATTCCGCCGTCGTTCCGGGAGCGCATCGAAGTCGCCGACCACGTCATCCACGCCGGTGACTTCGACAGCAAAGGAGCGCTCGCTGATATCCGGCATATGGCGGCGGGACTGACTGCCGTCTCGGGCAACATCGATCCGCAGATCGGGTTGCCGGAGCGGGCCACAGTCGAACTCGGTGGCGTCACGTTCGTCGTGACACACGGCACTGGCTCACAGCAAGGCTGGGCAGACCGTGTCGCCGCTGCGGTCCGCGAGGAGGCCGACAGTACCGCTGTCGGCGTCGCCGGCCACACTCATGAACTTGCGGACATCGTCTACGAGGGGGTGCGGCTGCTGAACCCCGGCAGCGTCACGGGCGCCTCACCGGCAGACCGCCCGACGATGTTGACCGCGACAGTCGAGGATGGGACGTTCGACGTGGCCGAACACGAGCTGTAACGCGTAGCGCTGTCGCGGTTCGCTCCCGCGTACCGGCAGCTGTTGCCACTGTTGGCCGGCTTTGCAGCGAACGCGGGTCTTTTTCCCGCAGGGACCGCAGGAACGGTATGGAAGTCTTCGCGGTCGAAGGGCTGCCCGAAGTTCGGCCTGGCGACGACGTAGCCGAGTTGCTCGTCGAGCAGGCCGACCTGCGGGATGACGACGTGGTCTGTGTCGCCAGCACCATCGTTTCCAAAGCCAGCGGACGCGGCCGGTCGCTGTCATCGTACGAGCCGGGCGAACGCGCCGAGCGCATCGCGGCGACCATCGAGGATATCGCCGACGAAGAGAAGGATCCGCGGATGGCACAGGCGATTATAGAGGAGTGTGCGGAAGTGCTGGTCGAAGCCCCGTTCATCCTCGGGGTGACGGAGTTCGGGCACATCACGGTCAACGCGGGCATTGACCGCTCGAACGTGCCCGGATCGGACCTCCTCTTACTTCCCGAAGACCCGACAGCGGAGGCTGAAGCGATCCGCGACGGCATCCGCGAACGGGCGGGCGTCGAACCAAGCGTCATCGTCACCGACACGTCAGGCCGGCCGTTCCGTCTCGGCCAGCGCGGGGTCGCGCTGGGCTGGGCCGGTCTTTCTGCGTCCCGGGACTGGCGTGGCGAACACGACCGCGACGGCCGCGAACTCGAAGCCACCGTCCAAGCCGTCGTCGATGAACTGGCCGCCGCAGCCAACCTCGTTACCGGCGAGGGCGACGGCGGAACACCCGCCGCAGTCGTCCGTGATTTCGACTTCGGCGACCACGCGGGCAGCGAACAACTGTTCCGCGACCCCGAGAAGGACGTAGTCAGACAAGCACTCAGACAGTGGTCACATGTACGCGATTGAACTCACCCCGGAACACCCGGTCGCACAGCTCGCCTCGCTTGCACAACAGGCTGAATCGAACGCGCTCGACGCCGTCTACGTCAGCCACCACTACAACAACCGCGACCAGTTCATGTCGCTGACCGCGATGGCCGAGCGGACCGACGAGGTACTGCTCGGCCCCGGCATCGCGAACCCCTATGAGACGCACCCAGTGACGCTAGCTTCGCGGGTCGCAACGCTGGACGAACTGAGCGACGGGCGGGCCGTCTTCGGTATCGGGCCGGGCGATAAGTCGACGCTCAGCAACCTCGGCTTCGACCACGACGACGCGCTGCGACGCGTGCTTGAGACGTTCACGACTGCCCGAAAGCTCTGGGACGGCGAGCGGGTCACCCACGACGGGACGTTCGAAGCGGTCGACGCCGGGCTGAACTACGAGGTCGATGAGATTCCGGTGTACGTCGGCGCGCAGGGGCCGCACATGACCCGGATGTCGGCGAAACACGCCGACGGCGCGCTGTACAACGGGGCGCATCCAAAAGACCTCGCGTGGGCACGCGAGCAGGTAGAGGATATGGCCGACGAGCGGCCTGAGGAGTACGGCGAGTTCGACCTCGCGGCCTACGCCAGTGTCTCGGTCGCCGAAGACGAGGCCGAAGCGCGGGAGGCCGCCCGGCCGCCGGTCGCGTTCGTCGCTGCGGGGTCGCCGCCGCCGGTGCTCGACCGCCACGGCATCGACCACGAGGCCGCCGAAGATATCGGACAGGCGATTGCCGCCGGCGATTTCACGGCCGCGTTCGACGGCGTTACAGAGGCGATGCTGGACGCGTTCTGTATCGCCGGGACGCCGGAGACGGTGGCCGAGCGCACGGCGGCGTTAGAAGAACACGCGGACAGCGTGGTGTTTGCGTCGCCGCTCGGGCCGGATGTCGAGACGGCTATCGATTTGCTTGGGGCGGTCCTCGACCGCCGGAGCCGCTGAACAGCGAGAGCACGGCCCCCAGCGACAGGTACCCGAAGAAGGCGACCGAGACGGTCGTGATGACGGCACCGACGGCGAGCATAAGTGCCGCCAGCGGGTCGTTCAGTGCCACGTCGATGAACCAGCCGGGCATGTCGATGACGCTCTGGAGCAGTTCCGACAGCAGTCCTTGCATTACCTGAACGTTAGCGTGGCCCTACTTTGCGTTTGCGTTCCCGGCCACCACGTGGGCGCTCGCGAGCCGCTCTCGTCCGGAGTCACAATCGAGTGATCTTACGCGACGGGTTCGAGTTCAGCTGAGAAGTGTCTGAGTTCTTCCATCGGTGGCTCCCAGACGATCTTCAGGCCGGTGTACTCGTCGCGGCGGTCGCGGACGCGCGCAGCGGTCTCGGCGATGTGTTCGAGGTGTTCGCGCCAGTATGTCCGGCGAGGCAGGGCGAGACGGACGAGTTCCGGACGGTCGGTCCCGGGGAAGGCGAACGAGCCGAGTTCGACTGTCCGGACGCCGCCTTCGCGGTAAAGTTCACAGACGAGGCGCTGCCCGGGGAACTGGTCGGCGGGAATGTTCGGGAACAGGGCGGCCGCATCAATGTAGACGGCGTGACCGCCGGTCGGCGTGACAATCGGGATATCGCGCTCACGCAGGAGGTCGCCGAGGGTCGCGACCTGTTCGAGTCGCTCGGCGACGTACGGGGGTTCGACCGCTTCCCGGAGACCGGTGGCCATCGCTTCGAGGTCGCGGCCCGCGAGGCCACCGTAGGTCGGGAACCCTTCATAGAGGATCGCGCGCTGTTTGCACTGTTCGAACAGGGCAGCGTCGCGAACGGCGGTGAACCCGCCGATGTTTGTGAGTGCGTCTTTTTTCCCGCTCATCGTGATTGCGTCCGCGGGACGCAACTGCTCGCGAGCGATCTCACGGAGGGGCGTGTCGGTGTATTCGGGGTCGCGTTGTTTGATGAACTGTGCGTTTTCGGCGAACCGACAGGCGTCGATGACGAACGTCGCGTCGATTTCCGTGGCGAAAGCGGCCGTCTCGCGGATGTTTTCCATCGACACCGGCTGGCCGGCGGCGGAGTTGTTCGTGATCGTCAGGACGACAGCCGAAACAGCGTCTTCCCCGTACTCTTCGACGGCATCCCACCCACGGTCTGTGGAGAAGTTTCCGGCAAACGTCCCGACGCTGTCAGCGGTCAGGTCCGTCTCCGCCGGGCAGTCAACCGCGGTTGCACCCTGATTCGTTACGTGTGCGCGGGTGGTGTCAAAGTGCGTGTTGTTGAGAACGACAGCACCCTCGTCCAGTAGCGCCCCGAACAGGACGTTCTCCGCACCGCGGCCCTGATGTGTTGGGACCACGCGGTCGAATCCCATCACGTCGGCGACCGTCTCACGGAAGCGTTCGAACGAGCGTGAGCCGGCGTAGGCCTCGTCTCCTCGGACTACGTCCGCCCACTGCTCGTCACTCATCGCTCCTGTCCCCGAATCAGTCAACAGGTCGATAAAGACATCATCCGCAGCGAGGTTGAAGACGTTGTGTCCGGCCTCGGTGAGCGCGGTCTCACGTCGCTCACGGGGCGGGAGCTGTATCGAGGTTACCGATTTGGCCTTGTACGAGCGCATGCTGTGTCGCAGTACGCCGACCGACTTATTCACCATCTGATATTCTGTGTACAGCGGTGGGCTGAGATGTCCATCACCAGCCGAGTGCGGCTATCGGTGGACAGGTGTTTCTGGCAGGCCAAAATAGCGGGCATTTTGAGGCCACAACTGCTGGAGGGACGTATGAGCGTTCGCGAGGAATTCGACGCGTGGGCGGCCGAAGGCAAAGACAGAGGCATGGAGGACCGGCACTGGCACACCGCCAAGCACGTCCTCGCCCGGATGCCGGTCGAGCGGGGCGACACGGTCCTCGACCTCGGAACGGGGTCGGGCTATGCGCTCCGTGCGCTCCGCGACACCAACGATGCCGGACCCTGCTATGGTCTCGACGGGTCGCCGGAGATGCTCCGGAACGCCCGCGAGTACACGGACGACGACGGCATCGGGTTCCTGCGCGGGGACTTCGACGCCCTCCCGTTTGCGACTGACAGCATCGACCATGTGTTCTCGATGGAGGCGTTTTACTACGCCAGCGACCCGCCGCACACGCTCGAAGAAATCGCACGAGTGCTGCGACCGGGCGGGACCGCCCACATCGCGGTGAATTACTACGAGGAGAACGTCCACTCCCACGAGTGGCAGGAGTTCATCGATATCGAGATGACCCGCTGGAGCGCCCCGGAGTACCGCGAGGCCTTCCACGAGGCGGGGCTGGCAGTGGCAGCACAGGACACCATCCCCGACCGTGAAGTGGAGATCCCGCCGGCGGATGCGTTCCCCACCGACGAGTTCGAGACCCGTGAGGCGATGGTCGAGCGCTACCGCGAACTGGGGACGTTGCTGACCGTCGGCGTCGCCACGGAATAACGGCCCGGACAGCCGGTCAAAACACGGACTCCGGCCGGAACGACCGACAGGGTATTTTGTGGCCGCAGGCAAAACCAAGGCGTATGGCTGAAGAAACCTCGCTGGAGGACTTTCTCGACGCCGGCGACGAGAGCGAGGACGAGGGAGTGAACGGCGTGTCTGCGGGAGACGAGACGACAGAGACGGAAAGCGAAGTCTCCGACGCCGAAGTCTCGACCGACGGGGTCGAACCTGCCGTGACGACGTACGCGTGGTCGCCCGAGGGAGCGCCCTGTGCCGAGTGTGGCGAGGTCGTCGAGCGGCGGTGGAGACAGGACAGTATCCTCGTCTGTGGGGCGTGTAAGTCCTGGTGAGCGGCGCTACCGGCCGTGAATCGGATGTGTGTCTTTCTCACCCATCCACAGAGTTACATACGCGCACACCATAGACGTGGCTACAACTGAACGGCCCGGAGGATGTGGTACCCACACAAGACACTTACTGGTCGACAGGACAGACTATCCCACCAGTCCCCGTGCCACGGCGTCGTCCCACGAGATCGCGACTATGACAGATACTGACACATCACACAGTCAACAGTCGGACAGTCCCCTCCGCGACGCCACACGCGTCGCCAATCAGGTGATCGAAAACGTCGAGCAGGTCATTGTCGGGCAACACGACGCCATCGAACACATCGTCATCGCGCTGCTCGGCCGCGGCCACGTCCTGCTTGAAGATGTTCCCGGCGTCGGCAAGACGATGCTGGCCCGCTCCGTCGCAGCTTCCTTCGACGGCGAGTTCAAGCGCGTCCAGTTTACGCCGGACCTCCTCCCGACCGACGTGACCGGTGTCAACATCTACAACCAGAAGACACAGGAGTTCGAGTTCCGGCCGGGGCCGATCTTCGCCAACGTCGTCCTCGGCGACGAGATCAACCGCGCGCCGCCGAAAACGCAGTCGGCGCTGCTGGAAGCGATGGAGGAACAGCAGGTCTCAGTCGACGGGACCACACATCCCGTGCCACAGCCGTTCACGGTCATCGCTACGCAGAACACGGTCGAGCAGAACCGGGCTTACGACCTGCCGATGGCCGAACTCGACCGGTTCATGATGAAGCTTCATCTCGGCTATCCGAACGAGGCGGCGGAGACGGAGATGCTGGGTGACGTGGTCGGCCATCATCCCATCGAGGAACTCACGTCGGTGGCTACCCTCGATTCGCTGTCCGCCGCCCGGGAGACAGTAGCCGACGTGACCGTCGAAGAGCCGATTCGGTCGTACGCGACCCGACTCGCGCGGTACACGCGGGAAAACGCGCAACTCGGCGTCAGTCCGCGAGGCAGCATCTCGCTGCTCCGGGCGGCACAGGCCCGCGCCGTACTCGACGGCCGCAGTTACGTCATCCCCGACGACATCCAGACTGAAGCGCCGGTCGTCCTGCCACACCGCATCCGCACCGAGCGCAGCGAGCAGGACGCCCGGGAACTCGTCGCGGAGGCGCTCGATACCGTCTACGTCGAATGAGACCGACACGCCGCGGTTTCGCCGTCCTCGCCGTCGCCGTTGCCGCCCTTGTTGTCAGCGCCAGATTCGGTCAGCCCGGGCTTACTGCCGTTGCCGGCCCGCTGTTGGTGGGTGTGTTCGCTGCTGCCGTGCAGGTTCGCTGGGGCGGCGCGCCGACCGTCGAGCGGGGCCGCCTCCGCCGCGGGTTTCCCGGCGAGACGAAGCCCGTGGAGTTCCGCGTCGACGGCAGCGGAATTGCGACGGTCACCGACCGGCTTTCTGAGGGCCTCTATGGAGAGACGACAGTCAGGAAGTCCCTGCCGGCGACGGTGACCTACCGCGTCACCTACACGGCCCGGGGCGAGCAACAGGCTGGTCCAGTCGACGTGACAGTGACGGACGCGCTTGGACTCGTCAGGGAGAGCTACACTGTCGGAAACAGGACCGACGTGCTCGTGTATCCGCCCGTCTACCGGCTGGGCGGGACGGACGCGTTCGCGCAGACATTCACGCCGGAGAACGAGGACCGCCAGTCGTTCGACCGATTGCGCGAGTACGTCAGCGGCGACTCGCTACGGGACGTACACTGGAAATCCAGCGCCAAGCGCGAGGACCTGTTAGTCAAGGAGTTCACCGACAGCCGAAGCGACCGGACCCTGCTCGTTGCCGCGGAAGCCCAGCAAGGGCACGCCGACGCGATGGCCGCTGCGGCGGCGACCATCGCGATGGCCGCGCTGGAGAGTGGTCTGGCAGTCGAACTCGCCGTTCCGAACGGCGCGGTTGAGCAGGGCTACGGCGACACCCACCGGACACGACTGCTCGAACTGCTGGCCCGGGCCGACGCGGGCCGGACCGACCGCGTGGACGACGCTGACGTGGTCGTCACGGCCAACGGCGACGGCGTCACGGTGTCGGTCGACGGCCGCCGCCAGTCTTTCGCTGACGTGACCGCCAGTCGGGACAACCCCATCGCGGGCGAGGTGAACGGATGAGCGCCGCCGGCACAGAGCAGGTCCGCGACCGGATCCCGTGGAGCGGGTCCCGGATACTGGCGTTGCTTGGGGCGGCGCTGGCCATCGGCGCGCCACTGCGGACGATGTACTACCTCAGCGACGTGGTCGGCGACCCGACCCTGTTTCTGGCGCTTGCCGCGCTCTCGTTCGTGGGTGCTACGCTGCTTGCCCGCGTGCTCAGACCGCCCCTCGCGGTCGGTGTCGGCGCGGTGCTGTTCGCCGGCGGGCTCGTCGCGTACATCCTGAACCTCTCGACGAATCCGGCGGTGACGGAACTACTGGGGGATACCGCCGCCCTGCTGACCGGGCGGTCGCTGCTCCAGATTGCCAAGGTCAGGCTATGGGTGCTGTCGTTTGCGCCGGCACCGGTGTTTCTGACCTGGTACTTCGCGCTGCGGCGCTGGTACGTGACAGCGACGGTGGCGGCCGGCACAGCGCTCGCGTTCTTCGCCCTGACGACCGACGCCGGTGTGGTGACGACCCTGCTGGGCGTCGTCGGCATCGCGGCGACAATCGGCTTCGGGACGCTCGATGCGCTGTCGACGGACGAGCCAGCAGACCTGACGAAGCGACCCGACGCAATGACTGGCAGTGACGCGACGGAGCCCGCGGACGACGACAGCGAGGGTATCGACGCCGGGCGGCGCGCTGTCCTCGAACAACTGGCGGCGATAATCGTCGTCCCGGCGGCGCTGTCACAGGTGCCAATCACCCGCGACAGCTTGCTGTCGTACGACGACGGGTCGGACGGCCAGACCGTCGAGGGGAGCCTCTTCGACGCCGGGGAGTCCCTCTCGGTACAGGGGAGTATCTCGTTGACACCGGAGATACGGTACACGGTCGAAAGCGAAGAACCGCGATACTGGCGGGTCGCCTCCTACGACCGCTACACCGGCAATGGGTGGGTCCGGACTGGAACCCCCCGTCCGTACGGCGACCAGCGCCTCGACAGCCCACCGGGTGAAACTCGGACGCTTCGACAGGAGTTCCGGGCAGAGTCGACCATCGGAACTGTCCCGGCCGCCTGGAAGCCCGTTCGCTACTCGGGGGAGCCGTCGGTCTCGGTCGCCAGTGAAGGCGGATTCCAGCCCGACGGCACGCTGTCGACGGGCGACAGCTATGAGGTCAGGAGCGAACTGCTCGTGGCGACCCCGGACGGGCTGCGTGAGGCCGGGACCGACTACGACGACGCAACCACCGAGCTGTACACCCAGCTCCCCGACAGCACGCCGGATCGGGTTGAGGAGCGGACAGCTATTCTCACCGCGAACGCTGAGAACCCCTACGAGACAGCGCTGGTAATCGAGCGCTGGCTGCAGGACAGCAAGGGCTACTCACTTGACGTCGACCGACCCGGTTTCAACGTCGCCGACGCCTTCCTCTTCGAGATGGATGAGGGGTACTGCGTCTACTTCGCGACGACGATGGTGACGATGCTTCGGACCCAGGGCATCCCGGCGCGCATGACCGTCGGGTACACCTCCGGCCAGCGAATCGACGAGAACCAGTGGGTCGTGCGCGGGCTGAACTCCCACGCGTGGGTCGAGGTGTACTTCCCCGGCCAGGGCTGGGTACAGTTCGACCCGACGCCGTCCGGGCCGCGCGAAGAAGTCAGACAGCAACGTATCGAGGACGCGAATGCGGACGGGTCGTCGCCCACCGTCGGCGACGGGAACCCGGTAGAGCAGTACACGCCATCCGACACGTCGACGCCCGCCCCGCTGACAGAGACCACCAGTACCGAAACTGAGCCGACTGAGACGCCGACGGCCACCGAAACTGACACACCCACTAGCACAACAGAGGCATCGGACACGGACGAAGGGACGGAGTTGCGTTTGCCGGCGCTCCCGTCGCGCGAGGAGATGACGCTGGGCGTCGTCGCGTTGCTCGGCATCGCGGCGGGCGCGCGCCGGTCCGGCCTCAGCGAGCGAGCGTACCGGGCGGTATGGCTGCGCTACCAGCGCCGCGTGGACCCCGAGACCGACGTTGAGCGGGCGTTCCAGCGGGTCATGTACGTCCTCGCAACGGATCACCGGAGCCGCAGGAGCGGCGAGACAGTACGGGCGTATCTCGACGCGATAGAGGCCGACGATCGGATTCAGCGGCTGGCGGCGCTACGGGAGCGGCTCCGGTACAGCGGCGAGGTCGACGAAGCGATTGCCGACGAGGCCGTCGAAATCGCCGATGGAATCGTTTCCGACCGGTAGTCCCCGACAGTGTTTAATAGGTCGTGTTCGTAGGCGCGATTGTAATGTCGGAAGTCTGCTCGACGTGCGGGCTGCCTGAGGAGCTCTGCGTCTGTGAAGACGTCGCTAAGGAGTCCCAGGAGATTAACATCCGCATCGACGAGCGCCGTTACGGGAAGGAGGTAACGATCATCGAGGGATTCGACCCGAAAGACGTCGACATGGACTCGCTGTCCTCAGACCTCAAATCGAAGTTCGCCTGCGGTGGCACTGTCGAGGACGGACAGATAGAGCTCCAGGGCAATCACACGGGCCGCGTCGAGGATTTCCTCCGCGACAAAGGTTTCAACGTCGCCTGAACTCCTGACTGCCAACGGTTCTCGTGAGAGCGCCGTGGCAAGCTACTGCTGTGACCTGTTCGCCGGCTTTTCAGCTGTGATTGCCCGCGAGTGAACTCCATCCAGCCGTTTTGGTGCCGTCGTGAGAACTTCTGAGTACAACCAGTGGTGGCGGCGATAGATGCGTGATACCAACACCCACGGTCGGCGGTCAACTATTTCAACCATGGGACGGTAACTGTTTGCAATGTTCGTTGTACTCCGGCGGGTGGTGGCCGTCGGACTCGTGGTCCTTCTCCTCGGTGGGGGAATCGCGTCGCTCCCGGTGGCGGCGACTCTTGACCACGGAGCGGTGACCGACGACGGCGACGGACTGGCGGCTGGGGTCGGCGAGAACTGCACGTACAGCGGTGATACAGCGCCAAACCGGAGCGAGGCGACGGTCGATCCAGTACACTCGTCGACAGGCACTGCCAAGGCGAATGGCTCAGTACTCCGAACGAGAAGCGCCGATACACATCGACGACAGCCACGAGAACAAGGCGGAGACATAGCTACGACAGCGGCCGGCATGGAGACGGGGACAGCCACTTCGGGTACAACACAGACCAGTGATGGTGACGTGATTCAGCAGACACAGACATACGCGCGCGTGCCAGAACAGCCGGGCGAAGTCGCGGTGACCCTGACCTACGAGGTGCCAGACCGAGTTGTCGACCTCGAAACGCACGTCCCGGCGGCGGCGACAGTGACCGAAACGGACGGATTCGAGCGTGTCAACGAGTCCGTCTACGAGTGGGAAGAAACGACGGACACAGCGACGATCAGCTACCGCGTCAACCCGAATCGGACCATCGAAAAGAGCGGGCCAGAGGGGGCCGAGGGACGGTATCTCAGCGTCGATACAGGCGAGTGGGCGCTGCTCACGCGGTCGTTGACACCGACGCGCTGGCGCTACACCGGCCGTGATCCCGTCAGGTACAACCGCACACTCCGGACGGCGGGACCCGGAGCGGCAGGCGAGGAGATCGTGTACCTCGGCGACGTCGCGACCTTCGAGGAGACGGCGCACAACCAGACGTTCACGCTGGCTGTGCCAGAGCGTGCGACGATGACAGCCTCACCGATTTCGGTGCTGGACTCGATGGCGAACGCGTCGAACGCGCTCCGGGTCGGCGACCGTGACGAGCAGGTGTTCGTCGTCGCTGCGCCATCCGGGGCCGTCAGCTGGGGTGTCGAGGGGTATCAGATCGGTGACGCAGATATGTGGGTCCAGTCCCGGCAGTCGCTGGATGTCGCTAACAACGTCTGGCTCCACGAGTACGTCCACAGCCGGCAGGCCTACGAGACGACAGAGAAGACGCGGTGGACGGTCGAAGGCTGGGCGACGTACTACGCCGCTGTCCTGACGCTGGAACAGAACCGGATCGGGTTCGACGAGTTTCAGGCACAGCTCGCGGCGGGCGGGCGGCCGGTCTACAGTGATGTGATATTGACCGAGAGGACAAGCTGGACGAACGACGCGAACTACTGGAAAGGGGCGCTCGTCGCCGGACAGACTGATGTCCACATCCGTTCGGCGACTGGCCGTAACCAGACACTCCAGCGCGTGTTTCAGTCGCTGAACGGCTACCGTGACCCCGTCACACAGTCACAGTTCCTCGCCGAGATCGAGGCTGCTGGTGGGCCAAGCGTCCGGGACGCGACCGCGACGGAGACCGAGACGGCAGCGGCCGTGACGATGTGGAACGAGACGACACACCGGCAGTTGTTCGGTTCGATTCCCGCCCGTATTGGCTACAGCCTCCCGCCGGTCGACCGGGCGGACGCCTACCGCGCAGATAGTCTCTACCGGTCGGACGCACCGGTCGGCGGTAGCGAACCGATCCGGCTGGCGACCAACGAGACGCTCGCGGTCGATGCGGTCGTCGAGAACGCCGGCGGCGAGGCAGGGACCTACAACGTGTCGCTCGCGGTCAACGAGACTGTCGTCGACGCGAAACAGGGCCGGATCGAACCGGGAGTACGGACCGAGGTTGCAGTGACACACACGTTTGCTGCCCCCGGCCGATACGTGGTCAGCGTCGACGGTGACACCGTCACAGTCATTGTGTCGGAACCGGCAGCCGCCAGTGTCACTAACGTCACCGCGAGTCCGCAAGAAGTCAGGCAGGGGGACAGTGCGGACGTGACTGCGACTGTCGCCAACGACAACGATATTCCGGGGACAGCAACGGTCGAGTTCCGCCGCAACGATGTCGTGTTCGCCGAACAGCGGCTGTATCTCTCGCCACACGTAACGACAACAGTCACCCGGGCAGTCACCCTCGACGAACCCGGAACGGTGTCGCTGTCGGCGGGTGACGGACGGACTACGACGACGGTTGACGTGGTCGTCTCGACGGAGACGGCGGCACCACCGTCGACTCCGAACTCGACGGAGGTGCCCACAGACAGACAGACGACAGCCGGAGAGGGCGACGGCTTTACCGCGATTATCGCCGGTCTCGCAGTGTTGCTTGCGGCTCTGATTGCCCGCCAGCGTCGTTCCTGACACGAGCCCGAAGGGAACAGTTATTGCGGTCGGCCAGTCGTTGTCAACCGTGAACGTCGGAATCGCGTATGCCGTCCTGTCGGCGCTGGTGTTTGGGGTGTACCTGTTCGTGATGAAGCGGTGGTTCACCGACTACCCGTCGCCGGTGTTTCTGTTGCTTACATACAGCTTGGTCCCCATCGTCTACCTCCCGATTGTCTTCGCCAGCAACGAGCCGTTCCTGCCGGCGGGAAACCGTATCAACGCTCTCTCGTCGATACTCGCTGTGACAGCGGTGACGGCAGTGGGGTTGCTCACCCTCTTTCGAGCGATCCGCGTCGGCGAAGTCTCCTACGTGTCGCCGATCAGCAAAATCGTTCCCGTGTTCGTGTTGCCGCTGGAAGTCGGCCTGCTTGGCCAGCACCTCTCGGCGCTGCAGGTCGGCGGCGTCGTCGTCGCGACTGCCGCCGTCTACGTCGCGAACTGGCAGGGGACAGCGTTACTGGCCCCACTCAAGCGGGCCCGGAAGTCCCGGCCCGCACAACTGGCGCTGCTGTCGGCTGCGGCGTTCGCGCTCGTCGATGTAAGCAAGCGGGTGCTGATGCAGGAACTGGCCATCGAACCGACGACGTACATCCCGGTGATGGCCGTCGGTATTGCGGCGTTGATGACGCCGCTCGCGTTCCGATACCAGGTCCCGCCAGGGTGGCAAGGAGACCTCCCGAAGTTCGTCGTCGCGGCGATGTTCGTCGCCTACGCGAATCACATCGTATTGCTGTCCTTCCAGTTGCTCCCGGCGAGTATCGTGTCGCCAATCGTCAACGGGCAGGCTATCGTCGCCGTCATTCTGGGAGCGATTGTACTCGACGAGGCGCAGTTCAGAGCACGGCTGGCCGCTGCGGGGCTGGCTATCGTCGGTATCGCGATGATCTCGGTCGGATAAGAAAAGTCAGGCCGACTTTCGTTCCGACGCGCAGCCAACCTGTACCGCATAGCTCGATTGAAGCCACGCGGTCGGGTTCTCGGTGTCGTAGACGACGACGTCGCCGCCGCCAGTGGTGAAGCTGCCGTACTGCTCGTCGGAGTCGGTAGTATCGCGCGACGCTGGTTCCATTGTGGTACAAGGGAACATCCGACACAGCGCTACATAAATGTTTCTCGAATGTGGTATGAAGTATTATTAGCATATTAGGATTTGCCCGCTAATACAGTCCAGCTGAGAGACCAGCACCGATATGTGGCCGCCGGCAAAGGCATCCGATATGACACGAGCGGACGGCCCAGTGACACCGCCAGTTGTGTTGACCGTCGCCGGCAGCGACTCCGGTGGTGGGGCCGGCATCCAGGCCGACCTCAAGACTATCGAGGCCTGTGGCGGCTTCGGGACCAGCGCGATCACGAGTGTGACGGCACAGAACACCACGGGCGTACAGGGCCAGCATCTGCTCCCGATTGCGGAGATCGAGGCTCAGATCGAGGCGGTCATCGAGGACTTCGACGTGGCCGCGGTCAAGACGGGGATGCTCGCAACGAGCGAGGTCATCGAGCTGGTCGCGGACCACGCCGCCGTCCTGCCGAACCTCGTCGTCGACCCAGTGATGGTGGCAGCCTCGGGCGATCGGCTGCTGGCCGCCGAGGCCGAAGACGCCTACGAATCTCTCATCGCCGAAGCGACGGTCGTCACACCGAACGCCGACGAGGCCGCCGTCCTGACCGGGCGCGATGTCGACGACCCCGCGGCCGCGGAACAGGCGGGCCGCGACCTCGTCGAGATGGGGGCCGACAGCGCGCTCGTGAAGGGCGGCCACGTCCCGGGTGACACCGTCGTCGACACCCTCGTGACCGAAGACGAGGTGACGACGTTCCGCCACGACCGCATCGACACCGAGGCCACTCACGGCTCTGGCTGTACGCTCTCCTCGGCCATCGCGACACAGTTGGCCCACGGCGACGACCTGTCGGCGGCGGTCGGGAGCGGCATCGACCTGCTCGCGAGTGCGGTCCGGTACAACGTCGACGTGGGCGAGGGGCCGGGGGCGGTCCATCACCTCGTCCGGACGCGCGACGACGCCGCACGCCATCCGACGAGCGAGGCCGTCGAGCGGGTTGTGTCGGCGCTCGTCGATGCGGACGTGTCGGCGCTGGTTCCCGAGCGAGGGATGACCGTCGCCGGCACGACCCCCTACGCAGAGACACCCGACGCGGTCGCCGCCGTCGAGGGCCGCATCACCCGCACGATGGACGGTGTCCGGCCGAACCGCGGCGTCCGCTTTGGCGCGTCCACAACGGTGGCTCGCGCCCTGCTGGCCGCCCGTGAACACGACCCGTCGCTCCGGTTCGCCATCGACTGTCGGCTGACCGACGCCGTCGAGGACGCGCTGGCGTCGCTAGGCGGCGCGATTGCCTCGTACGATCCCGAGGAGCGACCGGACGGGGCTTCCGCCGACGCTATCGCGTGGGGCACTGGCCGGGCTGTCGAGACCAGCGACGGGACACCGGCCGCAGTCATCGGCCGCGAGGGCGTCGGTGTCGGCGGACGCGTGACGCTGCTCGCAGCGGATGCCGACGACCTCGTCTCCCGCGTGGAGACTGTCCACGAAGCCGTCAAAGACGGCGCGTAGCCCGTCAGTCGGTCGTGCGCTGGCCCGACACAGACGGTGGCCGCGTTTAACCGCGAGCAACGCATACCCGGACGTATGAGTGAGACACAGTCGAACGAGCGGATCACGGTCTTCTCGGACTACGTCTGCCCGTTCTGTTATCTCGGACGCGAATCGCTCAGGCAGTACCAGTCGACACGCGAGGAGGAATTGGAGATCGACTGGCACCCCTTCGACCTCCGGAGCGGGAAGCGCAACCCCGACGGCTCTATCGACCACTCCGTCGACGACGGCAAAGACGAGGACTACTACGAGCAGGCCAAAGAGAGCGTCCGCCGGCTGCAGGCGAAATACGACGTCGAGATGGATCTGGACATCGCCACCGACATCGACTCACTGCCCGCCCAGATCGCCTCCTACTACGTCAAAGAGCACTACGACTACGAGACGTGGCTGACCTTCGACGTGGCCATCTTCGAGGCGCTGTGGCAAGACGGACAGGATATCGGCGACGAAGACCTGCTGGTCGACCTGGCCGAAGACGCGGGCGTCGACGGCGACGAAATCCGGTCGGCGCTCGCGGACGACGCGCTCCGGTCGTCGGTCCGGGAGAAATTCACCGCGGCGCAGCGCCAGGGCATCACCGGCGTCCCGACGTTCGCCTACGATGGCCACGCCGCCCGCGGTGCAGTCCCGCCCGAGCAACTCGAACGGCTCGTCGACGGGACCTGAGCGCCCCGTCGTCTGCCCCTCACGCGACGCGGTTCCGGAGCGACTCGCCGCGGGCGGTCCGGTCGAGGTTCTCCCGGACGAGGGCCGCGATGTCCTCGTGATACCGGTTCGTGAACGCGGCGACGTGTGGCGTCACGATAGCCGATTCGTGGTCCCAGAGCGGATGCTCCTCCGGGAGTGGTTCGGCCCAGTGAGCGTCGAGGGCCGCCCCCGCAATCGTCTCAGTATCGAGGGCATTCAGTAGCGCGTCCTCGACGACAACCGGTCCCCGAGCGACGTTGACGAGGTACCCGTCGTCACGCATCGTTCCGAGGAGGGCGGCGTCGACCATCCCCTCGGTCTCCTCGGTGAGCGGACAACACAGCACGACGAAGCGAGCGTCGGCGACGGCAGTGTTCAGTTCGTCGGGCGTGAACACGCGCCTGACGCACTCTGTGGGATCACCGGAGCGGCGAACGCCGACCACATCCATTCCCAGTGCATCGGCCCGGTCGGCGACACCCTGGCCGATAGTGCCCAGGCCGACCACGCACACCCGCTCGCCGGTCAGCGTGAACGCCGTGTCGTACGGTTCCTGTGTCCAGTCGCTGTCGCCCTGCCGGTCCCGATAGACGTGGAGCCGGCGGGCAAACGCCGTCAGATAGCCGACGACGGTCTCCGGGACGGTGTCGCCGTGGATGCCGGTGCTGTTCGTCAGCGCCGTCCCGGCGGCCTCGTAGGCGGCCACGTCGAACTCGTCGTAGCCCGCGCGGATGCCGTGGACCCAGGCGGCGTCCAGAAACGCGTCTCGGGGGGAGAACGTGACGACACAATCACCGGCGTCGAATGACGCGTCGTCGCCGACAGCCTCGACGGGAACGTCGCCCCGGAGCGCGGCGACCATCGCCTCCAGCGGGCAGGCCTTTGCGACCGACTCGTGGATGGCGATTCTGTCGATATCCATATCCGTCCCTGCGGCGGAGACGGTATAGTCCTTTTCCGGAACGCGCCGGACCGCTCAGTCCCGGCGACTGCCGAGCGCGTCGACGCGCATCTCGACGTAGCGGCGGGACCACCGCTTCGAGAAGCGGTGCAGGGCTCCGAAGAGTCCGCCGTCTACGGCGTCGCTGGCGTCTTCGTCGTAACTCGACCGGCCGCCCGACTCCATCGGTCCCTGTGGAAAACTCATGACGCTAGATGTTACCACGGCCTGTGAAATAAATATTAGGGATATTAGGGAGCCGACGGGGTCGTGCGTTTTTGCCGTCTTCGACGGTTTTTACAACGATTTTTGAAACAAGTACAGACAACAAGGGATTTAAGCGATAGTTCACAATGCTGGCTTCACGCGTCAATGACAACGTCGTCACCGTCTAGTCGACTCCAGAAGGGGTTTCTCAAGTACCAGCACGTCTTCGTCTTCCTGGCACCGCTGTTGTTCGTCGTCGGCGTGTACACCGCCGCGCCGACGCCCGCGGACGCGGGAAGCGGCTACTGGTTCGAGTACTGGTGGCTCTGTATCGCCTTCGTCACCGGTGCCACCATCGTTAACACGGTCGGCATCAGCGGGTCGGCGCTGTTCGTCCCGTTCCTCATCTTCATTTTCCCACTGCTCGCCGGGGAGACGCTCACGCCGGAGACGCTGGTGAAGGTCGGCCTCATCAGCGAGTCGTTCGGCCTCTCCAGCTCGGCGCTGGCGTTCATCCAGTACGGGCTCGTCGACCGACGACTCGCGCTGAGCCTCGTCCTCGGGAGCGTGCCCTTCGTCGTCGCCGGGGCGCTGCTCTCGTTTGTCATCCCCGAACCGCTGTTTCACGCGTTGCTCGGTATCGCCCTGCTGGCGGCCTCGTACCTGCTTTTCAAGGCCGACCTCGGCCACGAAGAGCCGGGCGAGGCGGGCGACAGCGAGCCCGACGTGTCGGCCGACGGCGGCGACAAGACCCTGCCCGACGACGCCAACAAGCTTGGGCCGGCCGGCGTCGAGACGGCTGACGACGGGGCGGTTACGCGCGTCGACCGCGACGGCAACGACTATGGCTACACGCGCGGCGGCTACCTCGAACGCTTCGCGAACTACAGCATCGGTGGCGTCTTCCAGGGGCTGGCCGGCTTCGGGGTCGGCGAACTGGGCATCATCTCGATGCTCCGAACGGATGTCCCAGTCCGGGTCGCCATCGGCACGAACCACATCGTTGTGGCACTGACAGCGGTTCTGGCCTCGCTGGTCCACGTCTTCGGCGGGGGGCTGGTCCCGGGCGCTCACTCCATCGACCTCGCGTCGACGCCGTGGAACATGGTCGTCTGGACCGTGCCCGCGACGGTCACCGGCGGCCAGATCGCACCGTACGTCTCGACCGCGCTGGACACCGGGACCATCAAGAAGTTCGTCGGCGGCCTGTTCGCGGTCATCGCCGCCGCGCTGTTCCTGATGGCGACAGGGGGCGTCTGAGACGATGTACGACACAGTGCTGCTCCCGACCGACGGCAGCGACGGCATCGGTGCGGCGGCGCGCCACGCCGGAACGATTGCGGACCGGTTCGACGCGACGGTCCACGTGCTCTCGGTCGTCGACACCCGCAACCGGTTCGAGAGCCCGTCGAGCGGCCTCTCGGCCGACGCGTGGCTCGACGCGGAGCGCGAGCGCGCCGCGGAGGCCATCGAGGCGACCGTCACCGAGCTACCTGACGGCGTGTCGGTCGAAACCACACAGCGCGAGGGCGTCCCGAAAAGCGAAATCGTCGACGCGGTCACGGAGATTCCGGCGGACCTCGTCGTGATGGGGACCCACGGTCGGACCGGGCTGGACCACTACCTCATCGGGAGCGTCGCGGAGACGGTCGTCCGGGAGTCGCCGGTGCCGGTGCTGACCGTCCAGTTGTCTGAGGAGTGACCACGGCGACCGCATCAGCCGTCGACCGGGCCTGTCCGGGACGCATCGGTCGCTCGGTGATACGCTGACAGCACGAGCGCGTGGAACGCGACGAGGACGGCGACACCGGCGACGATGACTGCGACCTGCAGCGGCGTCGAGAGCAGTCCCAAGGAGACGATGAGTGTGGTCGCACAGGCCGGCGCGTGGACGGTGTCGGTCGCAATCATCCCCCAGCTCGTCACGACAATCGAGAGCGTCGCACTCGCGACGAGGCGGAGCCCGGCCGCGGAGAACGCGGTCGGGTCCGCGACGAGTGAGACACCGCCGGCGAGCAGGCTGTACGCGGCCAGCCCCGCAACGCTACCGATGAGATGGCTCGCGACGACGCTGACCAGCCCTGTCCGGTCGCCGTCCCGCTGAAACGCGAGGATGAACGCAGAAGGGCCGAGACTCGGGAAAATAAACGGTTGCCCGCTCGCCCACGCGAGCATTCCGAGGACGACAAACAGCACGCCGGCGTACAGACTCGTGCCGACCCGATGCCGTCGCATTGCTCCCGATAGGAAACTGAACGGACAAGACAGTCACGGTCCGACAAATCGACGCTGGAATCCTGAGTGGAGACGACAGCGGCCAGCCGTTCCAGTCAGAGCGCCGTCGTCGTCGTGTCGTCCTCGCTCGGGGCTGACGGCGGCATCCCGTCGCTCTCGCGTAGTTGCTCGAATGCGACTGCGATAACTGCGGTACCGTACAGCGACGCCAGTGGTTGGATGACGACGGTCGGAAGCTGCGAAGTCGGCCCCGGAAGCGCCAGCGCGCCGACGAATCCGATGACACCGCCAACGATCGCCGCGGCGGTACCGACAATCAACAGCAGTCCGAACAGCGCTAGCCGGTTGCCCGTGGTGAGCCGATAGCTCTCTTTGAGCGCCGCGACGAAGTTCCGGTCGTCGACGATGACGTACGGCATCATGAAGATGAACGCGACGTAGGCGAAGATGCCAGGGATGAGGAACAGGACCGACCCGACGAACACCAGCAGGCTGTAGACGATTCCGCCGACGAACACGTTCACCATCGCTAGCGGTACGTTCCGAGTGAACGCTCCCGTGGGGAAACTGTCGCGCGCTCCGGCAGCGAACGTCCGGAAGGACACGATGGTGAGATACAGTGAGACCACGGAGCCGATAGCGATACCGGCACCCGCAACAGAAAGCGGGATGTCGAGGGTGAGTGGCAGGGCTGCAGCAATCTCGCCGTATCCCATTCTGGCGTAAGTCGTCGCCAGGATTGTGTTGAACAGTGCCTGAAAGCTACTCATCAGGGCGAGAAACGCCACAAACAGTATCGCGCCGGTACGACTGAACAGCCGATACCCCGCCTCTTCGAGGGCGGAGCCAATTTGGAGGGCCATCAACGGAGCGCTTCGACAAGCGGAGGTATAAGTGTTGTCTCAGTGTGACAGTTCCACTCAGTTCAGTTGCTCGATTCTGACCCGCTCTCGACGAACTCAATAAGCTCCTCGGCCGGGACGAACCCCTCGGCACGGCGGTCGATAAGCTCGCCGTCGGCAAACAGCAGGAGCGTCGGGACGCTCCGGACGTCGAACGCGTCGACGGCATCGAGGTCGCGTTTGGGATTGAACACGACTACCGTGGCGTCGGTGGCCTTCGCGGCAATGTCGAGTATCGGCTCCATCGACTTGCAGATTGTACAGCCGCTTGTCCGGACCATCGCCAGTACGCGGTCGGCCGTCGCCACCACGTCGTCGAGTTCGCTCCGTGTTTCGACCGTTCGAACGCTGTTTTCGGTTGTGGTGTTCATACAGTCAGTACGTGCCCCGGAGCGAAGAACCCCGCGACGGGCGCGATTGTTTGCCGTGACTGGGACGCCGGACCGTCAGTCCTCGATCTCCCGCACGACCGACGCAGGGTTTCCCTGAACGACGACGCCTGCGGGAACGTCGTCGGTGACGACCGCGCCGGACCCGATAACGGCGTCATCGCCGATGGTGACGCCCGGATTGATGACCGCCTGCCCGCCAATCCAGACGTTATCGCCGATAGTCACCGGCTTCCCGTACTCGACGCCGCTGCGCCGTTCCTCCGGGTCCAGCGGGTGGGTCGCAGTGTAGATGTGGACACCCGGTCCGAGCAGACAGTCGTCGCCGATATTCACCCGGCAGACGTCCAGCACGACGCAGTCGAAGTTCGCGTAGAAGCCGTCGCCGACGTGGATGTGCTCGCCGTAGTCACACCGGAACGGGGGTTCGACGTGGCAGTCCGCACCGACCGAGCCAAACAGGTCCGCGAGGAGGGCCCGTCTCGCGTCGTCGTCGGCCGGGTCGGTCCCGTTGTACTCCCGGGTGAGTTCGTTGGCACGCTCGCGGGCGGCGACGAGTTCGGGGTCGCTGGGGTCGTAGCGCTCGCCCGCGAGCATCTTCTCGCGTTCAGCGGGCATCCTGACCGCCCTCCGGAGTGGCGCTCGTGGCGCAATGAGGTGTACTCATAGCGGGCTGTGGGAGCGCCCCGGTAAGAGATGTTGGGTCGGGGGCTTTCTGGCTGTTCGAAGTCGCCATAGCGTAACCAAACCACTCCCATCTTGCTAGCCCGGAACGGATTTATAATCGACCGTCGCCTACCATGGCCCGTGAACCGCACGGCAGCGCTCGACGCGGTCGTCTTCGGTGTCGACATCCAGAGCGGCGACGTGCGCGGCGACGCGCCGTCGTACGCACTGGTGGTCTTCGACGGGGAATCAGTCGAGCGAGACGTGGTCTCGCGGCGGAAGCTCCGCCGGCGTATCGAGAGCGAGGAGCCGGCCATCGTCGCGACGGACAACATGTACGAACTCGCCGAGGACAAGGACGCCCTGATTCACGTTCTGGGCTCGCTCCCCGACGAGACGAAACTGGTGCAGGTGACAGGCGACGAGCGGCCGGAACCGCTCTCGCGGGTCGCCAAACGCCACGGCGTCCCCTACGGCAAGGACCCGATGGAGGAGGCCGAGGCCGCCGCCCGACTGGCCGCCGCCAACGTCGGCCAGGAGGTGTCCGCCTTCACCGACACGACCGAGGTGAAGGTCTCGCGGGGCCGCTCGACGGGCAAGGGCGGCTGGTCCGAGGACCGCTACACCCGGCGCATCCACGGGGCGGTCAAGAAGCGCGCCCGGGAAATCGAGTCCGAACTCGACGCCGCCGGACTGGAGTACGAGCGGGACGTGACCGAGAAGTACGGCGGCTTCTCCAACGCCGTGTTCCGGGTGTCGGCGCGACCGCAGGACATCCCCGTGTCGAGAGCGCGGTCGGGCGACACCCGGGTCGAAATCGAGCGCCAGCGGCGCGACGGCATCGAGTTCAAACCCCTGGCGAAGCGCCGCGACCACGTCATCGTCGGCGTCGACCCCGGGACGACGACGGCCGTTGCCATCGTCTCCCTCGACGGCACTGTGCTGGACGTGTACTCCTCGCGGACCGACGACACCGCCGCGACGACGGAGTGGATAATCGAGCGCGGCCGGCCGGTCGTCGTCGCCGCCGACGTGACGCCGATGCCCGAGACCGTCGAGAAGCTCCGGCGCTCGTTCAGCGCCGCCGGCTGGGAACCCGACACCGACCTCCCGGTCGACGAGAAGAAACACCGGACCCGCGAGGAGGCCTACGACAACGACCACGAGCGGGACGCGATGGCCGCCGCGCTCTATGCCTTCGACCACCACGCCGACCAGTTCGAGCGCGTCGCCGGCAAGGTGCCGCCACAGCACGACGTGGGGCCGGTCATCGACCGCGTCGTCGCCGGCGAGGAGAGCGTCGAGACGGTGCTGCGCGATCTCGAAGACGACGACGGCGACGACGAGGAGGCCACGGCGCACGAACCGCGGGAACTCACCGACGACGAAAAGGAGATCAAGCGGCTGAACGCCCGCATCGAGCGCCTTGAGTCACACGTCGACGACCTCAAAGAGACCATCCAGCGCAAGGACGACCAGCTCTCGGAGAAGGACAAACAGCTGGAGAAAGCCCGCAGCGAGGGCCGGCGGGAAGTCAGGAAGGACCGCGAGGTGACGCGGCTCCAGCGGCGCAACGAAGCCCTCGAACGGAAAGTCGAGGAGGAACAGGAAAAGCGGGAGACGCTGGCCGACAAGCTCGACCGACTGAAGGCGCTGTGGAAGCTCGACCACTCGAACTTCGCCGACGTGTCGGAGAAGCAGGAAGGACTGACCCCGGTCAAGGTGGTCGAGCAGTTCACCAAGGACGCCATCGCTGACGCCGACGAGCGCTTTGGCCTCGTTGAGGATGACATCGTCATGTTTCGGGATGCCTCGGGCGCGGGCCGGTCGACGGCCCAGCAACTGGCAGATATCGACCCGAAAATCGTGCTCCGGAACGGGAACCTCTCTGACATCGCCGATCAGGTGCTGTTCGACAACGAGATTCCCGTCGCGCCGGCGGAGATGGTCACCGTGCAGGAAGTAGACGAACTGGCCGTCGCCCGCGAAAGCGAGATTGAGGCGGCAATCGAAGACTGGGAGGAACGCGCCGCCGACCGCCGAAAGGAACAGAACGCGGAGATGGTCGACCAGATAATCAGCGAACACCGGGCCGACCGGCCGACGAGCGAGAACTAACCGTTGTGCTGGGACCCGGCGGGCAGTAACGGGCCGACTCCGCTACCGGGTGGCACTGCTCCGATAGTGTAAATCTGTACTGAGTAGTTATGTGCTTCGGGTGCGTTTGTCTCGCATGGAAGACCAGTGTCGTGTTCTGGCGGCCGCAGTCGAGACGCTCGACGACGTCTTCTACGTCTACGACGCAGACGGCAAACTTGCGTACTGGAACGCTCGGCTGAACGAACTGTTCGACCTGACGGATAGCGAACTGTCAGGCACAGCGCCGACCGAGTTCTTCGTCGCGGACGACCGGGCAGCCGTTGAAGCAGCCATCGATGAAGTGTTTGAATCAGGTCAGACGAGCGTCGAAGCGCGGGCAGAGACGACAGAAGGTGTAGTGACATTCGAGCTCAGCGGCCGGCTTCTTACAGGGGACGACGGCACAGTGCAGGGGTTCAGCGGTGTCGGACGTGACATCACGGACCGGCGCGAACGGGAGTGGCACCTTCAGCGACAGAACGAGCGGCTCACGGAGTTCGCTGATCTGCTGGCACACGACCTCCGGACGCCGCTTGCCGTCACCAGCGGCCACCTCGAACTCGCCGCCAAGGAGCTGTCGCCCGAGCGCATCGACGCCGCCAGAGACGGGTTGGAACGGTTAGAAGCGATTATCGACGATATGCGGACGGCGACCAGAGAGGGTGCGCTGGCAACCGAGGAGCAGGCGGTCAATATCGCCGACGTGGCGACGACGGCGTGGAACCACGTCGAAACCGGCAGTGCAGTGCTGGAACCGCCGCCGCCGATACTGGTCGAGGCTGACCCGAAGCGGCTGCTCCGACTGTTCGAGAATATCTTCGTCAACGCCGTCACACACGGCCCTGAACGCGGCGAGCGCGCATCTGGCGAGGACCGCGAGGCTGGCACTACCGACATCACAGTTCGTCTCGTCCCAACGGCCGACGGCTTCGCTGTCGAGGATGACGGTCGGGGAATCGACCCGGACGACCGGGAGTGGGTGTTTGAACCGGGCGCGTCACAGGCGGCTGACGGGACCGGTTTCGGCCTCTACATCGTCAGGACAATCGCCGAAGCCCACGGCTGGACGGTGCGTGCCACAGCAGCAGAACACGGCGGTGCACGGTTCGAGTTCGATATCGATGCAGACACCGCCTGTTAGTCGTCCCCGCCTCAGGGCATGCCGTCGCCGCCCATACCGCCACCGCCCATGCCGCCGCCACCCATACCGCCCATGCCGCCACCGAGGCCGAACGCGCCGAGCAGGCTCGTGACGAGTCCGTAGACGACCAGCCCGAGGCCGCCGACGACCAGAGCGATACCGACGGCGACGATAGGTGCCTTCCACGCGACCAGACCGATGCCGGCGAGCAACACGACGATGCCGCCGATACCAACCGCACCGAGTTTGTCGAGCATACCCGTGTAGGCCAAGCGGGCGGACAAAAGCCCGTCGGTCAGTACTCGAACTCGGTGTCGACGTTCTGTGCCGCCGCGACCATCTCGGCGATTGTGTCCTGCCGGCGAAGCAGCCGCATCGTGTCGCCCTCGACAGCAAAGGTCCCGTCCATCGCGGCGGCGGAGATGTCGAGGTCGCCCTGCAACATTGTGACCCACTGGCTGTAGGGGCCACGGAACGCGAAGTCGTACTCGGGGTCCGCGGCCGTCCCGGCGGCGGTGCAGACGCCGTCCTCGATGACGACGGAGAACTGTATCGGTTCGCCGGAGTAAGCGTCGTCGGCGCGGATTTCGAAGCAGAACGCGGCGGTGAAGCCGTCAGCGCTGTCAGCGAACGCGGCCCGCTCGTTGATCCGGTCGCGCCACGCAGCAGCCCAGTCATCGGCTTCAGTCGGCAGCGTCACAGTCATTGGCAGGCGGTATGCAAGGGGGGCTTTTCTGTGTTGCCTTGTCTGTCCGAGTGTAACACCCGGGGAGTCGTTGCTGTGGCTCCGCGGCGAGCGTGACGAAAACAGCGAAAAGAGCGGTCAGCGACGGGATTCGCCGCCGAGATACAGCCGTGACACCTCGGGGTCATCGAGCAGCGAGTCGGCCTCGCCCTCGAACTTGACCGTCCCCTGGTCGAGGACGAACCCGCGGTCTGAGATGCCCAGTCCCTCGCGGGCGTTCTGCTCGACCATGAGAATCGACGTGCCGAGTTCGTTGACCGTCTCCACGTCGTCGAACACCTCTTTTGCGGTGTTCGGTGCCAGCCCGGCACTTGGCTCATCGATGAGCAACACGTCAGGTTCCATCACAAGCGCACGGGCGAAGGCCAGCACCTGCCGCTGGCCGCCCGAGAGCGTCTTTGCGTTCGCGTCGCGCTTGTCGTCGAGGATAGGGAACCGGTCGTACAGTTCGGTCACGACCTCGTCGAGGCCGCCGTCACGGGCGACCCCACCCATCCGGAGGTTCTCGTCGATGGTCAGCGAGCCGAACACGTTCTCCGTCTGTGGGACGTAGCCGACACCGATGCGGACGATGTCTTCGGGGGCCATCCCGCCGATCTCGCGGTCGCCCAGACGGACGGAACCGGTCCACGGCGTCAGCATGCCGAACACCGTCTTGAGGACGGTGGACTTGCCGGCCCCGTTCGGGCCGACGAGGCAGGCGATTTCCCCCTCACCAAGCGTCAGCGAGAGGTCGTCGAGCACCTGCACCTCGCCGTAGCCGCTGTCGACGCCATCGACGGTGAGGATAGGGCCAGTCATTCCGACGGCCCTCCCAGATAGGCGTCGATGACGCGCTCGTCGCTCCGGACCGCCTCGGGCGGCCCTTCCACGAGGACACTCCCCTGATTGAGGACGATAATCGGGTCAGCAAGCCGCATGATGAAGTTCATGTCGTGTTCGATGATGAGGAAGGTGATGCCTTCCTCGTTAAGTTCCTCGATGAACCCAGCCAGTTTGTCGGCCAGCACGGGATTGACGCCGGCGACCGGCTCATCGAGCAGCAACAGGTCGGGTTCGGCCATCATCCCGCGGGCCAGTTCGACCAGTTTCATCTGCCCACCCGAGAGGTCCGTTGCGGGCTGAGTCGCCAGGTCGCCGATTTCGAACCGTTCGAGCATCTGCTGGGCCTGTTCGAGCGAGCGTCGTTCCTCCTGTTCGACGGTGCTTGGCGAGGTGAACAGCGGGATAATCGATTCCCCGGTCTGGTCGTGTGGGCCCACCAGCAGCGCCTCCCGAACGGTCATCCCCTCCGGTTTGCGCGGCGTCTGGAACGTCCGAATCATTCCCTGATCGGCGATTTCGTGTGGCTTCCGGCCGGTTACGTCGACGCCGTTGACCGAGACGGAGCCCGCATCGGGTTCGTAGAAGCCCGAGACGAGATTGAACAGCGTCGATTTGCCGGCCCCGTTGGGACCGATGAGGCCCGTAATCGTGCCGCGTTCGACCTCGATGGACGCGTCGTCAGTCGCCACGAGGCCGCCGAAGCGTTTCTCCAGTCCTTCGGCCCGGAGCACCGGGTCGTCCTTTCCGAGAATTGGTCCGTCGGAGACGAGCGACTGCTCACTCATCGCGACCACCGCCCAGCGAGTCGGGCCAGATAAGTTCGCGCTCCGGCGGGAGAATCCCCTCCGGGCGGAGTCTGACGATGAAGATGATAAGCAACCCGACCAGCATGAGTCGGAGCGGTGCCGCGCCGATGGGCAGCGCGCCCGTGTCGGTCATGAACCGCGTCCCCTGCTGGATGGCGACGATGGTGAACCCGCCCAGCATCGCGCCGCGGTCGCTGCCGGTGCCGCCGAGGATGACGGCGACCCAGACGTAGAACGTCGTGATGGGCTGGAGGTCCTGCGGGCTGACAAACAGCACGAGGTGGGAGTAGAACACGCCGGCGAGCGCCATGATGAGGCTCCCGATGACAAAGGCCTGCATCTTGAACGCGAACGTGTTCTTGCCCAGCGTCTCCGCGAGGTCCTCGTCGGTCCGGATTGTCCGCAGGACGCGGCCCCACGGCGACCGGTGGATGCGGCGGAGGAACAGGTAGACCGCCGCGACGATGACCGTGACGAGGACGACGTTCAGCAGGCTGGTGACAACCGACTGGGTCGTGTAAAACAGCGGAGCCCCGCCCACGTAGAAGACGTACGGGTAGGTCAGGTCGCCGAGGATCGGCCAGTCGGAGAAGAACAGCGGGATGCCGGTCAGGCCGGCGCTGCCCGCCGTCCACTGGGACTCGTTGAGGATGAAGATTCGGACGACCTCTGCAAGGCCCAGCGACGCGATTGCGAGGTAGTCGTCGCGGAGCTTCAGCGTCGGATACCCGATGATGACCGCGAGCACTGCGGCGAGTCCGAGACCGCCAAACAGCGCGATAACTGGGCTGACGCCGCCGGAGATTGGCGACCCGGACGCCGTCAGCAATGCGGTCCCGTACGCGCCGAGGCCGAAGAACGCCGCGACGCTGAAGTTGATCATGCCGCCGTACCCCCACTGGACGTTCAGCCCCATCGAGAGGAGCATGTACATCGCCGACAGCCCAACGAGATACAGCAGGTATGCCGGGGCGAGGAAGCCGGTGACAACCGCCAGGAGCAAGAATGCGCCGAGCGCGCCGAGCAGTCCCACGACGCCCTTCTCGCGGGCCGAGTAGGCACCGACATCGAGCGTGCTCATGTCATATCACCCGCGATGCCGCGAGGCCTGACAAGCAGGACCGCGACCATGATGACGAACGCGACAGCCGGCGCGTAGGCGTTGCTGATGGGAAGACCGACATCGCTAAGCAGCGGCGTCAGTTCGTGGAGCATCCCGATGAGAAGGCCACCGAGCATCGCGCCGTACACCGAGCCGATACCACCGAGGATGACCGCGGCGAACACGACCAGCAGGATATTGAAGCCGATACGCGGGTCGAGCTGGCTGTACAGTGCGAGGAAGACGCCGCCGGCGGCGGCCAAGGCGCTGCCGACGACCCACATGACGAGAATGACGCGGTCAGTTCGGATACCGCTCACGCGTGCGAGGTCGGGGTTGTCAGCCGTCGCGCGCATCTTCCGGCCAAGCGTTGTCCGCTGGAGCAGGAGGTGCAGGCCGACGACGAGCACCGCCGCGCTGACGATGATCGCCACGTCTCGCTGCGTCACGGCGACATCGAGTGTGTCAAGCAGCAGCGGAATCGGTCCGCTACGGCGGATGTCATACTGTAGAAAGTCCGTCCCGAACGTCCCCTGTAGCACCGCGCGGTAGACGAACGCCACGCCGATGCTCGTGATAAGCAACCCGATCGAGTCCGTATCGAGGGGCTTGTACACGAGAACGTGGGTGAGGACGGCGACAACGGCAGCAAGCGCCATCCCGACTGCAAGGGCCAGGAAGAAGCCGATTGGGAGGCCAAGAACGGTGCCGCCGAGACCACCGAACACGCCGAAGGCGACGAACGCCCCGTACGCGCCCAGAGTCATCGTATCGCCGTGTGCGAAGTTCGCGAAATCGGCGATGCTGTAGACCAGCGAGAGCCCGATACTCCCGAGGATGATGATACTACTGAAAACGAGCCCGTTTGCCAGGTATTGTAATATCTGCGCCATTGGTGAAAATGGGAAAGAGTCGTGGCCGCCTTAGCCCTCGATGAAGCCGGCGGATTCGTACGCGTGGTCAACGACCTCGAACACCTGTAGCAACCCGACCGGGTCGCCGTTCTCGTCGAGGTCGATGGGGCCGCTCACGCCGGTGTAGTCCACGTCAGACGGCGAGCCACCGTTGGCCAGAATTTCGTGTGCCTCCTCGTACGTGGTCGCTTCCTCGCCCTCGGGACGGGTCACGTCCCGGACGACCTCCATGAGTGCTGAACCCGTGAACTCGTCTGCGGCTTCGATAGCGAGTGCGCTGACAATCACCGCGTCGTACGCGTACGCCGACCACGACGTGGGTTCCTCGCCGAAACGCTCCTCGAATTCCGAGACGAACGCCTGGTAGTTCTCGGCGTCCTGTGGGACGCTCGGAACCACGGCTTTCATTCCGTCGAGGCTCCCCTCAGGAGCTGATTCGAGGACTTTCGGACCCTTGACACTGTCACCGCCGTACCAGGCGGCCTGATCGGTGACGCCCAGGTCGAACGCTTCCTGAGACATTGTCGCGAACTCCGGCTGGTAGGTGATGAACACCCACGCGTCAGCGTCGGTGTCGGACATCGAGGAGATGGTGCTGCTGTAGGAGGACTGGCCCTGGTCGTGGGGTTCGTTGTAGACGATTTCTCCGTCGTAGGCCTCGATAAATGCCTCGCCCACGGACTGGCCGTAATCGTTGTTAATCCAGGCCAGGGCGGCGGACTCGTTGCCGTCCTCGCTGAGGAGCGACGAAATTGCCTCCGCCTGGGCCTTGCCTGCCGGCGGCATCCGAAGCAGGTCTGGGAAGTTCGTCAGGTTTGGGCTGGTGCTGTTCTGGCTGATCTGGACAACGTCAGTGTTCTGGACGACGCTTTCGTGGATAGCCGTGCTGACACCGCTCCCGACGGTACCGATGAGCAACGGGACACCCTCCTGATTGACCAGCGTCTGTGCCGCGCTGACGCCACCCTGACTCGTACTCTGGTCGTCCTGCTGTGAGATCTCCAGTGTGCCGCCACCGACGCCGACGGCGTTAACATCATCAAGCGCGATCTCCTTGCCGCGCTGGTTCCGCTGCCCGAACGCCGACAGTGACCCGGAGAGGCTGTCAACCATCCCGATAGTGTAGGTTTCGGACCCGGAGTCCGTCGCGGAATCCGTTGATTCGCCGTCGCCGCCACCACCATCGCCGCCGTCGCCACCACCGTCTTCGGGAGCACCACCGGAACAGCCGGCGAGGCCGACGAGTCCAGCACTGGCAGCGGCTTTGATTACGGTTCGCCTGTCAATCGAGCGCTTGTCATGGTCGTTCATGGTATACTGATATTCTTTTTCGTAACTCCCTGTATAACCGTGTCCCCGTCCATGGTAGGCACCATGTTCTCCACGGCATACGAGAAGCCGTGAATTAATACTTCTGGAACGCGTTTGCCGTATAGAGTATCGCTACGGCTATGGAACGAACGGAGTTTATTACAGTAGACACACACACGGGCGGGGAGCCGACGCGCATCGTACTCGATGGGGTCGAGGCCGACACGCTCAGCGGAGAGACCGTCCGGGAGAAGCGCGACCGGTTTGCAGCCACGGCTGACAATATCCGGAAACTCCTCATGCAGGAGCCCCGTGGGCACGCAGATATGTTCGGAGCGGTCCCGGTGCCAACAGACCGGGCCGACCTCGGGGTTTTCTTCATGGATACTGACGGCTATCTGGATATGTGTGGCCACGGCCTCATCGGGGTCGTGACCGCACTCATCGAACAGGGCGAACTCCCCGAGACACCAGAACTGACCGTCGAAACCCCCGCCGGACTGGTCGACGTGACGGTCGAAATAGCGGATGGCGTTGTCCGCCGCGTTGCGTTCGAAAACGTCGACAGTTACGTCTGTGAGACGGTTCCCGTCGAACAGGACGGCAACCCAGTCGAGGCTCGTATCGTCTACTCCGGGAACTACTTCGCCGTCGTCGACGCTGACAGCCTCGGTGTCACGCTTGACGGCGAGTATGCCACGCAGTGTATCGAACCCGCACTGGAACTCCGTCGGGCAGTCAACGACGCCACACCGGAGGATCCAGTCACCGGAGCGCGGGTGGCCGTCTCGGCAGTCGAACTCACCGCCAGCGGCGACCGGAGCTGTGTCGTGTTCGCCGACGGCTCTGTCGACCGCTCTCCCTGTGGAACAGGCACGTGTGCGCGATTGACCCTTCACCACGCCGACGGCGGTCTCGCTATCGGCGAGCGTGTCGAAGTGACCGGCCCAGTCGGATCAACATTCGAGGGGTACATCAGCGACACCCGCGTCGCCAACGGCGTCACCGTGACCAGCCCGGTCGTTTCTGGCACAGCACATATCACGGGCGAACACACGTTTTATCGGACCGACGACGATACGCTCGGCAGTTTTACGCTCGCTTGATTTCATGACCTAACTGCTGATTTTTTTGGTAGGGGGTGCGTTTAGGCTGATATAGTGGCGTAGTTTCGATAATGATTCCGCCGATAGCGAACAACTTCGTCGCCGGGGAGACAGCGCCGGGGGCGCTCGACCACGTCGCTTCGCTCAACGACGACGACGTCAAGGGCATCCTGAATCTGTTAGGCGAACACTACGACGAGCGCCAGCCGGCCGACGAGGACGCAGACCAGTACATCGAGTTGGTCAAGGAAATCGACAGGAGCGGCCTCGACTGCTGTATCTCAGTCAAGCCCTCACAGATCGGCCTCGACGTTGGCGACGAGGTGTTCGTCGAAAACCTCGAACGCATCGTCGCGGCCGGCGATGACCGCGGCGTCTTTGTCTGGGTCGATATGGAGGACTACACCACGACAGATGTGACCCTCGACGCGTACGAGCGACTCGTCACGGAACACGAGGGCGGCGTTGGCGTCTGCACACAGGCCAACCTCAAGCGAACGCCCGAGGACCTCGAACGGCTCGCGCCCCTTCCCGGGAAAGTCCGGCTTGTCAAGGGGGCCTACTCCGAGCCGAAAACGGTCTCCTACAAAAAGAAAGAGCGTGTCAACGAAGCCTATCGGGACTGTCTCGAACTGATGTTCGAGGAATTCGAGGGCGGCATCGGCGTCGGCAGCCACGATCCGGCGATGATAGACTACGCGAAGGACCTCCACGACGAGTACGGCACTGACTACGAAGTCCAGATGCTGATGGGCGTCCGCGATGACGCCCAGCGCGACCTCGCCGCCGAGGGCGTCCCGATGTGGCAGTACATCCCCTACGGCGACAAGTGGTTCTCCTACTTCTACCGGCGCGTCCGCGAGCGCAAGGAGAACGCGCTGTTTGCTGTCCGGGCCGTTCTGAGCTAGGTGTCGCTGTTTGCCGTCCGTGCAGTCCTGAGCTAGGTGTCCGGGTCGAGCAGTTTCGCTTCTGCCTTCCGAAGGTGTTCTAACAGCGTCGTCTTCGAGACGCCGAGCTTCGAGGCGAGTTCGCGCGTCGAGATACCCCGCGGCCACGCGTAGTAATCCTCCTGTCGAGCGAGTTCGAACGCCTCGCGCTGGCTGTCTGAGAGGCGGTCCATCCGCCGGAGTTGCTGCGGATTGCCGCCGCCGGCGGACGTGATTCGCGTGACTTCGATATCGGCCGACTGCTCCTCGCGGATCTCGTCGAGGAGTGACTCAGCTTCGTCGCGTGAATCCGGGAAAAACACCGGCCAATGTTCGCGACCGTGCCGGACCCGGACCGGGTCGTTGTGAATGAACCCGCGCGAGAGCAGGCTGTCGCTGATGGTGTTGTCCGGATTGTACTCGACGAACAGCTCTCTGGTCGTGTTTCCCGGCGACGAGCCGGTGCCAGTCGCCCCGTGGCGCTCGCGCAGCTCCAGCACAGAGTCGGTCAGCGACGAGTCACGAGTCGCGTCGATGAGGTCCTCGACCTCACTAATACTGTCAGCGTACGCCGTGAACAGGCCCTTTACGCTACCGTTCTGTGTGTTGTACACGCCGTGAGCCAGCAAGCCAGCCGCCGTCTTGTCGGTCACTTCGAGCGTCCAGCAGTCAGGATGCCAGATGCTCAGGGTAAGCTGGAGTCCCCCGTGTTCTGCTTGTGCTTCACTCATACTGTGCGCCCTCCGTATGAAGGGGTGCTAAAGGTAGTCACGATATGGACGCAAATAAAGGTGCGGTTGATAAGGGGAACACCGACCATGGTAGATAATGCCCATTTGTCGGGGATACGTCAGGCTACAGCGGTCCCCCCTGACCATGGACGGTGGAACATATTGGTGGGGGACGCATACAGTACCAACCATGAGTACAGACGACTCACGACGACACTACATCGACGGTGAATGGACGACAGGCACCGGCGACGAAACGTTCTCCAGCGTAAACCCCGCGAACGGGGAGGAACTCGCGTCGTTCCACCGTGGGACCGAGGCCGACGTCGACCGCGCACTCGCGGCGGCCGAGGACGCCTACGACGAGTGGCGCTCGCTCTCGCACATCGACCGCGCGGAATACCTCTGGGATATCTACCACGAGCTGCGTGACCGCCACGAGGAACTCGGCGAAATCGTCACCATGGAGTGTGGCAAGGAGATCAGCGAAGGGCTGGCCGATGTCACCGAGTCCTGGCACATGGTCGAGTGGGCCGCCGGTAACGCCCGCCATCCCCACGGCGACGTGGTCCCCTCCGAAATCGCCAGCAAGGACGCCTACATGCGCCGCAAACCGAAGGGCGTCGTCGGCTGTATCACCCCGTGGAACTTCCCGGTCGCCATCCCGTTCTGGCACCTCGCCGTCACGCTGGTCGAGGGCAACACCGTCGTCTGGAAGCCCGCCGAGCAGACGCCGTGGTGTGCCCACATCATCGCCGAAATGTTCGAGGACTCGGGTATCCCGGACGGCGTGTTCAACCTCGTACAGGGCTACGGCGACGCCGGCAACGCAATCGTCGAGGACGACCGCGTCGAGACCGTCCTGTTTACCGGCAGCGCCGAGGTCGGCCACAAGATAGCCTCGAAGGTCGGCGGCGAGCCCGGCAAGATCGCAGCCTGCGAGATGGGCGGGAAGAACGCCGTCGTCATCACAGAGGAAGCGGACCTCGACATCGCCGTTCACTCGGCCGTGATGTCAAGCTTCAAGACGACCGGTCAGCGCTGTGTCTCCTCGGAGCGTCTCATTGTCCACGAGGATCTCTACGACGAGTTCAAGGAGCGGTTCGTCGACATCGCATCGGACATCGCCGTCGGCGACCCGCTGGAGGAAGACACCTTCATGGGGCCGCTCATCGAGGCGGACCAGGTCGAGAAGTTCAAGAAGTACAACGACCTCGCCCGCGAGGAGGGCGCGAACGTACTCGTCGACCGCGCTGACCTCGGTTCCGAGGAGATCCCCGACGGCCACGAGGACGGCCACTGGGTTGGCCCGTTCGTCTACGAGATTGACTACGACGAGGACCTACGCTGTATCAACGAGGAAGTGTTCGGCCCCCACGTCGCGCTGCTCGAGTACTCGGGCGACTTCGATGAGGCGCTGGAGATGCACAACAGCGTCGACTACGGTCTCGCCGGCGCAATCATTTCCGAGGACTACCGCCAGATCAACCAGTTCCGCGACGAGGCAGAAATCGGCCTCGCCTACGGCAACCTCCCGTGTATCGGTGCGGAGGTCCACCTGCCCTTCGGCGGCGTCAAGAAGTCCGGCAACGGTCTCCCGAGTGGCCGCGAGGTCATCGAGGCTGTCACCGAACGCACCGCCTGGACACTGAACAACTCCAAGGATATCGAGATGGCTCAGGGCCTGTCAGCCGATATCATCACCGATGAGTAAGTCCGTGCAGTCGCCGGAGATCGGCTCCGTCTGTCCGCGCTGCCGCGGCGAGACGACGACGGCGAAAGGCATCGAGACCTGCACCGACTGCTCGTGGGTCGGTTGTCTCGGCGCTGACTGAAGGCGACCGACGCTTCGACGCCCGCTTTTCCGTACGGCCCCGGCACGCGTCTGTCCCACACACCGCCGGCGGCCCGGACCCCCGTTCGCGGTCCGATTTTTCCAAACCTTAAACCTCTCCCCGTCGAAGTACCGTCTATGAGCGACAACGACAGCAGAAAGAACCTGCGGATGCCGGAAGAAGACGAGGTGTTCGCCGTCGTCATGGACATGCTTGGCGCGAACCGCGTCAAGGTACGCTGTATGGACGGCGTCGAGCGCACAGCCCGGATTCCGGGCAAGATGCAAAAGCGCATCTGGATACGCGAGGACGACGTGGTCCTCGTCGAACCATGGGACTGGCAAGACGAGAAAGCCGATATCACGTGGCGCTACGAGAAACAGGACGCAGACCAACTACGCGAGGAGGGACACATCCAGGAGTAGCCTGACATGTATCTGGCCGCGGTGGAGACGGAGGCGCAAGCGTGACCGAGGGGCAGTTCGGCCTGCTCGATACGGACGATGTCGACTCACCGGGTGATGAGTGGGAAGAGGTCGACGTCTCCGACACGGAAGCCGACCGTATCGCCCGCAAGCGGGACCGCGAGTTTAGCGAGTTTCGAAAGCGAATCAAGGACGCCGACCAGTTCAAAGTCGAGGCCAGCGTCTTCGACGACGCGACCTACGGGGCACTGTACAAGCTCGTCCAGGACGGCCATATCGACGCCTTCGGCGGGCCGATCTCGACTGGGAAAGAAGCCAACGTCTACACCGCCCTGTCGGGCGACACGGAGGTCGCCGTCAAGGTGTACCGCATCAACGCCTCCGATTTCAAGGATATGCGGAGCTATCTCGACGGCGACCCCCGCTTCGAGGGTATCGGTTCGGACAAAAAGAAGGTCGTCACCGCGTGGGTTCGCAAGGAATCGTCGAACCTCAAACGCGCCCGGCGGGCCGGGGTCCGGACGCCGGAACCCATCGCCGTCGAGCGGAACGTCCTCGTCATGGAGTATCTCGGGACCGAAGAGGGCCGCAGCAAGCGCCTCAGCGAGGTCCACATCGAGAATCCCGAAACCGCCTACGAAGTCGTCAAGGAGTACACCCGCCGGCTGTACGACGCCGGCCTCGTCCACGGGGACCTTTCGGAGTACAACATCGTCTTTCACGAGGGCCAGCTGTACATCATCGACCTCGGGCAGGCGGTGACGATCCACCACCCCAACGCCGACGACTTTCTGGAACGGGACTGCCGTAACGTCGCGAACTTCTTCGCCAGACAGGGCGTCGACGCCACGCCCGAGGAGCTGCTCGCGTACGTCCGAGAGTACGCGACCCCGAAGGACAAGGACGACACCGCGCCGGGCAGCGACGACGACGCTGTCCCACAGGGAACACCGGCAGAGCGACGCGACGAGGAGTAGGCGGCGCGGTGGCGTGACCGACGCCGAAGTTTTAAACAGGCAGACCCTCCTACACAGAGGTATACTTATGCAACACGTGAAGATTCCGCAGGACCGTATCGGTGTGTTGATCGGCGAGGGCGGTGAGACTATGCGCGAGATAGAGGAGCGCGCAGAGGTCCGACTGGATATCGATTCCGAGGACGGCACGGTGAAAGTCGAGTCCGTCGGTGACCCCGTGACGGCGCTGAAAGGCCCCGACATCGTGAAGGCCATCGGCCGCGGGTTCGCACCCGACGACGCGCTGGCGCTGCTCGACGACGACATGATGATGTTCGAACTCATCGACATCGAGGCTGCCTCCCGCAACAAGAACGACTTCCGCCGCCAGAAAGGTCGTCTCATCGGCGAGGGCGGCCGGACGCGGGAACTCATGCAAGAACTCTCCGGCGCGGCTGTGGTCATCTACGGCTCGACGCTGGGCATCATCGGCGGCCCCGAACAGGTCGACGCCGTGCGAGAAGCCGCCGAGATGATTCTCGACGGCGCGCCCCACGGCTCCGTCTACGCGTTCCTCGAACGCAAACACAACGAGATGAAGCACAAGGGCCTCGAATACCACCAGTTCACCGGGTAACGCCGGCGGTTCGGCTGCGTAGCTGTTGACTGCGAACCACGGCGACAGTATCGGTGCGGACGGTCGCAGTCAGGCATTATCAGGGGCGCACCACACCGTTTTGTCGGAACAGGCGCTACGAGGAGGTATGCCGACCATCGCCGAGACGCACATCGTCAACCGCGAGCGCGTCCAGCCGACTCACGCGAACAACTACCAGAGCGCCCACGGCGGCATCGTCATGAAGTGGATGGACGAAATCGGCGCGATGTCTGCCATGCGGGCCGCCAGGGAGACCTGCGTGACCGCACAGATGTCTCGTGTCGACTTCGAACGACCGATTCCCATCGGCGACACCGCACTCGTTGACTCCTACGCCTACGCTACCGGCCGAACTAGCGTCCGGGTCCGCATCGAGGTCGCCCGCGAGGAGCCACACACGGGCGAAACGGAAGAGACGACCAGCGCGTACGCCACTTTCGTCGCCGTCGACGACGGGACACCGACGCCGGTCCCCGAACTGACCGCCGAAAGCGAGGAGTGCCGTGAACTGCGGGACAGAGCGCTGGCTGAGGAACCCGAGCGAGACTGAGCCGAGTCAGTCGGCTAGGAGGCGGTCAACAATTAGACGCTGACGAACTTCTTGCTACGGCCTTCGGGTCGCTCGGCTATCTCCGGGAGTACGGTGAGCCACTGACCGAGCGTACTCGCTCGGCGAGCCACGCTCGACTCGGACAGGTCCGTCTCGGCAGCCAGCACCGCCTTCAGCTCATCGTACGAGAGGGACCCGCGCTCCGCTATCACTGTCGCAAGGCGGTCGACAACCTCGACCTGTCGAAGGCCAGCAATGAGGCGCTTACGGGCCGCTTCAGTGTCGCCAGACTCGTGCAGGCGGCGGTACTCGAGGCCGTTCTTGGTCAACCCCCAGCGACGGACCTCGCGACCGTCGACCTCTGTCGGCGTGTCCTCGTGTACGAAGCCCAACAGCCAGCCAGCAGTGCCGTAGAGGTCAGCGTGCCGCGAGTCAAACTCCGAGACCGCGTTGTTGATTTCCGCTCTAGTGCCGTCCGTCTCGTCGATGGCCGCCAAGAACTCTCGAAGCGACTCGAAACTGTTGGCAAGCGGGACCTCCTTAGAGGGAATCGTATCGGTCCGCTCCGGTTCGGTCAGTGCGTCCCAAAACTCCGGCTGTAGCTCGTAGCCACTGACCCTCTCGGCAACACCGATGCTGTTGCTGACCATCGTTGCCGCAAGTTGCTCCCCGTCGACGAGGTGTATCTGAAGGTTCTCGGCCGCTCGTCTCGCCGGCCCCGTGAACGAACTGGAGGTGAGAAAGGTTCCCGTCTGGTAGTTCCCTTGAGTCAGTGCCCCGCTGAAGCGTTGTACGTGCCCGCTGCTAACCGTGTTGCCCTCGTGGTATCGCTTGACCTGCGCACCGAACAACACCCGGACGACATCCTCCTCGATGACGCCCTCGACGTCGATGCCGTCGTCCTGCCGGAACGCCGTCACCTGCACCGACTCCGTCTCGAGGCGGCGGCTGAGGACCATCTTGCACAGGATCTCGAACTGCTCCGGCGACACCTCGTACAGCCTGTCTCGGAGATGGTCTTGCATAGCCGCGGCTTGCATATCTCTCACCAGCGGCCACGTTCACATAAGCGCCGGGCATGGTTTCAGCGGCCGCGACAATGCGCTTCGGAATCGAGCCGGCCGGGAGTTGAACTGGCGGCAGAATCGCGTCGCTCGCCGTCCAGCGCGTCAGATCCCGGTTCTGACTCTCCGACCACAGTAGTCACTCGGCGACGGAGGCCTCACAGAAGTGTACTCGGAAAAGCCTCGGCCGGAATTTGAATCCGAGGTCTCGTCCTTACCAAGGACTTGCTTTACCGAGGAGGCCTTCGGCCCTGAAAGCGGCGACCTTTGCCGAAAATTTCCACTTTGCGCGCTTCTCACCTCTCTGTTAGCAATCTACTTATAAAAGAATTGGATATTCGGACCCGTATGCCGTCTGTGGACGCAAGAAATCGACAAACGTGTTCGAGTGAGTGATGCCCTCTCTGTCACATCAGAATTTTGGGATATGCGTGGTTCAACTGAATGGCTCCCTTCATCGAGTCGGGCGAAACACGATGAAAGAACTCAGTCCTGCCGTTGGACGAGGGACAAATGAATGAGCAATCCGAGGATACCCAAGAATCCCAAGATGACACCTCGGAGTTGCGGATTGGAGAACTCCCGCTTCTCCGAATCGGAATACACGTAGTAGCCGACAGTTGGCCAAAATACGAGTAGATACAGCCCGACTCGAATCAACACGCCGTTGTAAGCGGTTAGAAGGCTCACCTCGCTCTTACCTCATCGACGCGGGGAACCATATCAGGAATATCAGTTAGGCATTGAGAAATGTCTATCGGCGTATTTTTCGACTATTTAGTCGTCGTCAGCGGTGTATGCACCACCCCGACGCTTGATACGCGCGACGACCAGACGCTCATTGTTCCGACGAAAGCTCACGGAGAGCCGAAACTCCCCGACGCGTATCTTCTTGTACGGGCTGTTCTGGAGCGGTTCCCCGTAGTCCGGCGGGTCGCGCCACGGCGAGGAGACTATCTCATCGAGTTTGTCGAGTATCCTGTCTTGGTCGGCGGGGGAGAGTCCATCGAGGTCATTCTCGGCGGTCGAGGAGAGTTCCCACGTCCACTCCTCATCACTCATCCGTACCGAACCGCTCGCGGGCCTCCTCGGCGCTCGTCGTTCGTCCCTCGCGGATGTCCTCCTCAGCTTCGAGCAGGGCGACGAGTTCGTCGCGGTCGAACGTCGGGAACTCGACGGCGTCTCGAAGCGTGTACCGGATGAACTCGCTCCGACTGTTGAACCCGCGTCCCTGCCACGTATCGTCTATCTGTTCGAGGAACGACTCGGTGAGTTTGAAATTCACCGTGGCGATGTCGTCCCCTCCGTCGTCGTTTGTGGCCGCTTCAGACATATAGACGTAATACGCTGGTCTTACCAATAGGCGTTTCGGCGGGGCCTCACTCGCCGCGTAACCGACGTGGATGGCCGCATCGAGAGGCAGTTCTATCACATTCTTGACCAAGGTTCAACCCTCCCTCTGTGAGCGTTGATTAGCGAAATCCTGTGTGTCCCTGAAGCGACGCGCCCCCGGTCGATTTCGGGTCTATCCCGCCGCTGTCTGTGATTTAATTTGTGTGTCCTGACACCTCTCCGAATCGCATTACGGCGAGGGATGCCCTGTTTAGCGAGAGAAGCGAATCTTGAACGGGTTTCGTTCAGACGAATGTAGTCAGAAAAGTGTGCGTACAAGGAGTGTACGGAGGAAAGAGCCTAGGCCGGAATTTGAATCCGGGGTCTCGTCCTTACCAAGGACGCGCTTTACCGCTAAGCTACCCAGGCGCGTTCTCGGCAAGGGTTGCCGGTAGGCCGTCCAATTCGGCCCCTCTTATCATATTATAACCATTGCACTTTTATAAAACGTGGGGTGGGAGCGGTGTATGCCGAATCAAGACCAATCCGTTTCGCTAATTTTCGGGGTTGAATTGCATTGAACATGGGCCGATGTTCGTTTGCCCGGTAGCCTACGGCACCGGCCAGTCGGGGAAACTGATACACCGATTGGGGCTGATAGTATGGGTATGAGCGACGAAAAGAACGAGAACCCCAAGATACGCATACCTGACGACGAAGAGGACGTTCACGAAATCGCAGGCGCGGAGACGGACGAAGAGAAGGCGCTGGCGGTCGCGCAGGCTCGTCTGATTGGCGACCTACCTGACGAGTAACCCACGACGCCCACCGGCCCATGAACACTGACGAATCGTCTCTCGGTCGCTGTCCGGACTGCGGCGAGCCTATTCCCTCTGCGTGGCTCCTTGTCGAGTACGAACGGGCCGATGGCACCGAGGGCGAGTGGGCCGAATGTCCGGCGTGTGAGGACGTTGTAGCGCCGGAGTGACGACCTGTCCATGAGGTACGCCACCGAACAGGTTACTGACCCGAACCACAACTACCAGCCATGACCTTCCGCCTTCCACCCGAGCGCGTGCCAGAAGACCAGCCGTGGCGCGACCGCGACTTCCTTCGGTGGGCCTATCACGAGCGGGGCCTGTCGCCTCGAACTATTGCCTACGAGTTGGGTACCGAAGTGAGCCGCGTGACCGTCCACATGGAACGCCTCGGCGTCCTTCGCCCGTGGCGACACGAACCGACACTGCGCCGCCTGTACGTCGAACAGGGCCTTTCAGCGGACGAGATAGCGGCCCGTGATGGATTCGACTGTAGCCCGACGACCGTCCGGAAGTATCTCGCGGAGTACGGGCTGACCGACGAGAACGCCGACGAAATCACCTACGGTCGTTTGGACGAACTCGGCAGTGAGTCGCCCGTGCCGACAGCATAACTTGGGAACCCACGACGACCCGGAGTATTATTCCACTTCCCGCTCACGTTCCGACTATGGTTTCCCGCGAGAATCAGGTCATTGTCGCCTTCGGGCTGTTGGCTATCGTCCTTCTCTACGCCAGTGCCACCTTCACGAACCTTCCGACGTGGGTGAATATCGCAGTCGTGATTCTCGTCGGCGTCGTCGTCCCACAGGTAATCAATAATTCGAGAAGCGCGCAATGACCCTCTTAACCGCATACAACGGCCTGCTGGTTCGTGTTGGCCTGTATCTTCTCGTGTTTTGGCCGACCGTTGGGTACTACGTCTACTCGGATTCGGAGAAACGAGGCTTGGCGAACTCGAAACTCCGAGGTGTCGCGTTGGGCTTCCTTGGAATCCTCGGCTTACTTATTCACCTTGCTCTCGTTCAGCGTCAAGAGTGAGGACCATTCAGCGGAATCAGAATCAGGGTATGTGGACTGTTGCATGATACCCTGAAATACTACTAAAGAGCCGATACCCGACGACCCCGCTACGAACGCCGTCTTCGACCACCGCCACCGGCCTGTTCCCGGCTCGCAGTCCACCGCTCTCGTCCTCGAAGCCCGACGCCGACGAGTGGGCCACGCAGTCGAAGGCGACCGTCACGACCGGCTACGGAACCTGTACGAACCGCTAATAGCCTTCACGCTCTCATGAAAATCGGTCGGTTCGACCACCGCTGAAACGGACTCTCAATCAGAGAGCGCCACCGTTCAGAATTTTCACCATCGCTCTCACAGCCCCCGTCCCTACACCCGACTGTCCCGGCCCGACCGGTGACCCCCCGTCCCCCACCGGGGGGCAGTCCCCGGCCTCTTGCACCCCTACCAGCCCACCCCATCTGTCAGAGGGTACCCACTGGCCCCTGTCCCTGTAGAGCGCTCGCAGGGTACCTGCGCCAGTGTTGCGAGGGTGTAGGCACAGGTTGGGCTACGGGTCGAGGCTGGCCCAACCAGAGACGGGGGCTGTGGCCCGTAGAGGGGCGCTACGACTATCTCCCCCTACCTAAAACGCCTTTAGACGGCTTTAGAGCCAGTTTTCTCCTGTTTCGGAGGTCATTCCGAAATGGGGAATAACCGCAGAGAGTGCCAAACCCCCCGAAGGGGTCCGGACTTCAGGTCATTCCAACCCTCGAAATGAACTACGGAGCGACGTACAGACTCGTCTGGGCTGTCCAAGGTCAAGGGCAAAACTTCTCTTTCTATACCGTCTCTTTGTCTCTCATTATCTTAACTTTCGAGAAGCACCTTGGACACCCCGGACGAAGCCACCTATTCAGACGTGGTGAGTTCGTCAGGCCAGTCCGCCGAGTCCTGCTGTGGAATTTCGTCCTCGTCGGCGTCCGATAGGTTTAGACCCCGGAAGCAATGTACTCGCTCACCACCCAACGTCGGACGGGCCGTTTCTACGTTGTATTCCCGCGTCAGGTAGTCACTGAACGAATTTTTCGGCTTCGCTTGTCGTCCTGTTTTGGCACAGAAGGCCGTGTAGGCAGAGTAGATTTTGTCCTTCGGCAGTTCAGTGTCCGGGACCAATTCAGCGCGGTCGTCCACGAAGCGGTCGATTGAGTTGCCGTACTCTTTCCACAGGTTCCGCTTTTCGTCAAGCGCGAGTTCGTCAGTGAAACCCCCGTTTTCCATGAGGCGAGCGAAACCTTCGAGCGCCCAATTCAGGATTCCCGGCAACTCGGTTTTGAGTTCGTCCTCGATTCCTTCCTCTCGCTCGTCACGCGGAATCGTCTCGGGGAATTGAACGTGAAGCCACCGCCGATAGAAGGCGTCGTCTTCGTGCTTAACTTCGGGAACTCGGTTGGTTGCGTAAATCTGTTTCTGCGTCATTCGGACGGTACGGTACTCCTTGTACTTCTGATTCGCTTCGACCGGTTCGCCAGCGGCGATATGCTTGAACTGCCCAACGTTTTCGACTACGCTCGCGTCCAAGTCGTTGCTGATGTTAGCGAAGGTTCCGTGTGCTTGAGCGAGGGCGTACTCGTCGTTCGTTAACTGCTGAATCGAGAGGTGAGACACGTTCTCTTGCCCGAGAAGCGCGGTCAGTACATTGAGGAAGGTACTCTTCCCGGTCGCGGTCGGCCCGACGACCATCAGCGCCTTGTGATAGGGCATTTCCCACGGATGAAACACCGTGTAACCGACAAATTCCTGAAGTTTGTCCACGTCGCTCTCGGCCACTCGGTTAGAGATGAACCGCCTGAATCGTGGACAGCCAGCCTCGGGGTCATATTCGACGGAGAGGCGTTCACGGAATCGGTATTCGGGGCTATGGGGGTCCAATTCGGGATTGGATGGGTCGGAAACGTCCAACACGCCGTTCCTTACGCAGACCTTGCCTTCAGGGCTGAACTCGTCTTCTTTTATCGAGGGCTGACTGTCGAGTTTGTGCAGGATGTGCTTGGCCTCGCTCGGTGTGTTGTGTTCACGTAACTTCGCTTCCAATCGTTCCCTCACGATTCGTTCGGCGTCGTCCTCGTAGATTCCCGTCTCGTCGTTGTAGCGGACCATCTCGCCAGCACGTTCGAGCGATTCGATGTGAAGGTCGTCTTTGAGTTGGTCTACGGCCTTCTGTCGAGCCGTTTTCGCGCTTCTATCGGGGTCCGCATAAGCGCCATAGATGGTGGCCCAAGGGTCAATGTTCTGTCTGTCGCGTACCTGCCAATCGTTCGGATTTGCGAGGTAGTCACTGAACGCGTCTTTCACGGTCTGGTTGCTGACCAGCCCTGTAGCGTTAGAAAGCGGCGTACCGTCAGGGAAATTGTCGTTCTCGAAAGCCCGGCGAATTTCCTCTGCGGTCGCGTCCCCTACCGGGTTGGTAGCAATCACTTGGTTGTTCTCTCGAATCCACTCGTCGGGTTCTGCTTCAATAGCCTGCGCTACTTCAACGGCAGAGACACTCTGCGCCGAAGACGTTACGTCGGTCGGGTTCGTATCAGTCATTGTCGGTTTTCGTAGTGTAATGGGGCTGTCGGGCCGGTCAGGTGTGGGAACTCTCCGGCCCTATTCGTCCTCACGAGAACCACCGTTCAGTGGGCAGTCTCGTCAGGGTCGTACTGGTCGCACATCTGTCGAATGAGCGAGTCGTAGTCCTGTCCCCCTCGTTTCAGGGCGCGAACCATGTCGCGCGTTTCAGGGCGAACTGGAATACTGGCATATTGTGATTCTGCCATACTACAGCAATCGTTGGGAACACTAATAAAGGCCAGTCTGGTTCATCCTCAAAACCGGCCACAGGAACGCTCTTGATAGGGATATTAGCGCTTCAGCAAATCTGATAGGGGTATCAAGAGCGACCCACCAGTTCCCATCAGAATCCATTCGGATATGCTTCGATACCCTCACACTCGTCGGCGTAGTTGGGACAGTCCGAACCCTTTTGATACTTCTTACCGATAATATGACATAGAGGTGGCCCGCCAGTGAGCAACGCTGTAGATACGACGAATGGGGTCGTGCTGTGCTTCGACCGCGACCACACTGTATCGGTCAACGGCCACCCCGAGAAGCGAGCGGTGCCGATTGGATGGATTCAGTATTGGGCGCACGTTCTCGAAATTCCTGTGTGGGCCTCCGGCAATCAACATCTGCGGGTGGAAGCCGAAATCCCCGGTATCAGCGAGGGTGAACACCTGTGGGAATCGTACATCGACGGTGACGAGTACAACTACGAGAACTCGCAGTTCAAGGACTTCCACAAGCCGCGCCGTCGGGACGGTCTTCGGCTCATTCAAGACCTGTATCAAGAGACGTTCCCCGACGAGGACTTCCGGTTCATCGTCGTTGACGACGCCGACGTAAGCGACTTGGAAGACGAAGGCCCGTGGTGTCACTACTTCCCGTGGGACTTCGTGGAAGCCGTCGAATCCGGCGACTTCGCGCTCGAAGAACCTCCGTCCGACGCCTACCGGAACGACGGTGTGCCGTTCAACTCGACCAACGACCCGGATTTCGAGTACGACCAGAAGCGGGAACTCCGGCAGATACAGAAGAGGGTGCGTACCCCCGTCGGTTCCGAGAAATAACAGAGCGCCCTACAAGTCGAGTCAGAGCGAGAGCGGACATATTCTGGCAACCACGCGCTCGTCGTCCACGAACTTCACCGGAGCAAATAACACGCTCGCATGAAATGAGAGGCATATGACCCTCTCGTTGGAAGAACTGGACTCACATCTTTTCAAATGCGCCGACATTATTCGTGACGCCGTAGACCCGACCGACTACAAGGAGTACATCCTGCCGCTCGTCTACTACAAGTCGATTTCCGACGAGTTCGAGAAACAGTATCAGCAGAACCTCGAAGAGTACGGCGAGGACTTCGCCCGCCGGGAGAACCTATACGACATTCCGGTCGTTCCCGAGGGCTACCTGTGGGACGACCTTCGTTCCGTCTCGGACAACGTGGACAAGGAACTGAACGAGGCCTTCGACGCGCTCACCGACGAGAACCCCGAACTTCAGGGCCTCTTCCGGGCTGATTACATCGACGCCGACGCGTTGGACGACGACCGGCTCGGAAAACTCGTTGAACACCTCTCGAAGCACGACCTTGACCGTGACAGTATCCCGCCGGACATGCTCGGAGAGGCGTACATGGACCTTGTACGCCACTTCGCAGAAGAAGAGGGGAAGTCGGGCGGGCAGTTTTTTACACCTCCTCATATCGTGAATCTCTGCGTTCGCCTCGTGGACGAGTTCGAGGACGGCCACACCTTCCACGACCCAACGGTCGGCTCGGGCGGTATGCTCATTGAGGCCGCCCGGTACTACCGCGAGGAACAGGGTGGCGACCCCTCGAAGATGACCTTCACCGGGCAGGAAATCAATCCCGACATAGCGGCGATTGCGAAGATGAACCTCTCGATTCACGGCCTCAATGGCACCATCGAGCGCGAAGACTCGTTGTCGAGTCCGGCGTTCACCAACGAGGACGACAACGAACTCAAGCGCTTCGACCGAGTGCTGGCTAACTTCCCGTTCTCCGTTGATTGGGACAAGGACGGGCTTCAGGACGACCCGTATGGTCGCTTCCATTGGGCCGAGAAACTCCCCCGCGCCGACCGGGGCGACTACAGTTTCATCATGCACATGGCCGAGCAACTGAAGGACCCCGACCGGGGAGACGACTCGGGCGGGAAGGCGGCTATCGTCATTCCTCACGGCGTGCTGTTCCGCAAGCACGAGAGCAAATACCGTGAGCCAATGCTCGAAGACGACCTTGTAGAAGCAATCGTCGGGCTTCCCGAGAACCTCTTTCAGAACAACTCGATTCCGAGCGCGATTCTCGTCCTGAACACCGACAAGGCAGACGAACGGGCGCACGAGGTACAATTCATCCACGCCGCCGACGAAGCCTTCTACCGCGAACTCTCGAACCAGAACGAACTGACTGACGAGGGCCTCGACCACATCGTCGAGAATTTCCGCAACTGGACGACCGAGGAACGGGTCAGCCGAACGGTGTCAATGGACGAAATTCGAGAGAACGACCACAACCTGAACATCGCTCTGTACGTCGATACCACCGAGCCGGAAGAGGACATTGATGTTCAGGAAGAACTCGGCAAACTACGCGAGTTATTCGTCTTTAGCTAAGACTCACACCTCGGTTGTGTAGCGGTAGCGAGCGTCTCTTGTAAGATCGGTCGTTGTTGGTGGATTTTCTGGGCATCTTCGATTAGCCGCTCCAACAACGGCGGTGGCGAGTAACCGAGGTACTCACCGAGTTCGTGAAGGATGAGCTGGGCGTGCGACCGGAAGGTCGCCGCCCAGCGTTCCGGCGGAAACACGATCTCATCGTCGGCCTGCTCAGTGACCAGATCCAACAACTCACGACTCACCAGCAGTGACAGCAACGCTGCGTACAGTAGAATCTTCACGACATCAGGGTTGTTCGTGTCGAATTCGTCCAGTTCGTACTGCGTCTTCAACTCACGGAACAACGTTTCTACTTCCCATCGACACCGATACAGCGTCGCTAGATCCGCCGGGAGAAACTCCTCTCTCGGTAGATTCGTGATGTATAGGTGGTAGTCGTCGGCGTCCTCGTTGCGGACGCCGACGACGCGAAATCGCTTCGTGTCCAGCGACCGGGTTCCCTCGTACTGGCCACGCTTGAACTCCGCTTCCACCTCTACGTCGATGTACTTCCGCGAGAGATCATCGACCACATCGTGGATCTGTTTGCCCTCCAAGGGAATGGCGCGGCCGCGCCATTCCCGTAATTCCGCCGTTATCACC
>NZ_LIUF01000006.1 GCF_001280425.1 Haloarcula rubripromontorii | reverse complement strand
GTCGCAATCCTTACAGAGATACCGTTGATACTCTCGATAGCTGCCGTGTTTGATCACCGATTCAGACCGGCAGCGCGGGCAACAGAGGCCCTCGCGCCAGCGAACCTGCTCCAGCAGGTTCGCGGCGCTCTCCTCTGAACTCAGCAATTCAAATGGGAACATTGCGTCCGGGTGACGCGTTCGCGTCACCCTTGCCCGCTACGCTTTCACAGCGACAGCTCTACCCGACCAACAATCTGCTTCGGAAGAGCGTCAACAATAAAACTGGATGCGATCAGGCAGGTATCTGGTCCCCGTTGCAGTGTGTAGAACACTTGCAGACCGGTGTGTCCGCGTGTCTCTACCACAGCCCCACGGTATTCCGTTTCGAAAACACTTGCAGGGTGGTGTGAACTCCCGATCCGACGGGAAAACCGCCCAAACCGGTCTTTTTGGAACACTTGCAGGGTGGTGTTCCGATACGGTCTTCACCTCCTTATCTCAGTACGTGAAACACTTGCACGGTGGTGTGAGGGGAACGCATTGAGACTCTGAACAACGCGAGAAAACACTTGCAGCGTGGTGTCTTCAGGAATTTCAGATGTCCGCACATCTGCCGTGCGAACACTTGCAGGGTGGTGTGTGAACGCGTGTACACTGTTTTACTCTGGTTGTAGCCGAACCGAAAACACTCGCAGGGTGGTGATAGAACACTCGTACAGTGGTGTCGGATCAACTGGCTGGTGATGCCAGAACACCCGTATAGTGGTGTCGGGTCAACTGGCTAGTGGTGCCAGAACACTTGTAGGGTGGTGTACCAGCTCGGTATCACCCGCACAGACCGCGTACAGTAGCGGACTGACCTGTCTGGTTGGTACATTCGGGCTGTACAGACTGTCAGTGGTGAACTGCCATCGTAGCGATAACTGGCCAGCCAGATTTCCCAAAGAACACTCGAAGGGTGGTGTTCTCGCGAAAAACACGCCGTCCGTGACGCAATCAATCAACTGCCGTCGGTCGACTCACACCGACCGGTTACATCGGGGCTTGGTTGTAGATGAGGTTCCGCTGGATGTCGTTGGCTCCTTCGTAGATGACCGGAATCCGAACGTCGCGGTACACGCGGGAGATCCGGTTCTCCGTTAGCACGGACCGGCCGCCGTGGAGTTGCATCCCCTTCTCCGCACAGTCCATCGCAGCCTCGGTCGCCTTGGTCTTTGCCAGCGCGGCCCAGTAGCCGGCGTTCTCCTGATTGGCGACGCGCTCGGCCGCGTGCCAGGTGAGCGCTCGCGCGGACTGGAGGCCGAGTTGCATATCGGCCAGTTTGTGCTGGACCGCCTGGAACTCGTCGACGGTCTTGCCGAAGGCCTCGCGGTCGTGGACGAACTCCCAGGCTTCCTCGATAGCCGCGGCGGCGAGACCGATGCCGTGCCCGCCGACGACGACGCGGCCGTGATTGAAGAACTCGGCGAGCATATAGAAGCCAGCCCCTTCGACGCCGATGAGGTTCTCCTCCGGAATGCGGCAGTCGTCGAGCACGATGTGGGCCTGCTTGGACGCCCGGAAGCCCATCTTCTCGGGGATGTGCTCGGCGTGGTAGCCGTCGGCGTCCGTCGGGACGATAAACATCGAGTAGTTCCCGTAGCGGTCGTTCGGGTCATCACCGGTCTTGGCGTACAGCGTTACCCAGTCGGCCTCGACACCGTTTCCGATCCAGTACTTTTCGCCGTTGAGCACCCACTCGTCGCCGTCCTTCTCGGCGGCCGTCGTCATCCCGGCTAGGTCGCTCCCCGTCTCCGGCTCGGAGACGGCGAGGCCAGTAAGCTGGTCACCGCGGGCGACGGGCTTGAGGAACTCCTCTTTCTGCCAGTCCGCGCCGTGGTCTTCGACGATCTCTGCCCCGAAGCTGGCGAGCTGAATCGTCAGCGCGATCCCTGCGTCGGCTTTGTATAGCTCCTCCGCCATCGCAAGCATCTGCTGGAGGTCGTAGCCGCTCCCACCCCACTCTTCGCCGATATCCTGAGCGACGAGTCCAGCCTCTGTCGCCGCTTCGAGTACTTCCCAGGGGTACTCCCCGGACGCGTAGTATTCCCCCGCAACTGGTTCGATATGCTCCGTTGCGAACTCCCGAGCCTCTTCCTTGACCTCGTGTGCGTGCTCCGGAACGAGTTTCTCGGACAGTAGATCCATGGCAAATATCATGGTTTGTGTACTCATATACTCCGTGGAACTCTGCAAAACACCGCTGTAGTTGTTTTCCGGAAACTCGTGATAATCGGCCAGCACGCTTTTGCATGGCTGTGGCCTTGCTCGAACATGAATCGTCGAGAGTACCTGCTTACCGGAGCAACCCTCGGGACTGCCGGACTTGCGGGGTGTTCGTTTCTGGCCGCAGCCGAGGCACCGCCACCGAACGTTCCGACAGCACAACTGAACGACGGTGGGTGGACGCGAACGGACCAGTCCTCAGAAACAGTGTTCGACCGGAGCTACGGTCCGGTTTCGGTCGAGGCCGTCTCCAGTACGGTCCAGTATGTCGACGAACAACTACAGGAGCGTGTCGCCAGCCGAACTCTCGATCAGGTCCAGACTGCGCTCTCCGTGTTTTTCGCCACGCGAGTGGATTTCAGCCCGAACCTCGACAATCTCCCGGCTGGCGTGGGCCGCAAAGAACTGCTGGCCGAAGTCAGAACAAATGCCCGCGACAGCTTCGAACAGCAGATGGAGGCGCAGGGGCTGACAGACATCGAGCAATCCGGTGAGGGAACAATCGATATCGCCACCGGTGAGACGGCCGAAACGGTCGAACTGTCCGCTGTGTACCCCTTCGAGGGACTCTCTTTCGCGGTGACGGAAAACGAGGCGGTCGAGATACCGGCCAGCAACATCGACATCTCGGCGATGTTCGCCGTCTGGCACCACGGTGATTTTGTCATCATCTCCGGGGGCGCGTACCCGGCGCAGAACTTCGCTCAGACCGTCGAAACCGACCTGAGCGACGGTATTACGGTCTCCGTTGATGTCGACCTCGGCCTCCAGCCAGCCACCTACCGGACCGAAGTTCGGGATCTCGTCGCTGGCGTCCAGTAACTGTACTGTACTCTCTCACTCAGGGGCGGCATCGTCGGGGACACGGCCCTCAACGAGCGATTCGTCGGCGTACTCGTCACGGAGCGACTTCTTGTCGAACTTCCCAGTTGCTGTCTTTGGCACCTCGTCGATGGTGATGAAGTTGTCCGGGACCCACCACTTGGGGTAGGAGTCGAGGATGTGCGCCCGGAGTTCATCACCGAGCGCCTCCTCGTCGGCGTCGGCTGTCGGAACAATCATCGCGAGGGGGCGCTCCTGCCAGCGCTCGTGTGGGACACCGATGACTGCCGCTTCGTTCACGTCCTCGTGGGCTATCAGTTCATTCTCCAGTTCGAGCGAGGAGATCCATTCCCCGCCGCTCTTGATGACGTCTTTCGCCCGGTCGACAATTTTGATGTAGCCGTCTTCGTCGACGGACACCACGTCGCCGGTCTTCAGATAGCCGTCTTCGAACTCCTGCTCGTTCGCTTCCGGGCGCTTGAAGTACTCCGTCGTCACCCACGGCCCACGGATATGGAGTTCGCCGAAGTCCTCGCCGTTGTGCGGGACCTCGTTGCCGTCGTCGTCGATGACACGGAACTCCAGCCCGGGCGTGACGAGTCCCTGCTTTGCCCGCTTATCTAGCTGCGTCTGATAGTCGGCGTCCGCCAAGTCACTCCGCAGGGACGCCACCGCACCCACCGGAGCCGTCTCGGTCATCCCCCAGGCGTGGACAAGCTCCACGTCGTGGTCGTCGAAGAACCGGATCATCGCTTCCGGCGCGGCGCTTCCACCGACAATGAGCCGCTCAAGCGATGAGAGGTCGACATCGTTTTCTTTGATGTACTCCATCAGTCCCAGCCAGACGGTCGGGACACCAGCTGTGACGGTGACATCCTCTTCTTCAATGAGCTTTGCGAGGTCCGCCGGCTCCGGCTGTGGCCCGGGGTAGACGTGCTTGGCCCCGCCAGCAGTTGCCGAAAACGGGAGGCCCCACGCGTTGACGTGGAACATCGGGACGACCGGCATCACGACGTCGTCGTCGTCGAGCGGAATCCCCTGTGGCGACTGAATCGCCATCGTGTGGCTCCACAGCATCTGCTGGGTGTACTCGACGCCTTTCGGCCGTCCCGTCGTCCCGGAGGTGTAACAGAGTCCGGCAGGACGGTCCTCTTCCAGTTCGGGCCAGTCGTACTCCGTCGGCTGGTCGGCGATGAACGACTCGTAGGCAACGGCATCGAGATCAGTGTCCGGGACGGACTCACTCATCACGACGAACTGCTCGACCGTCTCGAAAGACTCGGGATCATCGGCGGCGGCCCCTTCGAGCTTCGGCAGGAGCGATTCGTCGACGAAGATGAGTTCGTCCTGTGCGTCGCTGACGATATACTGGATGTGTTTGTCGGGCAGGAGCGGGTTGATCGTGTGTAGCTGCGCACCGGTTCCCGGTATCCCAAAGTACGTTTCGAAGTGGCGGCTGTGGTTCCAGCAGAACGTACCGAGTCGTTCGCCGTCGCCATAGCCGGCTTCCTCGATTGCGTTCGCTAGCTGCGCCGTTCGCTCGGCATATTCGGCGTAGTCGTGACGGACGATGCCCTCGTGGGTACGAGAGACTACCTCTGTGTCCGGATACAGTGTTTCTGCACGCCACAGGAACGGTCGGAGAGTTTGTGGGCTTCCTCCTGGCATATCATGATGCAAGGGCCCACGATACAAGAAACACTGCTAAATCTTTTATGAAGGACAAGGAGTTCATCGGTAGCGCCCGCCGTCCCCATCATTACGACCTGCTTACACTTCGATTTCCTGCATCAGGTCGACCAGTTCTTCGAGTTCCGGAAACGTGTACACCTTTACGTTGATGTCGGACTCCAGTGCGTGGACGCGGGAGTCGAACATCAGCGCCATCTCGTTGTCCCGGTCGCCGACGAGCTGGTCCACCATCCCACTCCCCGGGCCGAACGTGAAGTTCGGCGTGGAGATGTCGATGGTGGTATCGAGAACGTTCGCCCAGCCGTCGATGAAGCCGCTGGTCATGATGTTCCCGATCTCCTGAATCGCCGAGCGCTCCATGTCGGTGAAACCGCTGGCGTTGGGGTCTGTTTCACCCATATCGCCGATCATCCCGGTGGCGAGGTCCTTCGCACTGGCGGCGTTGAACAGGAACAGGATATGCCCATGGGGCTTTTCGACCATTTCGATACTGATACCGATCTGCTTCTCGTCGCCGACGTGTGTTTTGATATCCGGGATATCGATGAAGTTGATCTTCGTGATCTCCATCTCCGTCTCCATCCCTGTCATCTGGCTGAGGTGGTTCGCAACGGTGTTGCCGCCCTCTTTAGCCATCTGATTGAACAACCCGAGCTTCCGAATATCTATCATCAGACTCATTCGTTAGGACCAGCGTTGCCGCTGAGTTGTGCGGCCTCATACATAAGCTATGCACCCGCATTTTCGTCGGCGAGAATCGGAGCATGTTGCTCCCGCGTTGTTCACTCCATGCGAACGCTCACGGCAACGCCCTCGCCTAGCGGCAACAGCCCTGTCTCGAACTCCGGGTCGTCGCTGACGCATTCGAGATACGCGGCGATACCACGACTCGTTTCGTTGGCATCGACGTCGGTGCCGTCCAGCAGCGCCTGTACTGCCTCGAACTCTAGCGACCCGGCCTCGATCATGTTGTCTGCGACGACGGCCCCGCCGACCGGCACTTTCTCCCGGACGGCCTCGAAGGCCTCCGCGTACCGGTGCTTCTCGTTGTCGATGAGTACCACGTCAAACGGACCGCCGTAGTTCTCGACGGTTTCGATTGCGTCCCCGTGTTCGAAGACAGCCTGATCGGCGAATCCGCCGCGGTCGAGGAACTCGCGGGCTTCCTCGAGTTCGTCGGCGTCAATCTCCGTCAGGACAATCTGTCCATCGTCGGGCACGGCCGGAGCCATCCAGTACGCAGAGTAGCCAAAACCGGAACCGAACTCGAAGACGCGGTCGGCGTCGACCATCCGGGCGACGAGGCGGAGCCACCCGCCGACTGCGGGGCCGACCGTCGGGAACCCTTCCCGGTCGGCCTTGGCGTCCATCTCCTCGATGACTGCATCGCTGGCTGGGGCCAGTGTCCGGGCGAACTGCTCTGTAACCGTGGGCAGTGGAGTTTCGTCCATACCGGGCTATGCCAGCAGCGGTGACATAAATGAGTGGGTCCGGGCCGGTACTAGCCGAGTTCGAGGCGTTCGACGTACTGAATCACGGACTCCAACGCGGGATTGGCGTAGTACTCAACGGTATTGTCCGCTGTCTCGTACGAGAGAATCCCAAGATCGTCCAGCCGCGGCAGGTGGTTGTGTGCCAGCGACACGCCCACCTCGTCACGTGATTTGGGCGTCGTTCTGGCTGGGATAGCCTTCTCGCGTTCATAGACGCGGTCGACGAGGTCATCAAGTGGAACCTCGGTTTCAGACCGGTCTTTCAGGTGATACAGGAGACTGCGTCGGCGTGGAGCGGAGATCAGCTCCAGCACCTGATCAAACGAGTACGGTATCGGAATCGTTTCGGGTTCCTCCGGGTCGCCCTTCTTGACGCCGCCGGGTGGGGTGACGGTGTCCCGAAACGTCGGCGTCTTCTCTGCGCCTTTCGACGCCGTGACGGTCCAGCCGTGGTCCGGGAGGTACTCGTACACGACATCGTACAGCGGCCGAAACATCTCAACTGTCTCTTCCGTATGGGCCTCTGGGTCCATGTGGTGATGACTCGAGACGTTCATCTCGGCACACTGGCGGTTCAACGCGGTCACCAGCGCGATGACGCGGTCACGCTCCCAGGACTCGAGCAGTCCAGTAATTGAATGGAGACAGAGCAGCAGCGGCGCATCCGCCTGTTCCAGACGACCGAGATGGCGGGAGACGGTCGCGCCGATGTCTATCGGCGCCACTGTTGCGGGAAGGGTATCGAGGGTCAGTGAGGGAAATGCGCCAGAGGCCGCTGCTTGTGAGTTAGCCGGTAACTCGCTGCCGGCGTCGACGATGATCGCCTCCTCGGGCATCTCGTCGTCGAGGTGCTGCTGCCACAGCGAGAGGCGGGAATCGGGGGACTCAGTCACTGTGACACAGATCGCTTTCGACTCACTGGCCCCCTGCTCAGCCAGGAATCCTGCACAGCCCTCTCGTTCGGCGTCGCTCGAATCGCGTGCCAGCACCAATACGGACGACGCCTCTTTCAGAGGTTGGTCCACTGTCCCGCTCCCGGAGTTCATTGCGTACTGTATCGTATCAGGAACCATAAAGCCATCAACAAATAAGCGTTCCTTGAACATGCGACAACAATTAACTAGCAAGCTGTAACATGACTCGCATGTGTAGTGGCTCCCGCTGTGTAATCAGGTCGTACTGTGTGACAGTGCGTCTCGATTCCGAGGATTTTTGCAGTGCTACGCGGTAGTATTGATTATGCCAATCATGTCGAGTAGCGACTTTTCTATCCACATTGAGGAGTGTGACGAGTTTGACGACGGGATGCCGATAAGTTCGCTCCCGGACGAAGTCACGTCTATCGACGACCTCGACTGCGAGTGCTGGAGTGGGTTCGAATCGCTGGACGAAATCTAACAGGAGCGCAACAGCCTGCGTTTCATCCCTGGGCCTTCGGTCGACGGCTGTCAGAGAGTGTTCTTGTTGGTACTCTCGTCAGTCAACACGCACCGCCAGCATGACCCCGTTCAGAGCTTATCGACATTCCGAGCCGATTCCGCCTGGTCCCGGACAGAACCGAGCGTCGCGTCCGGGCTGGTGGCGGCCACCGCCGCGTTGACTGCTCCCTCCAGCACTGGCGCATCCGCTATCACGGTCTCAACATCGCTCAGCTCGATGGCAACCTCGGTGTTCATAACGGCGCTACCGAGGTCCACGAGGACAACGACACCGTCGCCGTCGTCGGCGGCAGCAAGCGCCGCTTCGATGTCGTCGGGGACCGTCCCGATACCACCGTCACTGTCGCCACCGACCGGTTCGATATTTGTCTCACCGGCCATCTCTGCGGCTATCTCTGCGATTCCCTGTGCGGCAGTGTAACTGTGGGAAACGACGACGAGTCCGACCATTACTCCCCGCTCGCCTCCCCCTCGGGAATCGTCGGAGAGTCGGCGTCGACCGACGGTATTTCTTGATTGAGGTGATCCGCGGCCGTCGCCAGCAGCTCCTCTATGATATACAGCGTGCTTGTCGCCCCCGGGTCTTGATGCCCGACTGACCGCCAACCCAGGTACGACGCCCGACCCTTGGCGGCCCGGATGGGGACGGTGAATGCGACACCGTTTTCCGCCGCAGCGACGGCCTTCGCGAGGGCGTCGACCGGGGGCAGATCGTCCGTCTCGACGGACTTCTTGAACGTGTGAACCGCCGGGACGAGCGCGTCGACCATCGTCTTGTCGCCGACCTTGGCGTCGCCGCGGTCCTGTACCTTCTCCAGGTACGTCTCCGCGAAGGCGACGGCCGATTCAGCGGTGAGGCCGTCGCTCAGCTCCGCGCTGGCGAACACGAGCGAGCCACCGTACAGTGGCCCCGACGCCCCGCCGACCTCCGACAACAGGGTCTTCCCGGCGGTTTTGACGACCGCCTCGACGGTTGGGTTATCGAGGCCCGCAACCGCTTCGGCCGCCGCTTGCCACCCCCGGGCCATGTTGCCGCCGTGGTCAGCGTCACCGATTGCGGAGTCGAGGTCGGTGAGGTGCTCCCGTTCGGCCTCGATCCTGTCCGCGACGTTCTCGGCGGCCGCGACAGCGGCGGCTCCCGCATCGTTCGGTGCGCTCATCGGACCGTCAACGCCGGCGTCTCGGCCGGCGCGTCCAGCAGCGATTTCAGCTCTTCGTCGACCGCACAGATTGTAATCGAACAGCCTGCCATGTCCAGCGAAGTCATGTAGTCTCCGACCCACGCGTCCCACGTCTCGATGTTCCGTTCACCGAGGAGTTCCTGCAGGCGACGGTTGACGACGAACAGTTCCATCTGTGGCGTCCCGCCCATGCCGTTGACGATGGTGACGACCTCCTGGCCGGCGTCCAGTTCGAGGTCGTCGAGGACGGCCTCGGTGAGTTCCTCGGTAATCTCGTCGGCGGACATCGCTTCCGTCCGCTCGACCCCCGGCTCGCCGTGGATGCCGATGCCGAGTTCGATTTCGTCCTCACCGAGGTCGAAGGTTGGTTCGCCCTTCTCGGGGGTGACACAGGAGGTGAGGGCCATGCCCATGGTCCCGACGTTGTCAACGACCTTCTGTGCCACACGCTGGACCTCGTCGAGGTCCGCGCCTTCAGCGGCTTTCGCGCCGGCAGCCTTATGCACGAGAATCGTCCCACAGACGCCACGGCGGCCGCTTGTATACAACGAATCCTCGACGGCCACGTCGTCGTCGACCACGACCTCAGCGACCTCCGTGCCCTCCATCTCAACCATCTCCCCGGCCGTCTCGAAGTTCATCACGTCCCCCTCGTAGTTCTTGATGACCAGCAGGACGCCCGCGCCGCTATCGCAGGCGTCGACCATCGCCTCGAGTTCGTCGGCTGTCGGGGAGGTGAACACTTCTCCCGCCGCTGCACCGTCGAGCATTCCCTCGCCCAGATAGCCGGCGTGTGTCGGTTCGTGACCGCTCCCGCCGCCGCTGACGACCGCGACCTTGTCGTCGACCGGCGCGCCATCCCGGACCAGCACTTGCGTGTCAGGTAACCGGCGAACGGTGTCGGGATACGCCGCGACCATCCCGTCGAGCATCTCGTCGACGACCGTCTCCGCGTCGTTGATGAGCTTCTTCATGGTCTATGTTGACGGATGTCTCACCACCGCATAAAGGTACTGTAGCTGGGGCTATCTCGATCAGTTTCCACGAGTCGTCACTCGCTCCGGCAACGCAGTTGTCCTGCAGGTTCCGCTCGCGCTCCGGCGTTCTATTCAGACGTCCCAGTAGGCTGGTTCGTTACCGGGCTTCCACTTTATCGAGCACCCTCTGGATGGTTTCTCGACTGCCGTAATCTGGTCGCCACTGAGCAACGTTTCGACGTGTGCGGCCATCTCTCGCTCGCTCGGTTCGTCGTCCGGATTCGGTGCGTCGTCGAGGCGGCCGTGGTACGCCAGTTTGAACGCTCCATCGTCGTTTCTGAACAAGAACGGATCGGGGGTACAGCGAGCGCCGTACGCGGCCGCGACATCCTGTGTTTCATCGAACAGATACGCGTCGTACTGTATCTCTCCGCGTTCGACGAGTTCCTGCATCCGCTCGAACGAGTCGTCTGGGTACTCCTCGGGGTCGTTGGCATTGATCCCGACGACAGCGAGATCGTCGTAGTCTGACGCGAGACGGTTTAGCTCTCCAATCTTCGCTTTCGCGTACGGACAGTGGTTGCACGTAAATACGACCAGTAGTGCGTCCTTGTCCGCGAAATCCGACAGTGAGTGTGTCTCTCCGTCCGCACCCGGCAGTTCGAACGTCGGTGCTCTGTCCCCACGTCCGAGCACGTCGGACTCCGAATCGAGTGAAACCATCGCCTCACACTACGACTGTCACGGTCAAAAGTCCACGGACGCAGGCTGGCTTCTCTGACAGCCGCTTTACTCAGTTGTCCACTTCGCCGGACGTCGCTGCCGCGGCATCGAAGGCTTTCGCTGCCTCGAACGCCTCGCTCCCATCGTCGACAGAGAACAGCGTCTCTTTCCCGTCAGCTTCGTGTTTTTCCAGCAGCCCGACCGTCACTAGCTCTTCGAGCGTCCCATCAAGATACAGCGTCTTCAGCGGTACGCCGGCCGCTTCACTCAGGGCAGTTTTCGTGTACGTCTCGTCCGCATCGAGGCGGAGTATCGTGTCGATAACTGTTGCCGCCTTGTCGTGGTTCGCGATGTGTGCCCATCCCGTGTCAGAATCTGCCCGCTGGCCACCCTCTTCGAACATTAATCGATGTCTAACCGGCAGAGATATTAAAACCGTCTGGTGTGTTTCGGCCCAAATAATGTGATCCTCTCCCACTATTGAGCAAGGTTTTTGTCCGCGTCACTCTGCTGGCACTGTATGAGCAGTCGCCGCGAGATACTCGACCTGCTGCGGGAGAACGCTCGCTACACGACCGAGGACATCGCTCGGTTGACCGATTACTCCGAGAGCGAGGTAGCCGAACTTATCGACGAATTCGAGGAGGCAGGCATCATTCGCGGCTATCAAGCTGTCGTCGACTGGAACGCGGTCGAGAGCGACGAGGAGCGCGTCCGCGCCACCGTCGAACTCAACGTTACACTAGATCGTGAGACCAGCTACGACGACATCTCCGACCGAATCGCGAAGTTCCCGGAAGTGACGTCGCTACGCCTCGTCAGCGGTGATTACGACTTCGACCTGGAGGTCGAGGGCGACTCGATGCGTGAAGTGTCGCACTTCATCAGCGACAAAATCGCACCGATCCCCGAGATTACGCAGACGGTAACCCACTACATCATGGAGTCGTACAAAGAGCAGGGGATGGAATTCGACGACCACGACGACGATGACCGACTGTCCGTCTCACCATGACGTTCGAGCCAGCGGACAGGGTCGACAGCGTGCCGCCCTCGGGCATCCGTCGATTCTTCGAACTGGCCGAGGAGATGGACGACATCATCTCGCTCGGTGTCGGTGAACCGGACTTTTCTGCCCCGTGGGCGGCCCGTGAAGCCGCTATCGCGTCGCTCGAACGCGGCCAGACCTCCTACACCGCCAACCGCGGCAAGCGGGCGCTCCGGGAACGCATCGCGGACTACGAAGCGGCGACACACAACCTGCAGTACGACCCTGACGAGGAAATCCTCGTCACCGCGGGTGCGAGTGAGGGCCTCGACCTCGCCTTTCGGGCGCTGCTGAACCCCGGCGATTCGATTGCGATTGCCCAGCCATGCTACGTCTCCTACGTCCCCGGCGCAACGTTCGCAGGCATTGACGTCATCGATGTTCCGACCCGCGCGGAAGACGAGTTCAAACTCACCCGGGAGGTGCTGGAGTCGTCCGATGCGGCCGAGGCCGACGCCCTCGTGTACTGCTACCCAAACAATCCGACCGGAGCGACGATGACTGCCGAGGAGATGGCGTCTGTTGCGGCCTTTTGCCGCGAAAACGACCTCCTCGTGTTCGCCGACGAGATCTACGCCGACCTCACGTACGAACATGACCACACGTCTATCGCTACCCTTCCCGGGATGCGTGAGCGGACCGTCGTGTTCAACGGCTTCTCGAAGGCCTTTGCGATGACGGGGTTCAGGCTGGGGTACGCGATGGCCCCGCCAGAGGCTATCGAGGCGATGAACCGAATCCATCAGTACTCGATGCTTTCGGCCCCGACAACGGCTCAGCACGCCGCTATGGAGGCACTCGACAACTGCCGTGACGAGGTCACGGAGATGGCCGCGCAGTACGACCGCCGACGGAAGTACGTCCTCACGCGCTTCGAAGAAATGGGACTCGACTGCTTCCCGGCGGCTGGGGCGTTCTACGCGTTCCCGGAGTGTCCCTGGGACGATGCCGGTGAGTTTGCCGAGAGTCTGCTTCAGGAAAAGCGAGTCGCGGTCGTCCCCGGCACAGCCTTCGGCGAGGGTGGATCAGGTCACCTACGAGTGTCGTACGCGACGGGCCTCGACGATCTGAAAGAAGCGATGGCCCGGATCGAGTCGTTTCTTAATTGACAGTTAGGAACGGCGAAACATTCAGTATGGTCCACTTACTACCGTGAGGAGACCGTGATACAAACGACCGGAAATTCTTTTTCAGCTACATTTGGTGGGGGTAAAGTTTTTTCCTGCCTAACGGGAGATGAATAACAATGGCTATCGATGATACTGGGGGAGGTGAGTCAGAGCAGGTCAACAGTGGGGGGACCCTGACTGACAAGCCTGTACGGGTCGGCGAATACACGTGGGATGATCTCCGACGGGAGGTTCACGACGGCGGCCGGTTTGATCGGAGCGCGTATCTCGGCTTCGAGCCGAGAGAACTCAGTCAGCGACTCGAAAACGCGGCGAGTGCCGGAAAAACACTTCAGGCGCCATTCGAAGAGTATCTTGATCCAACAACGACGCCAGTCGCGAAAGATATCTACACGTGGGAGCACTTCAAACAGGAGTACTATTACGAGGACGGCAGTCTCCCCCGTGACAGTGACGGCGAAGTCATTCCGTTTGATGCAAGTGAGTATCTGAACTTCGACCCTGAACACACGGAAAACAAGCTCTCCGCCGCCGAAGACATCGCCAGTGAACTGCACGAGTACGTCGACGAAAACACCGTCGACGTGAATCCGGAACTGGATGAAGACGAGTTCTTTTCGACACGGGATGGCCACACGACTGTCGTTAACCGCTACGACCTCGAAAAAGCCGTTCCCCAGTCGAAGAAATCCCACTTCAGGGAACTGGAACGCTACTGGGTGAACAAGCCCTACGCTTGCGTCGTCATCTTCCACTCTCGGAAAGAAAACGAGAAGAAGTACTACGTCATCGAGCCGTATCTCACCGACATCGAGATCGACCTTCGGGAGTTCCTGTCGGGCAAACTCAAAACCGCGATCAAGTATTCTGAGGATGACGTGATCGTCCAGGGGACCGACGCCGACCGGGCACAGGTCATCCAGCGGGAGGCCGAACAGCTCCTTTCGCGATACGACCTCTACGACGGCTCCGTCTCCGGTAGCGGCGAAGAGAGCGTTCTCGGCCAGGTCAAGGAGCTGTTCGGGCTAGACGAGGAGACACAAAGTGAAACCACGGGGCAACTCTCCGGCATCTCGACACGTCCGGAACCGGCTATCCTCGAAGACGACGAACCGAAACTAAACGAGTATCAGGTCGAGAAGCTGCTGTACATGCTCAAGCGGGACTTCGTCGGCTACGCCCGCATTGACGGCGTCAAACACGACATCAACGTGGAGGACATCTCCTGTGACGGGTACAACTCCCGTGTGTTCGTCTATCACACCGACTACGAGCAGATCATCTCGAACGTCGAACACGGCAAGGGCGAACTCGACGACTTCGTCGTCAAGCTCGCACAGCGTTCCGGGAAGGGCATCTCGAAGCGCCAGCCACAGGTCGACGCGACGCTCCCGGACGGGTCGCGTGCGCAGTTGACGCTCGGCCGTGAGGTGTCCGACCACGGGACCAACTACACCATCCGGCAGTTCAAGGACGTCCCGTTTACCCCAGTTGACCTCATCAACTGGAACACCTTCTCTCTGGACGAGATGGCGTTCCTCTGGCTCTGTATCGAGAACAACAAGAGCCTCATCTTCGCCGGCGGTACTGCTTCGGGGAAGACGACAAGCCTGAACGCCGTCTCACTGTTCATCCCGTCGAACTCCAAGATCGTCTCCATCGAGGACACGCGTGAGGTCGAACTCCCACAGCGTAACTGGGTGGCCAGCGTCACGCGCCCCTCTTTCGGTGAGGACGACAAGGGTGATGTCGACGAGTTCGACCTGCTGGAGGCCGCGCTCCGCCAACGACCCGACTACATCGTCATGGGGGAGATCCGTGGCGAGGAAGGCCGGACGCTGTTCCAGGTCATGTCGACCGGCCACACCACGTACACGACGTTCCACGCCGACTCCGTCGGAGAGGTCATCAAGCGGTTCACGACCGAGCCGATCAACGTCTCGAAGACGCTATTTACGGCGCTCGATCTGGTGTCGATTCAGACCCAGACGCGGGTCGACGGGAACAAGGTCCGCCGGAACAAGTCCCTGACCGAAATCAACGAGTACTCCGCCGAGAACGACGAAATCAACGTCCGGGACGTCTACGAGTGGCGCGCCGAGACGGACGAGTACATCCAGATGGGGAACTCCAACACCCTCGAAGAGATCAAGTTCGACCGCGGGTGGACGCAGGACAAACTCGACGAGGAACTGTTCAAGCGCAAGGTCGTCCTCGCGTACCTCATCGAGAAGGGGCTAAACACCTACACGCAGGTCGCGGCGACAATCCAGGCGTTCATCAACGACCCCGACACCATCCTCACGCTCATCGCCAACGACCAGCTCGAACTGTCGCTCGAAGACCTCCGAGAGATGGAATCCGTCAAGATCGATATCGACCCGGAGAAAGAGGAGATGGTACCCCGGCCGGACGCGCCACCGGAGATGGTCGAAGAGACCAAGCAGGTGCTTGACAACGCCCAACCGCTGTTTAACACCTATAAGAGCCGCGAAACGCCGGATATCGTCTCGGCGCTAATGGACGATTCCGAGGAGAGCGATGACGAAGACAGCATCGACTTCGGCCAGTTCGTTCCGAAGGCCGGAGCGGAGGCAGATAGCGAATGAGCCTCGACACACCGGGTCAACAACAGGTCGGCAGCGGCGGTGCGCTCGGTGACACGTTCTACCCGGCGTACCAGATGGTGTTTGACGACGAGGGCGACTTCGTCAACAGCGTCGAGAACAAACTCGCAGAGGCCCGGATGGCCGACAACGTTGAGATGTTCCTCGCACGCGCGCTCGCGGTCGGTGTCATCGCCGGCTTGGCGCTGTGGCTCGTCGGCACGTTCCTCGGCTACCTGCTCGTCCAGTTGCTGTTTACCGGTGGGGAAGCGCCGACACTCATCGGGATTCCGGTGTCTGAGAGCGTCTCAGCGATCCTCGACATGCTGAAACTCCCCTTCCTCGTCATCGTGACCGGGTTCGTCTTCGGTGCCATCGGGTTCGGCATCGGGTTCGGGTCGCTGGTCTCGATACCGTACTTCCGTGCGAGCGCGCGCGAGCGCGAAATCAATGTCCTGTTGTCCGACTCGATATCGTTTATGTACGCGCTGTCCGTGGGCGGGCTCAACCAACTCGAAATTCTGCAGTCGATGGGGAAGGCCGAAGACACGTACGGCGAGGTCGCAAAAGAGTTCCAGTCTATCGTGCTGGAGACGGAATATTTTGATACCGACTACCGGACTGCCGTTCGGAACCAAGCGCTCCAGACCCCCTCGGACGAACTGTCGCAGTTCCTGACGGACATGCTCTCCATTATCAACTCTGGCGGAGACATGACCTCCTTCCTCGAAGATCAGAAGGAAAAGCACATGCGAACCGCCCGGCAGGAACAGGAGAAGATGCTCGAGACGCTGGAGCTGTTCGGCGAGATGTACATGACGCTCTCGCTGTTCCCGCTGCTTCTCATCATCATTCTGGTCATCATGTCGATGATGGGTAACGCACAGCAGTCGCTTATTTACGGGACCGTATACGGGCTCATTCCTCTGACAGGGCTTGGCTTTCTGGTCCTCGTCTCGACGGTCACGCAGGACTCCATCGGGGACGGCTACCTGCGCTCCAGTCCCGGCGAGAAGGAACTCGTCGTCGACGAGGGCGTCGGCGTGTTCAACCTCGGGCTTATCGAGAGCTACACAGGGACCTACAGCGTCTTCGACCGGATCAAGAGCCGGGAGGGAACCCACGAACTCCTCGCTATACTCACACGGCCTGATCTGTTCTTCCGTGACCATCCGCTGTTGGTGCTGTGGCTGACGGTACCGCTGTCAATTCTCGCTGTCGTCGCGGCTATCGTCATCGGCTGGGCCCCGCTATCGCTGGATGGGATGATCGCTGTCCCAGTTCGTTCGACGTTCTTCTGGGTGTATGTCCCGCTGTACATCAATTTCGTCCCGCTGATGATATTCTACGAATGGAACCAGCGCTCGCGGAAGGCGATCATCGGAAAGCTCTCGGAGAACCTCCGGAAGCTGGCGTCGGCCAACGACACTGGAATGACGCTTTTGGAGTCGGTCAAAGTGGTCTCCGAAACCTCTTCGGGAAAACTCTCCGAGGAGTTTGAGACCATCCACGCGAAGGTCAACTACGGCACGAGCCTGAAAGATGCGCTCCGGGAATTCAACAACAAGTACAACGTCCCGCGACTGGCGCGGACGGTCAAACTCATCGCTGAGGCACAGGAAGCCTCCAGCCAGATTCAGGACGTGCTTTCGACGGCCGCACAGGCCTCGGAGAATCAGGACGACATCGAACGGGAGCGCAAATCCCGGACGCGGATGCAGACGGTCATCATTCTGATGACGTACCTGACGCTGCTCGGCGTGATGGCGTTGCTGAAGACGCAGTTCCTTGACGTGATGTCAGGGCTGGCGACGCAAGCGTCCGGAGCGAGCAGTTCAAGTGCGCCCGGTGGCGGCTTCGGTGGGAGCGTCGACACGGAACTGCTGTCGATGCTGTTCTTCCACGCAGTGACGCTGCAGGCGTTGCTGTCGTCGTTTATCGCCGGCTACATTCGGGAAGTGAAGCTTGTCGCAGGCGTCAAATTCGCGGTCGTCTTGTCGACGATTGCACTGGTGGTGTGGATCGCCGTGGGATAACAGCCTCCCCGCGGTTCGGCGGCGTTCGTATCAAACGGAAAATAGGGTGTGTGGGATATGGATACAAGAGCACAAACACCGCAGGACTTCGCCATCGGGGTGAGTGTCCTGCTCGTGACGATCATCGGGGTATTGGCATTCGTACAGGGCAGTGCGGTCGGCGTGTACGAATCCCCAGACGTACAGCGTAACCAACCAATTGCAGACAGGGCGGCGACGCATCTCGTCGAGAACTATTCCGTCAACGGGACGCGGAATCACATCCGCTATAATACGAGCGGCGGAATCAATACATCTCTCAACGCGGACGCAGACGACCTCCGGGGACTCAAGGAGAAAGCCGGCCTCATCGTCGCCACGGAGCGCCGCGTGAACCCGCGCGTGAACGTAACGATTGTCAACGCATCATCACTCGAAGCAGGGACACGGAACCCGGCAGTCGATAGCCACGGCCAGCGGCTCGCCTGGGGACCGTCGGCTGACGGTCGGACGAACATTGCGACGACCTCTCGCGTGGTGAAACTGACCAACGCAACCGGCCAGTGTGATCCGGTCTGCTGGCTCGTCGTGAGGGTGTGGTAACGATGCGTGGTCAAGCCTACACGCTGGAAGGGGTTCTCGCGGCTATCGTCGTTGTGACGGCGACCGTCTACGGCCTGTCGGCAGTCGACACCGGCCCGTTCCAGACCGGCACTCAGCAGCGGACGGCGGCACTGGAAACGCGCGCGAGCGACACGCTGTCACTGGCGGCAGAAACTGGAGCGCTGCACAACGCGACGGCGTGTTACAGCGTCGGCACACCGACACTCAACGGCAACCAGACGGGTAGCTCCACAGCGTTTGAGCTGATGTTGAATCGGACCTTTGACCGGCAGGGAGAACAATACAACCTCTACTTCAGTTACTGGGACTCGGATTCGAGTGCACGACAGACCGCGCTCGTCTCGCAGGAATCAGGCGAGAACGTCGTTGAGAGGCCGGCTGATGCAGCCGTCGCAACCGAAACAGTGACACTGACCGACAATATGCCCGCCCGGATCGGCGACTGCAGCGGCACCGGCCCGTCCCTCTCGGCCGTCGACGGGTATTTCGCTCCCGACGCGGAGCCCGACTCTCTCGTCTACAATGTCGTGGAGGTGCGTCTGGTCGTATGGTAGCCAATGAACGCGGACAACTGCTGTTGATCGGTGGCGTCGCCATCGCTATCGTCGTGTTCAGTACGATACTGTTTGCCCACAGCCTCGCTGTCACTGACGGTATCACGACCACCGGGGGTGCAGATACTATTGAGCGGTCGGCTGACCGCGAAGCCTCCGTGGAGCGGGACCTCGGCGTGCTTGCAACCGAGGCACGCGGTGACGATCTCGACGGATTCGAGGGGCGATACGAATACGCGCTGGAGAACTATACGCGGACGCACAACCGTGTTGTTGGGACACGCGACGGGGTCTATTTCAATGCGACGCTGAACGAGTCCGCGTCGCTCGGCACTGAAGTAAACCAAACGGGCACATCCTCCAAGTTCCAGCGACCAGACCCATCGGGTGGTCCGCAAAACGACTGGGTGGTCGCCCATGACGTCTCTCGTATTGCGGTGTTCAACCTTACTGCCGATGTCGTTGGTGGCTCGATGAATACTTTCACTCTCATCATTCGAAACGGCTCTACGGATCTACCACTCTCAATTGAGCCGAGTACAGTTGGTAGTGGGAACAACGTCACAGTCGACGGAAAGACGTACTGTCATGGTAGCGGTGATGTCAACGTCGACCTGGTTGCCGGGTCATGTACTGTGGGAAGTAACAGCAGCTCCTTCGATAGCTACCACAGCCTTGATCCGCCGTACTCAGTGGAAATAAAGAACGGAAATAAAGCTGAAGGGCGATACCGGTTTGCGGCGGTTGGGACGTTCCCGTCCTCGAACTATGCCTCTCCAGTTGCTCGTGTCAACTATCCCGTTGTCCCTGCTATAGACGTGACCTACGACACACCGTCTGCGAGCTACAACCGAACAGTTCTGGTGGAGGTGGACGACGGATGAGCCTTGACCGACTGCTGTCTGACAGCCGCGGCGTCTCGCCCGCGGTCACGCAGGCGCTCACTATCGGCATCACGTCCCTCCTGGTGACTGGCCTCCTTATCGGTGGGAGCCAGATGGTCGACTCACAGCGTGAGCGCGTGACGGAGGAAGCTCTGGAGAACGTCGGTGATGGTATCGCGCGCGACCTGATTCGTCTGGATGCGTTCGATACTGAGACCCTCAATTCGACAGTGTCGTTTCGTGCGACATACCCGGAACGGATCGCCGATCAGTCGTACAATGTCGAGGTCACTGGAGATGCATCACGCACGCGCGTGTACGTGAACGCATCAGGGTTGAATCGGTACGCTGTCGTCCGGTTCGAGAATGAAACTAACGTCTGCCCGTCTGTCGTCTCCAGCGGCCCGCTGGCGGTCTCGTATAATGCGACAGCCGACTGTATGGAGGTGACGCGTGGATGATCCCGCTACCGTCAAGCGGTCATGACCGCGGTGTGTCCGACCTGCTCGCGTTTACGCTCACGTTCAGTATCATCATCACCGGGATCGCGCTGGTGACGCTCGGTGGGCTCGGTGCCTTCGACGCCATTCAACAGGGAGCGACGACTGATGTCGCCGAAACGTCGATGATTGGGTTCGCGGAGACGACGGACGACCATATCCAGAGCGGCGCTCCACGACGAACCACGAGTATGAAACTACAGGGCCATGGACTCTCCATCCGGCCGTCAACCCTGAACGTAACTGTTGACGGGCAGTCAACGAACATTTCCACCGGAGCGTTCATCCGGGAAACCGATTCGGGAACTGATATTGTCTACACCAGCGGTGCTGTGTACCGGGTTCAGGAGGAGGGCCTAGTTGTCTCACGGAAACCTAGCTTTCGGTGTACTCCCGATAGTGGCAGTGTCTACCTTTCTGTCCTTTCGCTTGACGGACAGACGGATTTCTCGTCGTCGAGCCGCGTCACGATCGAGACCACTATCCAGAACAAAACACTTGTTTCGCCACGGGCTGGCAAGTCGCCTTCCGCAACAACCGTCTCAGTCAACGTCTCGAGGACTGCGTATCCGGATGCGTGGCACCGGCTGTTCGAGGAGGAACTATCGCACTGGTCGGCCCACTCGGAACCGCATACGTACCAGTGTACTGGCATCAGCCGCGCTGTTGTCCACAATACGTCGGTCGATGTCCGGACTATCACCTGATGATCTCTGTCTGCGGTGCATACACCTGCCGCTACAGAAATCGACCCTGAACAGGGAAAAGCCGCTATGCAGCAGCCATCAGCGCTGCAATGAATGACCACTCTGTCCCGCTGTCTGTTTCTTCTTGCTTCGCCATAGCCGCAGTCTTGTCTCGTGGGTGTTTCCAGTTCATCACGGCCGTGGGTACGTGCTCAGAGGGTATTAAGTGTTCGACATCTAATATATTTCGCGGTCTTTCATGATTGAGAGCGCTTCGCAGGTCAGTAGTCGGTTAATCTCTTTGAACAGAAGCGACGAAAATCTGTCATATTGGGCTTGGGCCGTTTCATTTATTATCAGCAACAAATATATGAATATTACCAACCAAAGCCGAAATGCTTGGCTGTCGGAGCTATTGCGCTGGTATTTGACCCCCTATTTGTCTCTGAGACTGATGATGATTGTATCCGAATGGTCTCCACATGTGGGTCATTGGCAGGGTACTACTATTACCCTCCACATCATAAAACTGGACACTAATGAAGAAGCAAGAGCTCATTCACCTTCACAGCCTTCTCGCGCAGGTACAACACCACTACGAGCACGAGGCGGACACGAACGTCCAGCACGACCTGTACGCTGACCTTGGCGTGAAACCGACATCGATCCACAAATCCAAGACAGATCATAAGGAAGCGGTGTTTGCGCTCGCTTCCGGACTGACGGATGCGATGTCCGAGGAAGCCGACGAACCGCAGGCGCTGACTGCCGACTGAATCGCCGTCCTGTCGTCAGTCCGTTTTTCTCGTTTCACTGTTTTCGATAGCCACTGGTCAGTTACTGCTGTTGCATGGCGCATGGGACACGCTATCTCACCTCTCAAACGACTTATACGGGCGGCGGCCGTATCTGTACTGTGAGCGACGATTCAGGGCGGCGGAATCTCCGCATGCCTACAAGTGACGAGATGTTTGCAGTGGTAACAGAGCACCTTGGCGGGAATCACGTCCGTATTCGCTGCGAGGACGGCGAAACTCGACTCGGTCGAATTCCGGGCCGAATGAAGTTCCGTACTTGGATTAACGAGGACGACATCGTCCTCGCTGAACCGTGGGACTGGCAAGACGAGAAGGCCAACATTGAATGGCGCTACAAGGGGCAAGACGCTGACCAGCTCCGTTCGGAAGGCCACATTGACTCGCTGACCGCCTGATTTTACCACTGTACCCGCGTCCTGATTCACGATGACGGTGAGATATTTCTCTGTCGTGATCCGCGCTGACCCCTGTTCTGACCGCTAGCTTCCCCGGTGTCCTGAGGATTGTTTTGTCACACCGTCTAGTACACTACAACTGTCTACCGTCAGGTTCGTATTCCTCCCAATTGATATATAATGGATTGCCGGCCTTTGGCCGCTGGCCCCTGTGTCAGAGTCTATACATAAAGACACCTTGGATAATAGATACCCTGTCGCTGTCCTGCGGTTATGCGTGTCACGGCATCACGTTACGTATGCGTCGTGTGTGTGCTGCACAGGGCGGGTCCGAGACGATTCATTTATATGTTCCCCCGTCTTCTGAACTAATGCGAAGGTCGCACCGGGCAGCGAGCCCGGGTCGACATGCTCGGTCGGCCACCTGGGTCGGCCCGAGCAACGAACGGAACTCGTCTTCCCTTCTGGGGCTGGCGAGATCCACACTATGAGGATTCCACCCCTGCGGTCCGCCGTCAAGATGGAATCTGATGTGAGCCCACGGACCCATGCAGTAGTCCTCATCGACGTAGGAATCGATGAGTTTAGCTTCCGACGGAGTGCAACCACTTCCGCCGCTGATGTATATCAGCACATTCCGGTTGATCCTGCCGGAGGCCATTGCTATCGGAGTCCGATTTAGCCATGCTAGTCGCACGAATTTAGATTCGTGGCATATAGCTCAGTAACACGTGGCCAAACTACCCTGCAGACCGCGATAACCTCGGGAAACTGAGGCCAATAGCGGATATCACTCTCACGCTGGAGTGCCGAGAGTGAGAAACGTTCCGGCGCTGTAGGATGTGGCTGCGGCCGATTAGGTAGATGGTGGGGTAACGGCCCACCATGCCGATAATCGGTACRGGTTGTGAGAGCAAGARCCYGGAGACGGTATCTGAGACAAGATACCGGGCCCTACGGGGCGCAGCAGGCGCGAAACCTTTACACTGCACGACAGTGCGATAGGGGGACTCCGAGTGTGAGGGCATATAGCCCTCGCTTTTCTGTACCGTAAGGTGGTACAGGAACAAGGACTGGGCAAGACCGGTGCCAGCCGCCGCGGTAATACCGGCAGTCCAAGTGATGGCCGATATTATTGGGCCTAAAGCGTCCGTAGCTTGCTGTGTAAGTCCATTGGGAAATCGACCAGCTCAACTGGTCGGCGTCCGGTGGAAACTACACAGCTTGGGGCCGAGAGACTCAACGGGTACGTCCGGGGTAGGAGTGAAATCCTGTAATCCTGGACGGACCACCAATGGGGAAACCACGTTGAGAGACCGGACCCGACAGTGAGGGACGAAAGCCAGGGTCTCGAACCGGATTAGATACCCGGGTAGTCCTGGCTGTAAACAATGCTCGCTAGGTATGTCACGCGCCATGAGCACGTGATGTGCCGTAGTGAAGACGATAAGCGAGCCGCCTGGGAAGTACGTCCGCAAGGATGAAACTTAAAGGAATTGGCGGGGGAGCACCACAACCGGAGGAGCCTGCGGTTTAATTGGACTCAACGCCGGACATCTCACCGGTCCCGACAGTAGTAATGACGGTCAGGTTGACGACTTTACCCGACGCTACTGAGAGGAGGTGCATGGCCGCCGTCAGCTCGTACCGTGAGGCGTCCTGTTAAGTCAGGCAACGAGCGAGACCCGCACTTCTAGTTGCCAGCAATACCCTTGAGGTAGTTGGGTACACTAGGAGGACTGCCGCTGCTAAAGCGGAGGAAGGAACGGGCAACGGTAGGTCAGTATGCCCCGAATGGACCGGGCAACACGCGGGCTACAATGGCTCTGACAGTGGGATGCAACGCCGAGAGGCGAAGCTAATCTCCAAACGGAGTCGTAGTTCGGATTGCGGGCTGAAACCCGCCCGCATGAAGCTGGATTCGGTAGTAATCGCGTGTCAGAAGCGCGCGGTGAATACGTCCCTGCTCCTTGCACACACCGCCCGTCAAAGCACCCGAGTGGGGTCCGGATGAGGCCGTCATGCGACGGTCGAATCTGGGCTCCGCAAGGGGGCTTAAGTCGTAACAAGGTAGCCGTAGAGGAATCTGTGGCTGGATCACCTCCTACTGATCGGGATTGGGGCGCTGCCCCAACCCACCTTTCGGTGTTCGAGAACTCCGTCGACCGGGCACCTATGAACTATCAGGGCTAACAACCGTGCGGATCTGCCGGGCCCATAGCTCAGCGGGAGAGCGCCGCCTTTGCAAGGCGGAGGCCCTGGGTTCAAATCCCAGTGGGTCCATACGACGTGCCGGTCCCGAACCGTGCCCCTTAAGTGTGGGACGGCGATGGGATATGGTACGACGACAGATGCACCAGGCCGGGTGAAACCGAGCCTGGGAAGGGTCGACACGCCCACCATCTCCACCTCGGGGGCGTGTATGAAACCGTGTGTACGTGCGATCCAGGCGTCCACTGGACTCGTTCAGTTGAACGAGTCACAACGACGTTGGCTACTATGCCAGCTGGTGGATTGCTCGGCTCAGGCGCTGATGAAGGACGTGCCAAGCTGCGATAAGCTGTGGGGAGCCGCACGGAGGCGAAGAACCACAGATTTCCGAATGAGAATCTCTCTAACAATTGCTTCGCGCAATGAGGAACCCCGAGAACTGAAACATCTCAGTATCGGGAGGAACAGAAAACGCAAYGTGATGTCGTCAGTAACCGCGAGTGAACGCGATACAGCCCAAACCGAAGCCCTCACGGGCAATGTGGTGTCMGGGCTACCTCTCATCAGCCGACCGTCTCGACGAAGTCTCTTGGAACAGAGCGTGATACAGGGTGACAACCCCGTACTCGAGACCAGTACGCTGTGCGGTAGTGCCAGAGTAGCGGGGGTTGGATATCCCTCGCGAATAACGCAGGCATCGACTGCGAAGGCTAAACACAACCTGAGACCGATAGTGAACAAGTAGTGTGAACGAACGCTGCAAAGTACCCTCAGAAGGGAGGCGAAATAGAGCATGAAATCAGTTGGCGATCGAGCGACAGGGCATACAAGGTCCTGTAACGAATGACCGACGCGCGAGCGTCCAGTAAGACTTACAGGAAGCCGATGTTCTGTCGTACGTTTTGAAAAACGAGCCAGGGAGTGTGTCTGTATGGCAAGTCTAACCGGAGCATCCGGGGAGGCACAGGGAAACCGACATGGCCGCAGGGCTTTGCCCGAGGGCCGCCGTGTTCAAGCGCGGGGAGCCACACGGACACGACCCGAATCCGGACGATCTACGCATGGACAAGATGAAGCGTGCCGAAAGGCACGTGGAAGTCTGTTAGAGTTGGTGTCCTACAATACCCTCTCGTGATCTATGTGTAGGGGTGAAAGGCCCATCGAGTCCGGCAACAGCTGGTTCCAATCGAAACATGTCGAAGCATGACCTCCGCCGAGGTAGTCTGTGGGGTAGAGCGACCGATTGGTGTGTCCGCCTCCGAGAGGAGTCGGCACACCTGTCAAACTCCAAACCTACAGACGCCGTTCGACGCGGGGATTCCGGTGCGCGGGGTAAGCCTGTGTACCAGGAGGGGAACAACCCAGAGATAGGTTAAGGTCCCCAAGTGTGGATTAAGTGTAATCCTCTGAAGGTGGTCTCGAGCCCTAGACAGCCGGGAGGTGAGCTTAGAAGCAGCTACCCTCTAAGAAAAGCGTAACAGCTTACCGGCCGAGGTTTGAGGCGCCCAAAATGATCGGGACTCAAATCCACCACCGAGACCTGTCCGCACCCGTCACAGGGTGATCGAGTAGATTGGCGCTCGCATTGGATGGAAGCAGGGGCGAGAGCTCCTGTGGACCGATGCGTGACGAAAATCCTGGCCATAGTAGCAGCGATAGTCGGGTGAGAACCCCGACGGCCTAATGGATAAGGGTTCCTCAGCACTGCTGATCAGCTGAGGGTTAGCCGGTCCTAAGTCTCACCGCAACTCGACTGAGACGAAATGGGAAACGGGTTAATATTCCCGTGCCACTATGCAGTGAAAGTCGACGCCCTGGGGTCGATCACGCCGGGCCTTCGCCCGGTCGAACCGTCCAACTCCGTGGAAGCCGTAATGGCACGAAGCGGACGAACGGCGGCACAGCGCAAGGTGATTCAACCTGGGGCCCATGAAAAGACGAGCATGATGTCCGTACCGAGAACCGACACAGGTGTCCATGGCGGCGAAAGCCAAGGCCTGTCGGGAGCAACCAACGTTAGGGAATTCGGCAAGTTAGTCCCGTACCTTCGGAAGAAGGGATGCCTGCTCCGGAACGGAGCAGGTCGCAGTGACTCGGAAGCTCGGACTGTCTAGTAACAACATAGGTGACCGCAAATCCGCAAGGACTCGTACGGTCACTGAATCCTGCCCAGTGCAGGTATCTGAACACCTCGTACAAGAGGACGAAGGACCTGTCAACGGCGGGGGTAACTATGACCCTCTTAAGGTAGCGTAGTACCTTGCCGCATCAGTAGCGGCTTGCATGAATGGATTAACCAGAGCTTCACTGTCCCAACGTTGGGCCCGGTGAACTGTACATTCCAGTGCGGAGTCTGGAGACACCCAGGGGGAAGCGAAGACCCTATGGAGCTTTACTGCAGGCTGTCGCTGAGACGTGGTCGCCGATGTGCAGCATAGGTAGGAGACATTACACAGGTACCCGCGCTAGCGGGTCACCGAGTCAACAGTGAAATACTACCCGTCGGTGACTGCGACTCTCACTCCGGGAGGAGGACACCGATAGCCGGGCAGTTTGACTGGGGCGGTACGCGCTCGAAAAGATATCGAGCGCGCCCTATGGCTATCTCAGCCGGGACAGAGACCCGGCGAAGAGTGCAAGAGCAAAAGATAGCTTGACAGTGTTCTTCCCAACGAGGAACGCTGACGCGAAAGCGTGGTCTAGCGAACCAATTAGCCTGCTTGATGCGGGCAATTGATGACAGAAAAGCTACCCTAGGGATAACAGAGTCGTCACTCGCAAGAGCACATATCGACCGAGTGGCTTGCTACCTCGATGTCGGTTCCCTCCATCCTGCCCGTGCAGAAGCGGGCAAGGGTGAGGTTGTTCGCCTATTAAAGGAGGTCGTGAGCTGGGTTTAGACCGTCGTGAGACAGGTCGGCTGCTATCTACTGGGTGTGTAATGGTGTCTGACAAGAACGACCGTATAGTACGAGAGGAACTACGGTTGGTGGCCACTGGTGTACCGGTTGTTCGAGAGAGCACGTGCCGGGTAGCCACGCCACACGGGGTAAGAGCTGAACGCATCTAAGCTCGAAACCCACTTGGAAAAGAGACACCGCCGAGGTCCCGCGTAGAAGACGCGGTCGATAGACTCGGGGTGTGCGCGTCGAGGTAACGAGACGTTAAGCCCACGAGCACTAACAGACCAAAGCCATCATTCATACGCACTGTGACTCATTCACCGACGATTTACTCGTCGCTGAACGAGTCCAGGCGCAAACTGGATCGCACGGACACACGGTGGAGTCAATCGAGACTGGTACCCTCGCGGTTCGATTCCGCGACTCGACGTTAGGCGGCCATAGCGGTGGGGTTGCCTCCCGTACCCATCCCGAACACGGAAGATAAGCCCACCAGCGTTCCGGGGAGTACTGGAGTGCGCGAGCCTCTGGGAAACGCGGTTCGCCGCCACCATTCATACCTTTCATAGCCCACTCAGGAGAGACTTCTCTCCCGAGTGGGCTTTCCGTATTTGTACAGCGGGCCCTGTACAACACGCCAGACAGTCACAAGATACGAGCTAGCAGCAGCGCTAACCGTCGTCGTTCCAGTCTATGCGGACAGATATGAACTATTAATACTCTAACGGCGCCGAGTTAATACATGGGCGTTGTAAGTATCTCGATGCCGGACGAACTGGAGGAGCGAATCGACACGTTTGCAGACGAACATGGGTACACGGGTCGCAGCGAAGTAGTTCGTGAAGCGGTCCGGAATCTGATGGGGGAGTTCGAGGACAAGCGACTGGAGGATCGTGAACTGATGGCGGTGGTCACTGTGTTGTTCGATTACGAGACGACCACGGTTGAGGAGAAGATGATGCATCTCCGCCACGACCACGAGTCAATCGTTGCGTCGAACTTCCACAGCCACGTCGGCGACCGGTACTGCATGGAACTGTTCGTGTTGGAGGGGCAACTAGAGGACATTTCCGCGTTTGTCGGCAAAGTTCGGGCCACGAAGGACACGCTATCGGTCGATTACTCGGTGCTACCGGTCGACGATATCAACATGTTCTCGTGAATTGTCGACGGAACCGGAAAGCACTGCCCTGTATCGCAACTCTACGAACTGTTTGGGACCTTCAGTAGGCGTTTAAGTCGGGGCCGCGTAGGCGGCGGCGATGAAAGACTCTGTTCTCGATACAATCGGGTCCCCGCTGGTCTCGGTTCGTGCACCGGAGGGGGCAACCGTTGCAGCGAAGATCGAGTCGTTCAACCCTGGCGGGTCCGCGAAGGACCGGCCGGCTAAGTACATGATCGACGACGCCGAGCAAAACGGGGCACTCGAACCGGGTGATACGCTCGTCGAACCGACGAGTGGGAACACCGGCATCGGGATGGCGATGGTCGGGGCAACAAAGGGGTACGACGTGGTGCTGGTGATGCCGTCCTCAAAGTCGCCGGAGCGCCGCCAGATCATGAAGGCGTACGGGGCGGAGATTGAGCTTGTCGAGGGGGACATCTCCGACGCGAAAGATCGTGCGGACGAGTTGTGTGAGCGCGATGACTACGTCCAGCTCCGGCAGTTCGAGAATCCGGCGAACCCGACAGCACACTACGAGACGACAGGTAGGGAAATACTCGAACAGGTGGGCGACCGGACCGTCGACGCCTTAGTAGCGGGCGTCGGGACCGGTGGGACACTCACTGGCACCGGCCGTCGACTCTGCGAGGCGTTCCCCGAGATGGACATCGTCGCGGTCGAGCCAGCGGACAACGCTGTTCTTTCGGGCATGGACCCGGGTGCTGGCGAGGATAGCTTCCAGGGGATGGGGCCGGGATTTGTCAGCGACAATTTAGACACTGATCTGCTGGACGACGTGCTGACGGTCGAACTCCCGGATGCGGAAGACGAGTGCAGACGACTCGCCCACGAGGAGGGTATCCTCGTCGGACAGTCCTCGGGCGCGTCGAACCTCGCCGCGAGAGAGGTCGCTGAGCGACTCGTCGCGGACGGCGTCGACGACCCGCTCGTGGTCACAGTCTACTGGGACAGCGGGGAGCGGTACATGTCGACCGGGATGTTCGACTGAGGGCGCTCTGTGCGCGGTGTGGCCCGAATCAGGCCCCGAATTCAGACTCGGTCACTCTGACGATGAGCGTTTCGTCCACGGCTTGGAGATCGTACTCAGGAATTGTATCGCCAGTCCGCGTCAGGAGCATTGGTTCGACCAGTTCCGGTGGGCTGTTGGCTTCCGTCGCCTGTGTGTCAGGCGGAGACGCTCCTTCCGACGTGGCTTCGTTATCAGCATCGCTTGTCTTGGCCGACTCGACGATACCGTACACCTTGAGAAACCGACCGGTCTCCTCGGGCGCGACATCGTCGTCGCGGATAGCCGCGGCGAGGTTCCGGGAAAGCCACTCCGTCTCGCTAATCGACGGGTCACGGACGAACGCGCCGTCGGCGAAGCGGACGAGATACCAGTTCAGATCGTTGAGCAGTGCCACTGCCGCCCCGAGGCTCACGGTGTCGACGGCGACAGTATTCACGAACGGTTCCCGCAGGTCGTAGGTGGCGAGTGCGTTCCGCGCGGTCTCGCGAGAGAGGAGTTCGTATCGAAGGTTCACGTCTTCGTTCCCAACGAGACAGACCTGCGTCATGGCTCAACCCTGGCCCGCCCCGGAAATTTAGCTTTCGATGGGGACGACAGCGCGGTCCTGCGCACAGATCTTGGCGCGCTCGAACAGGTCGTCGGGCTCGGCTGCTCGAACCGCTTCCAGCGAGGCATTGGTTTCCGGGTGCGATGGCGCGACACGGTTGCAACCGGTGTCGATTGTCGAGTCTTCAAAGGTCCCGATGGTTCGCGCGTGATTGGTTATTTCGGACTTATCGACAGTGAGGTTCGGTCGGTACACCGGGAGCGTGGTCACAGCATCGGTGACTGCGATGTTCGCGCTCGTCTGGCTGGACTTCTGCCCGATAGCTTCGCCGGTGACGATGCCGACAGCGTCGCAGTCGTGTGCGATAGTCTCAGCGACTGTGAGCATAAACCGGCGGAGAACGAGCATTCGGAGCGAGCCGTAATTTTGAGTGAGGTCGGCGACGACATCACCGGCGTCAACGACGTTGAGGGACAGACCGTGTCCGGGGGCGTACGAAGCGAGTGTTTTGACAGTCGAAACGGCTCGCGCCCGATGGTCGGGGCCGCCGTAGTCACCGAGGTCGACGTAGACCGGAATCACGGGCGCGCCGCGTTTCATCAGCTTCCACGCGGCGACGGGCGAGTCGATGCCGCCGCTGACGAGCGCGACGACGGGTCGCTGGGTTCCGAGTGGGAGGCCGCCCGGGCCGGCACGTTGCTCGCAGAAGACGTACGCCTTGTCGGCGCGGCACTCGACGAACAGCTCGAAATCGGGGTCGTCGAGGTCGACAACGGGCTCGCCGCCCAGTCCCGCTATTGTCTCCCCGACAGCGGTCCCGCCGGTAGACTCAATGTCGGAACTGGAAAAGGGATGTGCCGCTGGTGGCCCCGCCCGGCGGGCCTCAACGGCAAATGTGCCACCGTCGTACTGCTCGCGCGCGGTCGTGGCCAGTGCGTCTGCGATTGCGGATAGCGTCGCGTCGGTCGTCGTGACTGCCGATGCGGAGGTGACGCCGAACGTGTCGGCCGCGGCCGCAGTCACGCCCTCTGGGTGATCGGTGTGGATGAACAGTCGGTTCCGCCGCTGGTCGATATCTCCCGACAGGTCGCGGGCGTCGAGCATCGCACGGAGGTTGTCCGCCAGTTGGTGTTCCATCTTCCGACGGACCTGGTCGCTTTTGACGCCGAGCTCGCCGTGGCGGACGAGTACGCTGTCGGCGTCTGGGGGATGCATGTCTGCGAGTTGACTACCAGCAAGTAAAGGGATATCGCCTGGCCGTCTCAGAACGTCGAGAGGTTCCCTTCGATGACTTGTCGCGTAATGTCGGTCACGTCGGCCAGTTCGTGGTCAATCGTGGCCTGAATCTCCGATTCGACGTCGCCGACTGCGATGCCGTCTTCGGTGACAACTGTGGCGTCGGCGACGTGGGGTTCGTCAATCGGTGACCCGATCTGTGAGAGCAGGCGCATCTGGACCTGTCGGATGCCGTCAACCTCGTTCGCGACGGACTGTGCGATTTCTGTCGAGAGAAGATTGTATATCTTCCCGATGTGGTTAACTGGGTTCTTACCGGATGTCGCCTCCATGCTCATCGGGCGGTTCGGCGTGATAAGCCCGTTCGCGCGGTTGCCGCGCCCGACGGAGCCGTCGTCGCCTTGCTCGGCGCTGGTTCCAGTGGTCGTGAGATAGATGGACTCGGCGTCGTAGTCGTCGGCCGTGTTGACGTGGACCGTTACGTCACGGTCGGTGTACTCCTCTGCGAGGTCGGTAACGAACGCCTGAACGTCCGAAACAGCGGCTTTGTACGCTTCGAGGTCCGGGACGTGTTCGTCGACCATCGCGACGGCCACAGTCACATCGATGTGGTCGCCCTCGCGCTTGCCCATCACCTTGACGTCTTGTCCGACGACCGGGTTTGCCTCGGCGTATTCGCCGGTCAATTTCTGTTCAGTGTTGCGAACTATCTGTTCTGTTTCCGTTAGCGGGGCGTGGCCGACGCCATAGCTCGTGTCGTTTGCCATCGGAACTGTTGCCTCCTCGCCAAACACTGTCTGGAGATCGCCCGACCCTTCGCCGAACTGAACGTCGACGATGACATCGGACCCGAGGTCGAGATGTGGGAACTGCTCGTCGAGGTAGTCGCGTGCGGCTCGGAGGGCGATGCTTTCGGCCGGGATGCGTTCGCCGTCGAACTTCTTCGTCGCTCGACCGACGACCAGAATATAGATCGGCTCAAGCACTTCGCCGCCGCCGTACGCCGGGGCGGCAGTGCCGGCGACGAGCTGTGTCTCGTCTGTGTTGTAATGTAAGACTGTGCCAAAGCGGTCGATGTACGTCTGTGCCAGCGCACGCGACACCGTCTCCGCGATGCCGTCACAGATGGAGTCCGGGTGGCCGATACCCTTGCGCTCTACGACTTCGATGTCTTGATCTTCGACGGCGAGCCCGCTCGCAGGTTGGACGTGGATGTTCCGCTCAGTCATTGCTTCGACTTCGTTTGGCCGGGTTCTATAACTTACGGGAACAGATAAGGGCTGAATGATTACTCGTTCGCATCGCTAAGTAGCATGCCGAGATAGGAGGTCCGTTCCTGCTCGTCGGGATTCAGACAGAGGTCCCGAAGCACCTCGTAGGCCCCCTCTCGCACGGGTTCGATGTCGCCGTCGGTCTCTCCTTCGACTTCAACGAACTCGCCGACGCCGTCGACTGCGTCGAGCGTGACGTCGTATTCCCGGACTTTGTACACCCGGCGGTTCTTCCGGACGGTTGCCGCCGGCTCGAAGCCGAGGCGCTGGACGATTGCGTCGATATCGTCGCCGTTCTCGACGCCTGTTTCGAACTCCTCTCGGCTCTTCGACTCCGCTTCGAGGAGTGGGCCCTTATAAGTAACTTTCGCGTTTGTTTCCCCCTTTCTGGTTTCGCGGCGGACCCGGAACGCCTCGTCTGTCTCGACGAAATTCCGGTGGGGCGCATCGTAGTACGTGTCCGTCTGTACCACCGTATCGACCTTCTCGGCACCGAGTTCGTCGAGTCGCTCCGCGACAGTCTCGATGTCCGCTGGCACTTTCACCTCGACTTCGTACATACTGTGGGACTGGGCCGGGCCGCTGAAAAACGCTCCCGTCGACCGCGCCATTTACTGTGTCCGCTCTCCCGGGTAGTAGTATGGCCGGTCGCTACGAACCGATCGACTCCCCGGACGAGACGACCCTCTTTCCGTACCACGACCTGACACCGCCGACAGTTGCCACGGTCACGCGCGCCCGGCAACGCATCCGGCAGCATCTCCCGGAAACGCCGCTGGTCCGCAGCGAAGCCCTCTCCGAAGCCCTCGACGCGGATGTTCTGCTCAAGCGGGAGGATACGCTCCCGACTGGTGCGTTCAAAGTCCGTGGCGGTGTAAACCTCGTCGCGTCCCTCGATGAGGAGTTCCAGGACGCTGGACTGCTCGCCGCAAGTACGGGGAACCACGGCCAGTCTATCGCCTGGGCCGGCCGCGAGTTCGACGTGCCGGTCACTATCGGTGTCCCGGAAGGGGCCAACGCCGGAAAAGTCGATGCGCTGGAGCAACTGGGCGCAGAAGTCATTCAGCATGGCGAGGACTACGACGAGGCCCGCGAACACATCGAGGACCTGGCGACCCAGCGTGCGGCGCGCTACGTCCACTCGGGCAACGAACCGAAATTGCTCGCCGGCGTCGGAACGGCTGGCCTCGAAATCATCGACGAGCGACCCGACGTTGACCGCGTGTTCTGTCCCGTCGGCGGCGGCACCGCCGCGGCCGGGTACTCTCTCACGCTCGGGGCGATGACCGACGCCGCCGTCGTCGGTGTCCAGGCGGCGGGTGCGCCCGCGGTGTACCGCGCCTGGAACGAGGAGACGCTGGAGCCCCTCGATAGCGTCGACACCATCGCCGAGGGCGTCGCGACCCGGGTGCCGTTCGCGCTCCCGACGCAAATACTGCAGGCGGGACTCGCTGACTTCCGGCTCGTCTCCGAAGACGCAATTGCGGACGCCGTGGCACGCCTGTTCGAGACAGACCGCATTGTCATGGAAGGGGCCTGTGCGACGGCTGTCGCTGCGGCGCTTCAGGCTGGAGACGAACTACGGGGTGAAACGGTTGTCCTCCCTATCTCGGGGCGGAACATCGACCGAGAGAAGTTCGACCGACTGCTGGCCGAAAGCGAGTATTAGCTGGTCACTTCCGAAGTTGCTCGCCCGCTGTCGACCGGGAAACGTTGTGCTTAAGAGTGCCACGACTGACGAACAGGGTATGAGCAACGAGTCTGAGACTGAAGTCGATGAAGAAACCGCAGACGAAGAAGAACAGGCGGAGGGACTCCAGAAGGGCGATGTTGTCAAGCTCGCCTACACCGCCCGCACCGTCGACGGCGGCCAGCTTGTCGACACGACTGACGAAGCGGTCGCCGAGGAGGACGGCATCGATACCGAACAGCAGGAGTTCGGCCCGCGAACCATCGTGCTGGGCGAGAACCACATCTTCCCGGATGTCGAGCAGGACATCTACGGTAAGGAGGTCGGCGACGAGGGCAACGTGACCGTTGCGGCCGCCGACGCCTTCGGCGAGTACGACGAGGAAGAGGTCCGGACCGTCTCAAAGGACAAGATCCCCGAGGATGACCGCTACCCCGGCGCCCACGTCGACATTGAGGGCGAGCACGGTCACGTCGAGACCATCATCGGCGGGCGCGCGCGAGTGGACTTCAACCACCCGCTGGCCGGCGAGGACGTCGAGTACGACTACGAGATTCTCGAAGAGGTCACCGACCGCGAGGAGAAGGCACAGGGCATCATCCAGATGATGCTCGACATGGAACTCGACGTGTGGTTCGAGACTGACACCGTCGAGGAAGAACAGCTCGTCGAGAGTGAGGACGATGAAGACGAGGACGAAGAGTCCGAGCCTGAGTACGAAACCGTCGAAGTCGAGAAGGAGACGCTCTACATCGAGGCGACGCCGCAGCTGACGATGAACCAGCAGTGGATGATGGGCAAACAGCAGATCGCCCAGCAGCTCACTCAGCTACTCGACATCGACCGCATCATCGTGCAGGAGGAGATCGGTGGCGGCGGCATGGGCATGCCCGGCATGATGGGTGGCATGGGCGGTGCCGGCGGCGCTGACATCGAAGACGCGCTGGAAGACGCCGACGTGGACGCCGAGGAGATCGTCGAAGAGATCGAAGGCGCCGAAGAGTAACTGCACAGCGAGCACGCTGAGCGGTTCTGCAGTGCTGTGCGCCAGCGAGCGGTTGTATCGTTCCGAGCGACTGCTATCTTCTGACGACCACTACGGGCGAACCGTTATACGCACGACACGCCATCACTACACATGCGAGTGTCGCTGGTGTACCCGTCACTGCTCGCGTTTCCGCCGGGGATCGCCTTCGGCGTCGGAACGGTCGTGTTGACTGGAAGCATCGGCACTGGACTGGCAGCGGGTGCCGGTGTCGGTCTCGGACTGTTCCTGTTGATACTCGTCGGAACAGAGTTCGGCTCGACAGACAGAGAACCACGGCCCGGCGGCGAGTAGAATCAGGCGATGTCGCGGCTGGTGTCGATGCTGACCTCTTCGACGAGATTGAGCTTGATGATGTCAGTGGGGGCGCGCCCGCCGCGGAACTTCGGAATCGCGAGACGGTTTTCCACCTCGTCACCGGTCGTTGTGGTGTTGAGCTGGAACACCACGTCCGCGAAGTGCTCGGTCGTATCCCGGAGCGGTGGCACGTCACGACCATCGAGACAGTGAACAATAGCGAGGCTGCCGGTATTGACGATGTGGTTCTGTAGGTCGTTCATGAAGGCCCGAAAACGCGAGTGTGGCTCCTGTGCTTCGAGTACGTCCAGTGGGTCAACGATGAGGTTCGAGGTTTCCGGCAGCGCCGAGACGAGCTTTCCGGCGTTATCGAGGGGTGCTTCGCCGGAGATGTGCCGCACCGTCGGATCTCCGGTGTTGGCCGGCGTCTGCTCGATGCTCGCGATGACTGATTCGGCGGTCCGGTCGAGTGACAGCCACAGCGTCCCGCGCGTGGCGGTGAGTTCGTAGAGGAACAGCTCCGCTTGGCTAGCCGGCTGGGCAGAGAGCACGACGATACTCCCCGCAGGGATGCCACCATCGAGCTTTCTGTCGAGGACATCAATCCCCGTTCGCAACCGGTTGGCCATACCACTGAGAGATTATTTTCCCACGAGATTAAGTATTCCGCTTGGTGAGAACGGCCGCTATCTCGACGTATTTTACCCTCGACCGGTCCGATTCCAGTGGCTTCGACACCGACGGGACATGAATCGTTTCCGGACAGCACAGCAGGGCAGATGGGTCTACGGACCCGTCGCTGCCGACGAGGACCGTAAGCGCGGGCGGTGCATCGAGCGCACGGGCCATCGCCGCAGTCTTGGCTGTGTCGGTGAGGCTCTGGCGTGTTGGTGCACTCACGAGCACTGTTCTGTCAGCTCCCCGTAACGGACGGGCGGCGTCCGGGCCAGCGCCGGCCGGGCAGTCGAGTACCACGGGCCGATCACGTCGGGACAACCTGTTGATGGCATTGTCGATAGCGGCCCCCGATGCGGTCTGACAGGGGAGTACGTCGACGTTTTGGACGGTCGTCGCGCGCTGTGCAACTGCGGTCGGCTCAGCCGAGGCCGCAACATCTGCGATTCCGGGCGTCGGATTGACCCCAGCACGCCGGTGGAGGTTTGGCATATCACGGTCGGTGTCCACAACCAGCGACGGTCTGGTTGACGTCCCCAGTGCTTGCCCAACGCCGAGGGCGATGGTCGTTTTGCCACAGCCACCTTTGCCGCCAGCGATCGCGAGCATACTGTGGATGGACTGTCTATCGGTTTTGAACCCTTGTGTCGGCCGTCACGAACAGTGCCTACCGTGGGCTGAAAGGTCTGACTTACCACGGTTGGTTGTTGCCTACTTTTATACGGTCGTTGTATGCCGCAGTTCCCTGTCCGCGGCAGGTCTGTGCCTTCGATGATGACGGTCCCGACAGTCGAACTGTTCGAGCCCGTTCTCAGTGAGGTTTGATAACGTGTGTGTAACAATAATGAGTACACTCCAACTGTGGCTATGGGCAGTGGACTAAACACGGCCCTTCAGTTATACAGTATCCGCAGCTTATCCGAACCGCTCCCTGAAATCGTCCGCCGTGTCGGGGCTGCAGGCTACGACGGAGTCGAATTCGCACACCGGTTCCAGGAGGAATCGCCCAGAGATATCGCAACGGCACTTGATGACATCGGTCTCGAACCGGTCGCTGTCCACGCGGACCTGCCTGAGGTTGAGGCTGCGCTGGACGGTGAGTCAGACCTGCTAGTCCGGTGTCGAACAGTGGGGTGTGATACGCTCGTTATCCCACATCTTTCGGCGTCCGAGCTACGGACTCGGAGCGACATCCGGTCGCTTTGCCACCGGCTCCGCGACGCCGCAGCCGGTCTCGAAGCGTGTGATATGCAGCTGGGGTATCATACTGGACGGCGGACGTTCCGCCCCTTCCTTCCAGACGCGGCGGGACAGCTCATCGACGAAACGCCGGTGCCCATCGCTGTCGGGGAGTACACACACCAGTTGCTGACTACCCTTCGGGCACCCGACCCGACAACGATACCGAGCGAGACGCCCATGTGGAATCTCGTTGCCCGGACCACGCCGGCGGAACTCATGTTTGAGCCGGAGGTCGCGGAAATCCGTGAAGCAGGCTACGACCCGCGTGCCCTCTTCTCGCTGTGTGGCGACCGAACCAGCATGGTCCACCTCCGGGACGTGTCCCCGGCCGGGCTGTTCCAGGGCTACGAGGATGTCCCGCACGGTGTGGGGGTAGTTGACATGGATGGAGTTCTGGACGCCGCGAGCGACGCTGGTGTCGACTGGGTGATCTACGAAAACGAACTCGACAGCGACCCGACGGCGAAGATTGACCACGGGATGGAAACACTGGAGCGTCTTCTCGATAGGAGTGACCTATCGCGGAGCCCTACACGGATGCCCGCCACGAGTTCGTGACCGCTTTCCGCCGGTGTTAGCCCGGGTATAACAATACCGATGCACCCGAACGGCTGGCACATGAATCTATATCACGAGCGCATCGAAGCCTCGCCACCGGCGAGTACGATGAGCTTCTGTCTCACGACCGACCTCACGGGGAACGGTCGGCCGGACATCATCGTCGGGGCGCTCGGCGACGAGCACGAGGTTGAGTTTCCACTCGTCGATAAGTCAGTCGACTTGCTGTCCGTGTTCGGCATGGGGCCGCTGGCCCGCTGGCTCCAGACGAACGTGTTCTGGTACGAAAACCCCGGTTGGGAGCGACACGACGTGGCCAGCGCACCTGAACTCTCCGTCGGCGGTTCGCTCGGCGATATCACGGGCAACGGCCGCCCGGACATGGTAGCCGGTCAGAACATCTACCGGCACAAACTGTGGTGGTTCGAGATACCGGACGACCCACGAGAGCAGTGGACGCGTCGGCTCATTACCGACGACTTCGAGAAGTATCACGACACCGCCGTGGCGGACGTGGACGGCGACGGGGAAAACGAAGTCGCCGGACTGTCTCAGGAGTCCAAGACGGTATTCTACTACGATATTCCCGAAGACCCAACGCGAGAACCGTGGCCGGTGGCGAACCGCCACGTCGTCGCCGAGGGCCTCGATGTCGAGGGTGTCGCTGTCGAGGATGTCGACGGGGACGGCGAGGTCGAGATCGTCGCCGGCCCGAACGTCTTCCATCGGACGGCCGACGGCTGGGACCGAGAGCAGATCGCCGAGGGCTGGCAGTGTACCCGCGTCGCTATCGAGGACATCGACGGCGACGGCGACCTAGAAATAATCCTCGTCGAGGGCGACGAACCGTATCTCGACGACCGCCCGGCCAGGCTAGGCGTGTTCGATCCGCCCGAGTGGGACCGGACCCTGCTGCACGACGACCTCTCGAACCCACACAGCCTTGACGTGGCGGACTTCGACGGCGACGGTCATCCCGATATCTTCGTCGCGGAAATGGGCCTTGAGGACGGACACGAACCGCGACAGTTCGTGTTCCACAACGACGGAACGGGGAACTTCGAGCCCAAACAACTGAACACCGGCATCCCCACCCACGAGGCGAAAGTCGTCGACCTCGACGGTGACGGCATTCCCGACATCGTCGGCAAGGCGTACACAGAGCCACGCGTCGATGTCTGGCAGAGTAATCCCTGACCCAGACTGCTATTTCTGCCGCTGGCCTTTCTGCCCTCGTTTTCGAAGCCAGTACCGACGCTCTCGAAGCCGGCCCTGATGATGTAAGCGACCGTTCAATTCCCGTGTCGGGAGATTCAAGACCGTCCGGAGCGCGGTACCGAGTGAAATGCGGCACGACCACATCATCAGCGCGAAACAACTCTCGCGGGGCGACATCGAGACGGTGCTCGACCACGCGGCTGACATCGCGGCTGACCCGGGGGCGTTCGCGGACCGACACACCGACACGCTGCTCGGCATGCTCTTTTTCGAGCCGAGCACCCGGACGAAGATGAGCTTCACGACGGCGATGAAGCGTCTGGGAGGCGACATCGTCGACATGGGCTCTGTCGAGTCTTCGAGCGTCAAGAAGGGCGAATCGCTGGCCGACACCGTCCGCGTCGTCGAGGGGTACACCGATGCGCTCGTCCTCCGGCACCCGATGGAAGGCTCGGCGAAGATGGCGAGCGAGTTCGTGGACGTCCCGCTCGTCAACGCCGGCGACGGGGCCGGCCAGCACCCGACCCAGACCCTGCTCGACCTCTATACCATCCGGGAGAACGCGGGCTTCGACGACCTGACTATCGGTATCATGGGCGACCTGAAGTACGGACGGACGGTCCACTCGCTGGCCCACGCACTCACGACCGTCGACGCCAGCCAGCACTTCATCAGTCCGGAGTCGCTTCAGCTTCCGCGGTCGGTCCGCTACGACCTCCACGAGGCCGGCGCGGGGGTCCGAGAGCACACCGACCTCGGCGAAATACTCCCGGAACTGGACGTGCTCTACGTGACGCGTATCCAGGCTGAGCGGTTCCCCGACGAGAGCGAGTATCGCGAGGTCGCCGGCCAGTACCAGATAGACGCCGACACGCTTGCGGCGGCCAAGGACGACCTGACCGTGATGCACCCGCTCCCGCGCGTCGACGAAATCGCCCACGACGTCGACGAGACCACGCACGCGCAGTACTTCCAGCAGGCCCACAACGGCGTCCCGGTGCGGATGGCCCTGCTTGACCTGATGCTCGGAGGCGACCAATGAGCGACAACGACCAGCAACTCCGCGTCTCGAAGATTCGGAACGGTACCGTCATCGACCACATTGCCGGCGGACAGGCGCTGAACGTCCTGGCGATTCTCGGCATCGACGGGACCAGCGGCGACTCTGTCTCCGTTGCAATGAACATGCCCTCGGACCGCCTTGGACACAAAGACGTGGTCAAAGTCGAGGGCCGCGAACTCTCACAAGATGAGGTCGACGTGCTCTCGCTCATCGCCCCCGCGGCGACGATCAACATCATCCGTGACTACGATGTCGTCGAGAAGCGCCGCGTCGAGCGGCCGTCGGTCGTCGAGGGCGTCCTCGAATGCCCGAACCACAACTGCATCACGACCGAGGACGAACCCGTCGACTCACGCTTTGCCGTCGGCGACGACGGCGTTCGCTGTGAGTACTGCGATACGATCATCCGCGACGACCTGCCGGCACACATCCTCGCAGAGTAAGCCGACCCTGCTGCCATCTGGCTACTGCAGCCAGATGCTCGCAAACGAGTCGAAGTACTCGTCACCGGTATCGACCAGCACATGGTCCGCGCCCAGCGCGGTCACGCGGTTCGACACCGAGTCGATGTGGGCGTCGAGTCGCGACTGATACGTCTCGGCCAGCGAACCACTGAAGTACGACCGGCGTGTCTCGTCGCTTTCCGGATCGGCGAACAACACGTCGCCGACGACGCCGGGGTCTCGCTCCTCCGGGGCGACCACGCGGACCAACAGTACGTCGGCGTTGTTGCGGGCGAGCGCGGCGATACCCGATTCGAGCGCCTCTGGCTCTGCCAGGCAGTCACTGAACACGACGACAAGCGAGCGCGAGCGGATGCGCTGGGCGTACCCTTCGAGCGACGATCGGAAGTCCGCTGTCCCTTCGGGTGTCACCCCGTTCAACTGGTCGATAAGCGACAGTATCTCGCCGCGGTTCGACTGGCCGGTGTCGATACGCTCGACCTGATCACGGAACGTACAGAACTGGAAGTCGTTGTTCTCCTCCGCGGTGAGGTAGGCGAAGCCAAGGCCGAGTTTGGCGGCATACTCGAACTTGTGACTCGCCCCCTCGCCGAAATCCATCGACGCGCTCGTGTCGACAAGCAGGTGGACGGTCAGACTCCGCTCCTCCTCGTACTGCTTGATGAAGTACTCCTCCGTCCGGGCGAACAGCTTCCAGTCAATACGCCGCGTGTCGTCTCCCGGCGAGTATCGCCGGTAATCGCTGAACGTGAGCCCTTCCCCGACCCTGGGGGACTCTTGATCGCCCTGCCGGATCGAGGTCGTCTGGCGGTTCAGCGCGGCGGTGAACCGGCCGAGTTCGTCCAGGAAATCTGGCTCGATAGTCACGGCTGTCCCTCCCGTTCTCGTTGGCCCGCCGCCGACTGAACCGCGGTCACTGGATCGTTCATTCCAGCAGGGTCGCGATGAGGTCGTCCGCCGTCCGACCCTCCCGCTCGGCACGGAAGTCCACGATAATCCGGTGCCGGAGGACGGGCGCGGCCAGCGCCTCGATATCCTCGCCCGTGACGTGCGAGCGGCCCTGCAGGAAGGCCCGCGCTTTCGCCGTCTGGACGAGCGCCATACTCGCTCGCGGGCTGGCGCCGAACTCGATGTCGTCGGCCTCGCGGGTCCGGCGGACGAGCTGGACCGCCCTGTCACGCAGGTCGTCGGCGATGGGCATCTCGCGGACCAGCTGCTGAATCTCCTGAATTTCCGAGCGGGTCAGCGAGCGCTCGACGGGGACCTGTTCTGCCCCGGCAGTGTACATATCGACGATAGTCCGCTCCTCGTCGTAGTCGGGGTAATCGACCAGCAGCTTCAGCATGAAGCGGTCGGTCTGGGCCTCCGGGAGCGCGTAGGTTCCCGACTGGTCGATTGGGTTCTGCGTCGCCAGGATGAAGAAGGGACGCGGTAGTTCGTAGGTCTCGCCCGCAGCGGTCACCTGTTTCTCCTGCATCGCTTCCAGCAGGGCGGCCTGTGTCTTCGGCGTCGCTCTGTTAATCTCGTCAGCTAGCACCACGTTGGCGAACACCGGCCCCTTTTCGAAGACGAACTCGCGGCCGCTGTCGGTCTCACGGATGATTTCGGTGCCCGTAATATCGGACGGCATCAGGTCGGGGGTGTTCTGAATCCGGGAGAACTGAAGGTCGGTCACCTCTGCGACGGTCCGGACCATTGTCGTCTTCCCCAGCCCCGGGTTCGATTCGAGCAGGGCGTTGCCGTCAGCCAGGATACAGATGAGCAGTTGCTCCAGTACCTCCTCCTGGCCGACGATTCGCGTGCTGATCTGTTCACGTGCGTTTGCGATCTTCTGCTGTAGTTCGTCGATGTCTTGGCTCATGGGTCGGTATCCTCGTCGTCCGTGTCCTGATCTCGAATCCTGAGGTTGTACTCGCGGATGAGGTCCGCGTCCTCGATGTCTTCCTGGCCGGCAAACCCGGCCTGCTGGCTGTCGACTGTGCCGCCGCCGCTCCCCGGCTCCCCGGCGGTCGGCGAGGATGGGAACGACTGGCTCCGGTCGATCTCTTCCTCGCCGCCAGTCGACTCGATCTCGGCGGTGAGGTTCTCGTCGCCCGCTTGCACGTCCTCGCTGTCGCCGAGTATCGCGTCGCCGTCCTCCAGCCCCTCGTACTCGCTTGGCCGGTCGGTTGGCGCGTCCGTCTCGACTGTGTCGCGGTCGAGCAGCCCGATGTCGACGACGGCTACCTGCACTGTCGCCAGACTCAGCAGGATAACGACGACGAGCGTCCCGAGCAGCCGCCGGCTATCGACAAGGGCGACGCTCGAACTCTGTTTCAGCCCGTCGAGGACATCCTCGTAGAGCCGCGCCGCCATCCGCGTCTCGGCTCCGTCCTCGACCGCGTCCCGCGCCGTCCGGAGCGCGTCGGTGACGTTCGCGTTCGCCGCCTCGAACTGCTCGACGAGCGGCTGACGGACCCGGTGCAGATACTCGCCGATGAACCAGCCCACTCCGACGGCCATGCCGACAACCGCCCCCGTCGGGAAGGACAGCTTCGGTATCGAGCGGCCGACAGCCGCACTGACCGGGTCCGTCACCGACGCGGGAACCGACACCTGTGTCGGGAGTTCGGCCGGCGAGAGGACAGTCAGGAGGATGTTCACCAGGAGAAAGACCAGCACTGCGTCAACGACGGCGTAGACGAACGCCGCCTTCTTGCCCTCGCGTCTCACCTCGGCGATGGCGGCGGCCATTCGCTCGCGGGCTTGTGCCCGTCCGTTTGCAGACGGCTCTTCGACGCCGTTCTTTCCGGTGGTTGTGTTTGGCTCGTTCATCAGTAGTCCTCGCAGGCGGCTTTGCCCTGGTTCTCCGGCTGGCTGCAGAGCGTCTCGATATCGTCTCGCAGCGCTTGGTTCTCGTTTTTGAGTTCGTCGATGTCGTCTTCAAGCGTACTTATCCGCGATTCCAGACTTTCGATGTCGTCCCGTAGGTCGGACACTTGGTCTTCGAGTTCGGCACGCTCGTCCTCTAGCTCCTCGTTTTCGCTCTCCAGATCGTCAATAGTCGATTCGAGGTCTTCGACTTCGTTCTCGAGCGTGTCGCGCTCGTCTCGCAGGTCACCGACTGTCCCCTCTAGCTCTTCGACGCGGTCCTCGCTCTCGCGGAGCGACTGTCGGGTCTCCGCCAGTTGGCTCTCCGTGGCGTTCAGTTGCTCCTCCGTCTGGTTCAGGTTAGTCGCGACCTGATCGACGTCTTCCGACCGCGTCTCCAATTGGTCTTCGAGTTCGCCGACGCGGGTCCGGGTAGATTCCAGTTCACTCCTGGTGGCATCCAGATTTTCTCGGAGTTCAGCGTTTTGCTGTCGGAGTTCCTGGTTCTGCGACCGCAGCTCGCCTGCAGAATCTTGGTACAGAACCGTCGTTCCACCGGTGCCAACCATCGAGAGGACGACGAACAGTACGAGTCCGAGGTTGATACGGCGGCCGATGGCGCTCACGGGAGACCACTCTCCAGGGAGGTGCGACCGCGGTACACTTGAACACGCCGTGCGACCACCTCGCCGGTGAAAAGCAGGAGCGCGCCGAGCAGGGCGACCCAGTCCCAGTTCTCTCGAACGGTGCGGACCCGGGTGGATTTCTGGCGTGCCTCGCTGGCTATCTGTTCGCCCTGGTTCGGACTGAACGTCTGCCCGCCGGTCGCTTCGACGAGTGCATCGAGGCTCTCACTCGGACCGAACGAAGCGTACTCGACGGGGTAGTTCGCCGCGTATTCGGTGTCGAGTGCCGTCTGATACCCCGCTTCTCTGGGCGTGAACTCACCACGATATCGCCCATCACCGACCTGGCGGAAGGAGATGTTCGGCGCATCAGGGCGACTGTCACCCTGGTAGGTCAGCGTCGTCGGACTCCCGACCCGGGCATCGCCGACCGCTATGACGCCGGTCTGCGTGCGCATGGGGTCACCCACCGCGTAGTTGACCGATTTGGTGACCACCAGCGAATCCGGCCGGTCGAGCAGACCGCCCATCGTGTTGTCCGAGTCGTAGGCGGTAATCGAGACCACGCGGCCCAGCCCGAACCGCCAGGAGGCGATGGCCGGCTTTCCGTCGGCGGTGGCGACCTGATAGTCGGCCCCGGGTTTGACCTGCACGTTGTTTGCCTGCCCGGGATTGGCCGTCAGCTCGACGCCCGAGGTGATGAACGTGTCCTCAGTGACGATGGTGAGGTTCTCCCCCTGGTAGCGCCGCGAGGAGCCGCCAAAGAGGAGCCGGAGCCGCTCGGTCTCGTCGGCGGCGAAGTACGAGCCGCCGGACTCGCCGGCGATCTGGCGCATTGTCGCGACGCCGACGCGCTTGCCGACACCGACCGAGATGACGCGGGTCCCTTCACGACCCAGTTGGTTGGCAACGGCCGCCGGCGGGCCGAGCCGGTCCTGGCCGTCGCTGAGGAGGATTATCGTCCCCTCGCGGTCGCCCAGTAGTTCGTCGGCCCCCTGAAGGCCGACGGCGATATCAGTCGCGCCGCCGCTGTTGAGCCGCCGTATCTTGTCGGCAGTCTCCGCGCGGTTCTGACCGAGCGCTTGCATCTCCGAGACGCGGTACGCGTTCTGGTTGAACGCGACGACACCAACCCGGTTCTCGTCGCCGAGCTGGTCGAGTACGTCCAGTGCGACGGCTTTCTGTATCGAGAGGCCGCTCTCGGCGCTCCCGGACACGTCGACGAGGATGACGATGTTCGACTCGCCGCCGGTCGCGTTCCCGACGCGGACCGGGAGCATCGAGGCCACCGGCGACGTTTCGTAGCCGCCGTTCTCGTAGGCGTTGTCGCCGCCTGCGACGACCAGCCCGCCGCCGTTGATGACGAAGTCCTGCAGTGCGGTCGTGTTCCCAATACTGCTCGACGGTGTGTCTTGGACGACGACGGCGGCGTAGTCATCGAGGTCCGCCGGGACCGACGAGGCCGTCGAAACGTTGTACAGCGAGTCGAGATAGTTCCGCAGTGGGTACTGGCCCTGCGAGACGTACAGCACGTCGGGCTGTTCGACGACGCGGACGCTCTTGTAGAACACGTCGTTTCGTGCGTACTCGTCGTCGCCGGAGAGTGTCGCCGTCACGCGGTGTGAACCAATCTCCTCGAACGCGTAGTCGACGGTGAGCGTGCCGTCCGGCCGGAGTTCGCCCTCGGTGACCGTCTCGCCGTCGATCGTCACTTCGACGGGTACTGGTTCGAGGACGCTCACGCCGGCCATCGAGACTGTGTACTGCGACTGGACGCCGCGGCTCACCGTTGACGGCCCCGCTATCGCCACAGCGCGCTCGGTGCGTGGCGACTGTGGCCGGACGCTGTGGACCGTAGCATTGAGCGCACCGGCATCCTCTGCGGCCCTCGACAGGCTCCGCCCCTCTGTGACGCGGCCGTCGGAGACGACGACGACCGTCCCGTTCTCCTGGAGATTTGCCGCTACGCCGTCGCCGAGCCGCGAACTCGACCCGCTGCCGATTGTCGCTCGTGTCACCGGGACACCCTCGTCCTCGATGTCCCGTACCAGCGCGTCGGTCGTGTTCGGATAGACGCCCATGCTTGCGGACTCGTCCGTCAGCAGTGTCACACCCGGTTCGCCCGGCGTCTCTCTGGTCTGGACGGTGTACGGTCCCATCGCGCCGAGGACGAGCAGGCAGACGATAAGTACGCGGCTGGCAAGCAGGAGCCGGCGACTCCGGTTCGAAGCCGACCGCGGGCCGGCGTCGCCACGCCGGATGAGATACGCGAGGAGGCCGATAGCGACCGGCAGGGCCAGCAGTGGCCAGCGGTGCTCGACACCGACGGTCAGTCCCTCCGCGAGGGTGTATGAGACCGCCATCAGAGGTCACCTCGCCGGCGCAGATAGCCGACCTCAGCGAGTGCAAGCACCAGCCCGCCAAGTGCGAGGTACTCGGTCAAGGGCTGTGGCACCGACCGCTGTTCGGTCCGGGTGAGATTCCCAGCCGTCCCGGCGCGCTGGTCGAGCGCTTCGACGTTGGTGTTTGACTCACTCTCGTCAAGCAGTGAGGCGCTCACCTGCCGACTCTCGGTGCGATAGAAGCCGGCGCGCTGGAGCGGGACCGTGTCTCCGGAGACGGCACCGGTCGGTCCATCGACCGTGGCGTTACCGAACCGGACGGTCTCACCGGTCTCGTGGTTCAGTGCCGGGAGCTGGTCCCTGTCCGCGAGGTAGTACACCGCCCGTTTCCAGAACACGGGGTACTGGTAATTGAACTTGAAGCTGGACCGATCCTCGATGTAGCCGTAGTACATGACACGCCCGCCGTTTCGATCCTCGGTCGCGATGAGCGGCGTCCCGTCGCCCAGTTGCACCTGCGCGGAGCCGGACCGTAGCGACCCGGCAATGTACTCGTCCGGGGGCTGGAAGTCGATGCCGCGAGTGAGCTGTGTCTGTGCCGTCTGGCCCACCGTCGCGCCCGTCCGAGTCTCGCCGGGCTCGATGAGGAGGAGATCCCGGTATCGCTGCGGGAGATTGTCCTGCGCCAGCACCGCCACGCCGCCACCGTCTTCGACCAGTTCGCGCCCGGTTTCGACGTTCCCGGGGAGCAACGAACTCCTGTCGACGTTGCTGTACAGAATCACGTCGTAGTCGCCCTGAATCGTCGTCGGCGGCTGCCTGACTGTCACGTTCACGCGGTCGACGACCGACAGCGCGGTGGTCAGGTACCGGTTCCGGTCGTTTGTCAGCACCAGCACGTCGACGGCCGCGTCAGCCGGCGCGGCGATATAGACGCTGTCGTCCGTCGCGAAACTGTCGCCCGGGCTGAGCCGGGCTTCGCTCCCGCCGGTGGGGACCGGTAGCGTCACTGAACCCACGTCGTCGGGCCCGAGTCGTAGTTCTCGCTGGGTGTTGCCGAGCCGAACGGTCCGGGCGACCGACGAGTCGCCGTAGTTTTTCACCGACAGCGTCACCGATGAGCCGGAGAACCGGCGGTCGATGAAGCCGACGTTCGCGTCGCCCCCGCCGTCGAACTGCTGGAGGTCCACGGAGAGGCCGCGTCCACGGGCTGTCGTGACCGCCGTGGTCCACTCATCGCCCGCGAAATCGCTCAGAACGACGATTCTGGCGTTCTCGCCGGCGAGCGAGGTCGCCTGCGAGATGGCACCGCTGAGCGCTTCCGGCGTGTCTGTCGGGCTGAGTCCGTCAAGCGTTCCCGCCGCCGCTGTCGGCGTACCGCGCTGGAGTACCACCTCGCCACCGTTGGTTGTGGTGACGATAGAGGTCGTCCCCGTCACCTCCTCCCGGGCGGCTGCGACGGCCCGCTGGAAGCGTGTCTGGCCGCCAGCGTCGGTCTGCATGGACGCGCTCGTATCGACAACGATGACGGTCTCCTCCACTGTCGCCCGCTCGGAGACGGTGACATACGGGGTCGCCAGTCCGACCGCGAGCACCAGCACGACCAGCACCTGTAACAGCAGGAGGAGGCTGCGTGAAATCCGTTCGAGAAACGGCGTCGCCGACTGCTGGCGCTCTCCGGCGACGAGAAACTGGAACGTCGGCAGCGTGAGCTCTTTGGGGTCCGGTCGAATGAGGTACAACACCACAATCGGCACCGCAAGAAGGAGGGCAGCTAGTCCCAGGGGGGCAAGGAAAACGTCCGAGAGGACCATTACCTGTGTATCAGGCGGAGGCGGCATTTATCTTGTGACTCTGGTGACACCATTGTGCGGGCACCTGACGACGGCGTCTCCCGGCTGGCGTATCGCCGGTGACGGCCTACCCGGGCACCACCGTCGTTATCCCTCGGTCGTCCGACAGCAGACGAACGCTGTCACCGCCGCAGTGAGAGACGCCGCTGGGGCTCCGAGAGGGGGATTCTTCACATAGAAAAACAGGCAAAATACGCCCTCAGTCTGCGGATTTCGGCGGCGATGACAAAATGCATTTAACTGAAGATAGTCGAGTGACAGTCAGAATGGGACAATCCGAAAGCGGGCCTGCAGGGACGACATCGGGGACCGCGAAAGAGCGAACCCTCAAGGTTCTGTTCGAAATTGAACTGCCCGATGACTGTTCGTGTCCACTTTCGGAGCCGGATGCAGACATCGAGAACGCTCAGAACCAGATCGATGACGGCGTCTGTCACGCGGAGGTGACTGTCACTGACGAGAGCGGAGCCGCACGAGTCCTCCATTCGACAAATCAGGTCGGGGACGCCTGTCTCTGTCTCGCGTTTAGCGAGGTCGGGTGTGTCCCACGAACCCGACGCGTAGACGGTGATTCCCTTTTTATCGAGACGTACGTCTCAGACCGAAGCGTCATCAGCGAGCTAGTCGACCAGTTGCAATCCGCCGCCGACCGAGTCCGTCTGCGACGGTTGACATCCCGTCAGGACGACGAGACAGAGTCGGAGCCTGCGACTGTCGACCTCTCCTGTCTCACGGCAAAACAACGGGAAGCAGCGATACTTGCGGTCGACGAAGGATACTATCAGACACCACGACAGACGACCCTCGACGAACTCGCATCGACACTCGGTATCACGAAGTCTGCCCTCTCTCAGCGCCTGAAGGCCGTCGAATCGAAACTCGCGACGGCCGCCTTCGATCCGTAGACTCGCCTTTTCCGGCTGGGTGCACTGGCGACGGAGAGACTCCCCTCAGCCACCGAACGACTTGCGCGTGAACAGAGCGTTCTCCGAGTGTCTGGTTCGGCTATTTCCCGGTTCTCTGGCAGACGCTCGATCGGTCTGACGGCGCACGGACACACCTGTCGGTACTTAAACCCCTTCATAATTCAGCGCGCGTCCTACCGAGTTCCGGGAGAAATCGACAACTAGAGCCATGAATAACCCACAGCAGCCGAGATTGACGCCGATTGATGAGTGGGAAGATGAAGCAACAGCGATGCTTGACGGCGTCGAGTACGACACTGAGTTGGGGCTACGGATGGCTCGTGACGCGATTCGTGTCTCGAATGGGGAACTGAGCGACGCCGAATTCCACGAAAAGTACCACGATGAGGTACTGGCGGAGTTCGGTGAAGACGAGCGGCCGACCAAACCTGAGGGATTCGACGATGACTGACACCGATGGGCTGTATCGGCGCGACGTACTGAAAGCCGGAGGAGCGGCTGCTGCCCTCGGTCTCGGCGGCGGTGAGTTCCTCCAGGGGCTGGCCGAACGCGGAGACGAAACGGCGGCGTCAACCCGCGACCCGGGTATCGAGAACTACGTCGGGCAGAACGACGTCATCCAGACCGTCTGCTCGCCGAACTGCCGCGGGAAGTGTCCCATCGACGTCCACGTCCGCGACGGACAGGTGAAGAAGGTCGAGCCACACCCGCCGGAAGACGAGCAGTACAAGCGGGCCTGTGTGCTCGGGCTCTCACACACCCAGCGCGTGTACGACCCGACAAGACTGAAGTACCCGATGAAGCGCACGGACTGGTCGCCCGACGAGCCAAACCCCGGCGGACGTGGCCCGGATGCCGAGTTCGAGCGCGTCTCGTGGGACGAGGCGCTCGATCTGGTCGCCGACAAGATGCAGTCGCTAAAAGACGACCACGGCGCAGAGAGCGTCCTCTTCCACGAGGGGTCGGGGAACTACGGGCAGACGGGCAAGTCGTTCAGCCGCCTGGCCGCTCTGTTTGGCGCAACCCAGTCTGCCTGGGGTATCGACGCCAACGTCGGTCGCGGATTCAACCGGGTCACCGGGACTGGGTTCTTCCTGCCGCCGACGAACGAGGCCGAGGACTGGGAGAACGCGAACACCATCATCGTCTGGGGGTCGGACATCTTCTCCAGTCAGTTCCAGATGGACGCTTCGAAAGTTCTCGACGCCGTCGAGAGCGGGGCGAAACTTGTCGTGGTGGATCCGGTGTACACGACAACGGCGTCGAAAGCCGACCTGTGGCTCCCGGTCAAGCCCGGGAAAGATGTGCATCTCGCGCTTGCGATGATGCACACTGTCTTCGAGGACGGGACGTACGACGAACAGTTCCTTCGCAAGCGGACGACCGGTCCCGCGCTAATCCGGAAAGACACCGGCGACCTGCTCAAGTCGAGTACCGTCTTCGACGACGGCAGCGACGACCAGGTCGTCGCCGTCGAACGGGGCAGCAACACGCCAGTCGAACTCGAACCCGAGACCGACGGCCCGTATGCGCTCTTCGGGGAGTTCACAGTCGACGGCATCGAATGTGAGACAGCACTGACCCGGCTCCGTGACCACGTAGCTGACTACGCTCCATCGAAAGTCGCGGAGAAGACCGGTGTCGACGCGGAGAACATCCGCACTGCAGTCCGGTGGCTGGCGACTCGCGGCCCCGGTGGCATCGCCCCGAGCTACGCGCTCGGACGGTACAAACACGGGCACATCTTCGGCCAGACCTATGCGATGCTGATGGGGCTGACCGGTGACTACGGCCGGCACGGGAACATCCACGCGCACCACGCCGGCGGTGCGACGCTCAGCACCGGTGGCTGGGGCACTCCCGAGGACGCTGACCCCGGGCCGTCGCTGTTCTTCCCCGAATACCCGGACGCGATACTCGACGGTGATCCGCACAAGGTCAGGGCCGTCTACTCGATCGAGTCGAACATGATGGGCAACCAGTTCCCGGACCGGCAACGGTTCAGAGAGGCCATCAGGAGCCTCGAACTGTACGTGGTCGCGGATATGCACCACACGGATACGGTCCAGCATGCGGACATCATCCTCCCGGCCCCACACTGGTTCGAGCAGGAGGACATCACGTCCAGCTGGGGGTCCCATCCACACATCAGCTATCGACACAAGGTCCAAGAACCGATGTGGGAGGCCAGAGACGACTACTACGCGATCCGCGGGCTCGCAGAGCGGCTCGGGTTCGGTGACTACTTCCCGGAGACGAAACGCGAAATGCTCCGGGAACTCGCCAGCCGAGACGATGCAATCGACTTCGAGACGCTGTTCGAACAGGGGACGCAGAAGAAACAGACCGTTCCCATCGTCAAGTACACCGACGAGTTCCCCACTGACACGGGGCGCATCAAGATGTACGACGACGACGCACCGAGCGAGGAAGGCGTCACGTTTGACCTCCCAAAGCCACTCGAAGACCGGACAGCCGACGACTACGAGAAGGCCGACGAGTACCCGCTGATGTTCATGCAGAAGCACAGCCGGTTCCGCATTCACTCGCAGTACGAGATGTTGAACTGGGTGCGTGAGGTCAACCCCGAACCACAGCTGGACATCCATCCGTCGGATGCGAAGGCTCGCGGCATCGAGGACGGCGAGTACGTCCGCGTGTACAACGACCGGGGCGAGATGGTCGTGAAAGCGAAGTACAACGAGGCGTTCCAGCCGGGGCTGGTAAACACTGACCAAGGATGGTGGTCGCGTGACTACCTCAGGGGCCACCATAACGACCTCACGCACAACGAGGTCAGCGACGTCGGCCAGACGATGGCGTTCTACGACGTCCGCGTGGCAGTCGAACCGGCTCCCGACGACCTCGACACCGAAACGTACGACGCGGACAACCCGCGCGGGGCTGGTGCCGACGCACCACGCGCAGGAGGTGACTAACGATGACGAACTATGGCCTTGTAATCGACCAGGAACGGTGCATCGGCTGTCAGGCATGCGCAGTGTCGTGTAAACAGGAGAACAACGTCCCGATGGGGCAGTTCTGGAACCGCGTCCTGACGGAGGGCGGCGACAAGATCGACACCCCGTCGGGTGGCTACCCCGAAGACGGTGGCAGCGGGTCGCTTGACATGCAGTACCAGCCGACGGCGTGCCAGCACTGCGAAAACGCGCCCTGTGTGAAGGTCTGTCCGGTCAACGCGACGTACACGCGGGACGACGGAATTGTCGAGATCGACTACGACAAGTGCATCGGCTGTCGCTACTGCATGGCCGCCTGTCCGTACAACGCGCGGGTGTTCAACTGGGACGAACCCGAACACATGCCCGAGGAGGGGACGGGCGACGTTGCCGCACGGCCACAGGGCGTCGTCGAGAAGTGTACGTTCTGTAGCCACCGCGTCGACGAGGGACTCGACCCGGCCTGTGTCGTCAACTGTCCCGCCGACGCACGCATCTTCGGCGACCTCGACGATGAGAGCAGCACCGTCTCGAAGTACATCAACGAGTACGAGACGGACCAGCTCCTCGAAGACCGCGGGACGAACCCGAAGACGCACTACATCAGCGGCGAGATGAGTCCCGGTCGGCCGCAAACGTCGGATAAACTGGAGAGTGAGCTCGACGATGTTTCTCCGTGGTCCGATGGGACCGAGGACGTGCCATCTGAGGCCAGTGGCAGCGACAGTAGTGACTCGGGTGGAGGCCATCATTCCATCGAGGGTGATGCCGTTCCACACGTCCCAGCAGTGGGGTCTGGAGGTGACGACTGATGGCTGCTGACTCCTCCCGGATCGCGATTCCGGCCTTCGGGACGAAAGGTCGGCTGTGGCTCGGGCTGCTCGCGACCCTGATAGTCGCTGGGTTGGCAGCCTGGGGCTACCAACTCACCACGGGGCTTGTCGCCACAGGGATGCGTAACGTCTTCTCGTGGGGACTGTACATCATGATGTTCGTCCTGTTCGTCGGGCTGTCTGCTGGGGGGCTCATCATCTCCAGCGCACCGAAGTTCTTCCACTCACACCGCTACGAAGGGTTCGCACGGCTCGGAGTGCTGGTCAGTCTCGCGTGTATCACCGTCGCAGGCCTGCTCATCCTCCCGGACATCGGTCGGCCCGAGCGACTCTACCAGTTTGTCACGTCGCCGGACTTCCGCTCGCCGATGGTGTGGGACTTCGGCATCGTCATCCTCTATGGCGTGCTAAACCTCTGGTATCTGTGGCTGCTGACCCGCCGCGATCTGGCTGCGCGCGGGTCGCCGCTCGCACTGGGCGTCGATGACACTGACGCCGGGCGCGAGCGTGACCGCACGCTCATGTTCTGGACTGCAGCGCTCGCGCTCCCGACCGCAGTCGCCCTCCACTCGGTGACCGGGTGGATCTTCGCGACGCAGATCGGACGTGGCGACTGGTTCAGCCCCCTCGTTGCACCGGTGTTCATCGCCAAGGCGCTCGTCTCCGGCCTCGGATTGCTGCTGGTCGTGTCGATACTCGCAGACCGGCTCACGAACTACGAGGTCGACCGCGAGGAACTCGCGAGTCTCGGGAAGATACTCGGCGTCTTCCTCGCGCTTCACGTGGTGTACCTGCTCGCGGCCGAACGACTGCCACACGCCTGGGCGAGCCACTTCGAGTTCTGGGCCATCACCAGTGGCTTCCTCATCGGGGAGTCCGTTTACTTCTGGCTCTGGACTGTTGTCGGCGGCGCAGTCCCGCTTGTCATGCTGATGATTCCGTCGCTCCGCAAGCGCGTGTCGGCCATCTTCACCGCGAGCCTCCTCGCGGTCTTCGGCACGATGTTCGAAGGGGTTCGACTGGTGTTTACGGGCTACGAAGTCGCTAACATCGACCTCCCACCGGGCATCTCGGTCGGTGGCGAGTATGCCGGCGTCACGACCGATATCTGGGCGACTGCGGGGGCCTACACCCCGACGCTGGTCGAGGTGGTTGTCACCCTCGGTATCGTCGCCTTCGGTGCGCTCATCGTCACGCTCGGCCTGAAATACGTCCCGATTCAGCGAGTCGACGGACAGTACGCGACTGACGGCGGGACCCAGGAACGACAATGACTGGACAGACTGACACCTCTACCGTGCGTGAGCAAGCATCCGAGCGCGACACCGAGAGTGACGGGTTTCGGTCGGACGCCGCAGCGACCTATGCCGTCCTCGCCGAATGCTGGCGGGAACCGACCGAGCAGCTGGTCGAGGCTATCGAGGCCGGCGAGCTGGCCCCGGTGGTCGGCGACATCGGCTCGGTCGGCCGGGATCGCCTCAGGACCGAGTACACCCGACTGTTCATCGGTCCGGCGGGACCACCGTGTCCGCCCTACGAGAGCGTCTATCGCGACGGCGACGACCCGGATGCGCTTGGGCCAGTCAAGGGCCCAGCCACGACGGCTGTCGTGCGCTGGTACCGAGAGTTCGGCGTCCAGCCCGCGGCTGCCCATTCGGACCTCCCGGACCACATCGCCACGGAACTGGAGTTCGCCGCCTACCTCGCAGAAGAAGGCCTCGACGAACAGCTTGACCAGTTCTTCGAGGAGCACCTCGCTGTCTGGGCCGAGGAGTTCCTCGAGCAAGTCGAGACAGAGTCACGCGACGCGTTCTACGCGTCGCTGGCAACGACGACCCGGGAGGTACTCTATCAGTAGCGGTTTCCTGGAGCGCTCCCTGGAGTTGTCGTCGCGACCAGACGGGTTCTCCACGCTCGGGAACTACTATGCTCACTCGGGCTGACAGACCGTGTCGCCGGGTCCGTGGTGGCGACCCGCAACTCTCAGCAGTTGGGCCGACGCCCGCCTCGCAGACGATGTCAGGGGTGTCCACAACGGGGTCGTCTATATGAGTCCCGGCGTTGAACGCTCCGTATGCGTTTCAGTCGCGCTCGCACGGAGGAGGTTCTGCGGGCTCTCGTTCACGAAATCCGGGCGGAACGGCTCACGTTCATGGCTGGCTCGATAGCCTACCACGCGTTCCTGTCGATTCTCCCGCTGTTACTGCTTGTGTTGACGTTCGTCCAGCGGACGGAAAACGCCCCGCTACGGGCCTCCGTCGTCGGTATCATGGAAGCTGTCCTGACCGCACAGGCCAGCGGCATCATCCAGCAGGGGCTGACCGAAGCCGACGCGTCCGTGTCGGCGCTGGGTGTGGGATTTCTCCTCTGGGGGTCGCTACGAATCTTTCGAGGGCTGGACACCGCCTTCTCCGATATCTACGAGACTGGCGCGTCGAACACGTTCCTCGACCAGCTCGGCGACGGCCTGTTACTGCTCGTGACCGTCGCCGTGGCGATACTCAGCGCCAGCGCGCTCGGCAGCGTCCTGCCCGAGTCCGGGAGCGGCCTCCCGTGGACGGTCGCAAGCGGGCTGGTCCGGGCCGCTGGCCTGTTTATCGTCTTCTACCCGATGTACTACGTTTTTCCGGACACGGATGTCTCGCCGCTTGAGGTCGTCCCGGGTGTCGCCTTCGCTGCCGTTGGTCTGACGATTGCACAGGTTCTCTTTACGGCGTTCAAATCCGGCTCGACGGGCGGGAACATTATCGCCAGCATCCTCGTCCTGCTGAGCTGGCTGTACATCATCGGCCTGCTGATCTTGCTCGGGGCGGCGATCAACGCCGTTCTATCGAATCGTTCAGAGGATGTCGATATCGACCCCGTCGTCGGCGACCACTCCCAGCAGAACACCGCGCGCGAGACGACGATGTCCCGCGAGGCGTTGCTGGCCGAACTTGATACGCTGGCTGCCCACCTCCGGCACGGGCAAGATGTAATAACCATCGAGGTCGCCGACGAGCGCACCGAAATCGACTGCCCGGAAACCGCGGCCGTCGACCGTTCGTCGGACGTGTTCGGTCTGGACCAGTCGGTCGCGCTCACGCTCAGATGGTGGCCAACCGAAAAATAGCGCCGTTTTACTGTGCGTCGCGTCGCTCCCATGCCTGCACCGTCGGAAGCGACCACCCACGGCCGAGGCCCAGTCCTCGGGCCAACAGCACCGCGAGCGCGCACCCGGCCGATGCTACGCTGAGCGGCACGCCCATCTGTGCCAGCGCCCAGAAGGCGAGGCCGCCGATAACGGCACAGGACGCGTAGAAGTCTTCGCGGAGGATAAACGGCGTTCGGCCCAACAGCAGGTCCGAGATGGCACCGCCGCCGGCTGCGTTGACGGTCGCCAGCGCGACGACGGCAAACACCGGAAGGCCGGCCTGCTGGCCCAGCAGCGCACCAGTGGTCGTAAATGCCGCCAGCCCGATGGCGTCGGCCGTCAGGACGACCGGGTGCTGGTGGCCGTCGTCGAGGAAATGTACGAACAGCACAGCGGCGGTGACGCCGAGAAGCGAGAGAGCGACCTCGCCGGGTGACTGCAGGGAGTTCGGAACGCTGTTCAACAGCAGATCCCGCGTCGTCCCGCCACCCAGTGCCGTCATCACGCCGACGACCGTGACGCCGAACACGTCGTATCGCTCTTCGATGGCTTTCGCCGCGCCGACGAACGCGAACCCGACCAGCCCGATAGCGTTCATCACCGCAAACGCGTCGGTCACGCTGTCCCTCCGGCCCGCCGGGACCTGCCGCGTGCGCGACCGCGGGCGAGTCGACCCGCTGTCACGAGTATAGGGGTCATTATCGTACTCCTACGGCTGCGGACAATTATGCCTTTAGTCCTGCTCCGGTGGCCTGTTACCGGCTGTCACTGTTGGTTGCCAGCGACCGTACTCACGGCTTGGCCGTCTCCAGTACCCAGGCCTCGGGCGTTTCCCGTCGGACCTCGAACGGGTCGAAGGCCTCTCGTGGGGCCTCTGCGAGCCGGCCCAGGAACTGTCCGACGGGGGTCGGGTCGCGGTCGCTGACGAGGACGAACGGCTCGCCACTGTCCAGTGCGGTGAACCGTTCCCGAACCCGGTCTTTGCGCTCCTGTGGCGGCAAGTCGCGGATGTCGACCGTGGGATCGACTGACACCACGCCGGCGGTGTCGAGGGCGGATTCGACAGCGTCTCCCAAACTGCTGACAGCGTCGGGCACGCTGCCGGGCGCTGGCGTCCCTTGCAGGTCGTGTGAGAACGGCAGTTCGGCCAGCACTTCGGCGTCGAGGTCCGACAGCGCGTCCCCCGTGAACAGGTCGTTTGGCTCGCCACAGCAGTCACAGACGTATTCGGCCATGTTGACGACGGTGCCCAGCACCGGCACGTCGTTGTCCCGGAACAGTTCGACCGTTCGGCTGGTGTCGCTGACGCTCGCGTGAAACGGCGTCGTCACGACGACCACGCCGTCGACGGGGACCTCCTGAAGCGTCGTCAGCACCACGTCGCCCGTTCCCGGCGGCAGGTCGAGCACCAGCACGTCGTCGTTGCGCCAGGCGGTGTTCTCGAACAAATCGTCGAGCGCGTCGTGGGCCATCGCGCCGCGCCAGGCCAGCGGTGCGCCGCTTTCCATCAGGCCGACGCTCATCACGTCCATGTCGCCCGCCCGGACCGGGAGCGGGTCACCCTCTTCGCTGGAGTGGACCGGCCCGCTCACGTCCAGCAGCTCGGGGACGTTCGGCCCGTGGATGTCGGCGTCGAACAGCGCCACATCGTTGTCAGCGGCCAGCGCACAGGCCAGATGCGTGGCGACCGTCGACTTGCCGACGCCGCCTTTCGCGCTGGCGACGGCGATCACGTGGTCGAACGACTCGACGCTTGCGTGGTCCTCACTCGTCGGTGTCGTCCGCTCGACGTGGACGCTCTCGACACCGTCTACCTCGTCGACCGCGCGGAGCATCGCCTGCACGACCTGCGTGCTCGTCTGGCCGTCCAGTGCGGTCAGGTCCGCTTCGATTGTCACCTCGCCGTCGGCCGCGTCGATGTTCTCGACGAAGCCCGCGTCGAACACGGAGAGGTCGGCGTTCGGGTCGCGCACGTCTCGCAGTGCGGCTTCGATGCGGTCGGTCAGTGTGGTGGACGTTCCATCAGTCATCGTCAGAGGTCGGGCATCCGGTTGAGTCTGTCTTCGCCGGGCAGCAGTCGGGCGTCGTTCTCCAGCGCGCTGCCGAACTGACGGCGGAAGGTTCCGGGGTCCGCGTCGAGGGACCGCTCGGCGGTCTGGCGGACCACGGTCGCGGGGTCGTCGGTGAGTTCACGCAGTCGCTCGCAGGCACGGTCTTCGTCGACGCCGCCGAGCATGTGGGCGGCCCACTCGCGGACCCGCTCGCTGTCGTCGCGGCTCTGTTCCAACAGCAGATCGGCCATCGCCTCACCGCGGAGTTTGAACAGCGAGATGGCCGCGTTGCGCCGGACGGCGTGGTGGTCGTCGTGGACCGCGTCTTCGATGTCGTCCTCGTGGGCCTCGCGGTCGACGTTGTCCAGCGTGACGACGGCCTCCGCCCGGACCCAGGGGTCGGGGTCGTCGAGTAGTTCCACCGCGACCGCCGCGGCCCGCTCGCCGCCGTGGGCCGTCAGCGCCTCGACGGCGAACTGACGCACGTCGCTGTCGTCGTCGGTCGTCGCGGCGCGGGCCAGCGCCGCCACGATTTCGTCGGTGGACGCGCGGTCTTTGAGTTCGAGCGCAGCACGGCGTCGGTCGGTCTTCGAACCGTGTTCGATGTCGGCCAGCAGCGACGCCACCGCGTCGTCCTCGACAGGCTCGGTGTCGCTGGCGGCCAGTTCCTCCGGCGTGGCCTCGCCGATGGTCACGTCCTCACGGCTCACCTCGATGTCCTCCAGCGCCTCGATGTCGGTGTGCAGGCCCGGACTGCGCTCGGGGTCCAGTTGCGGGTCCGGGTCCTCTTCGAGGTGCTTCTCGAACTCGTCGTCGTCGTGACAGCCGGTCATGGTTGCCCCTCCCGTGCGGTGAGTGCCGCGACCCCGAGCGCGAACGGCAGCGCCCGCGGGAGCGTGGCCGGGACGCCGGCGAACGCGACGAGCGCGACCCCGGCCAGTAGCGTCCATCGGCGGGTTCGGCTCGCGGCGCTGGCCGTCGTCACCGCGCCGGCGGCCGCGAGCGCGACGACCGGCAGGCTCGTCCCGACGACGCCGCTGCCGGTGAGCGTGACCGCGCCCGCGACGAACGGGACGGCGCGGCCGACCGCGAGGACGACCGCGAAGGCGGCGAGGCCGCCCAGAACCGCGCCCCAGTCCGCCGTCGACAGCGACCGCCAGTCCGTCGCCGCGAAGGCCGGCGTCGACGCGACCCCGAGCAGCGCGACGGTCGAGGCCGCCGGTCGGAGGCCGGTCCAGCCGCCGACGCCGCTGGCCAGGCCGACGCTCAGGGCCGCGACGAGCAGGGCGGTCGCGCCGGCCGAGACGAGGTCCAGCCGCCGGCCTGCGACGGCGGCGACGGTCGCCGTCCCGAGGACGACCGCGGTGGCCGCTGGGAGCGCTGCCGCGCTACTGACCAGCGACAGCAGGCCGAACACGCCGACGAACAGCAGGCCGACGCCGGTCAGGGGGTCGGCGTCGGTGACGGCGACGGCGATTGCCGCGACGGCGACGACGGCCGTGGACACGCCCGTCGCCAGGCCGGGCGCGACCGGGGCCCCGTACCCCGGCGCGTTGACGAACAGAACGGCGAGGTAGCGGGCGGCAACTGCGACGGCCGCCGTGCCGACCGCGAGGTCTGCGAGCGAGTGGTCGCCGCCGCGTATCAGTGGTCGGAGCCGTTGTTGGAGCGTGGCTGTCATCGCTGCCCCTCCAGACGCGCCGCGAGGTCGTTGCGGTCGGCCCGGACGAACGCCTCCAGCAGTTCGCCGAAGCCGCCGTAGACGTCGGTTCCCGGCTCGTCGGCCAGTCGGTCCGCGACGCCGGCCGCCGCGTGGCCGAGGTGGCGGTCGTGGAAGTCCAGCCGGGCCGTCGCGGCGTCGTCACCGACGGCGGCCTCCCGGCGGGCCAGGTACCCCGCGAACTCCAGTTCGTAGGTCACGGCGTCGTGGTTGTCACGTTCGTCCTGGTCGATTTCCAGGCCGTAGTGGCTGTAGGCCCGCGCGAGGTCGAGGTTCACGTCGTTCCAGGAGTGGTCCGGCCGGTATTTGGACTCGTACAGCGGGACCGGCGGCCCCTCCGCCTCCAGCGAGCCGTCGGTCCGGTCCGTGTACTCGCTGTAGCCGAGTTCGAAGATGTCGTTGTAGCGGGCCGCGAGCGTCTCGTAGTCGTCGTCGGTGGTCAGCGACGGGACGGCCACGTCCAGCGCGGTGCGGTCGAGACAGGCCCGGAGGTCGGCTTCGAGCGAGCCGTTCGCGGCGGCCTCGTGGAACGACTCCCCGGGGTACTCGAACGCCTTCGCCAGCGTCGCGTACACCGCGCCGCGGGCGGCCGCGTCCTCGTCTACGTCGTCGACTGGGTCGGTCGGCGTGGTCGCCATCACTCGACCCCCCGCGTGCGGTAGATGCCGAAGCTGGTGACGCCGACGACGGCGACGATGGCAATGCCGGCGACGGTCCACAGCAGCGTCTCGTAGGGCGGCCCCTGCGGGCCACCGCTGAACGGGTAGTAGTGCCACTCGCTGACCGCTTTCTGGCCGGACCGCTCGCCGTTGGAGCCGTTCCAGACAGCGAAGGCCACGTCGAGGTCACCGTCGGTCCGCAGGTCAGTCCGGTTCTCGCTCGGGGCGTCAAGCTGGCGCGAGTAGACCACCGTCCAGGTGGCGTTGCCGCCGGTCCCGGTGTGGCTCGCGTTGGCCGAGACGGTTGGGTTCTCGAACGCCGTCGTGGAGCCGGCACCGCCGGCCAGCAGCTCCTGCGTCCCGGTCGCCCCGCTCCAGTACCAGACGTTGACTCGGTTGTCCGGGCCGCCCATCGCTATCGGCGGCCGGGAACTCGTGTTGGCCGGGAACTGGACCGCAACCGCGTCAGCGAACGCCCGCGTTGCGCTGGCGTTCGTGTCCCGTGTCGCGTCGTGCCACTGCAGACGGACGTACAGCCGCTGCTCGGTGCGGGCCGCCTGCACGTCGACCGTCTCGACGGACGTGTCGTCGGCGTTCGGGACGCTACTCGGGGCGCTCGCGAGTGGCACGTCCGAGGCCGGGACCTCCGTCCAGCCGTCGGCGTTCGGCTGTGCGAGGTCGGCTGTCGATACCTCCGCGACCGGAATCTCGTGTGCTGGCCGGGCGCTGGCCATCGGCGCGGCCACCGTCGAAACGACGATGAGCCCCGCCAGCACCGCCGTGAGTGCGAGCGTGCGTCGGTGGTCAGTCATCGTCAAAGACCTCCAACCGGTACTGTTTCGCCGGGTTCTTGTCCTGGAGCAGTTCCATCAGCTCGCTGTCCTCGCCCTGTCGGGCCCGCTGGCGCTCCCGTTCGATGGTGTCGAGCGCCTCGTCGACGCCGTCGCCGAACAGCTCCCGGAGGTACTGCCGCGGGATGCGGTCGATGTCGACCGTCTCCCCGTTCTCCGTGTGCTGGCCGGGCGCGAACGGCGGGATGTAGTAGACGTTCGGCTGGGTCTGAAACTCCGGGTGCAGCGGCAGCGCCACCTCGTACTCGTTGACGAGCTTGTGAATCGGGCCCTCCTCGTCGTCGAGGAAGCCGACAAGCCGGAGCTGTGGCGGACACTCCTCGGCACAGGCTGGGGCGAACGTCTCCCCCTCGGGGCCCTCGCCCTCGATGCGGGGGTAACAGAAGATGCACTTCTCCGATTTCTTCGAGACGGTGTTGTAGTACACCTTCTTGTAGGGACACCCCTCGACGCAGTAGCGGTAGCCCCGACAGCGGTCCTGGTCGACGAGGACGATGCCGTCCTCCTCGCGCTTGTACAGCGCCGAGCGCGGGCAGGCCTCGACACAGGAGGGGTGGGTGCAGTGGTTGCAGATGCGCGGGAGGTAGAAGTAGTAGCTGTTGGGGTACTCGCCGGCCCCCTGGTCTTCGTCCCAGTTGGGGCCCCACTCCGCGCCCTCGCGGGGCCGGAGCGGCTCGTCGCTGCCCTCGTACATTATCTCGCTGTGGTTGAACTCCCAGGCGCGGCCGTAGTCCTCCTCGTCCGGAATCTCGCCGGGCGAGCGCTCTTTGTGCTCGCTCGACTCCCAGCCGCCGCCGGAGTCCTCCCAGCCCCGCGGGTAACCCTCGCCGGGCTTGGTCTCGACGTTGTTCCAGTACATGTACTCCGACCCGCCGTCCTCCGTCCAGAGGCTCTTGCAGGCGATGGTACACGTCTGGCAGCCGATGCACTTGTTCAGGTCCATCACCATGGCGACCTGGTGGTCGACGCCGTCGGCGACGTTGACCAGCGTGTCCTCCTCTCCCTCGTCCTGTTGGTCGGTGCTCATTCGCTGTCACCTCCGGTCGGTCGCACGTCCACGCGGACGTCGCTGTTGACCCCCGTCGGCCCCCAGTAGTTCGGGAAGAAGTGCAGGTGCTCGCCGGTGTCTTCCGGGTACTGTACCAGCTGGGTCGGCTTCATGTACATCGGGACGAGCGTGTTGAAGTTGTCCCGGTCAGGGTACTGGAACTTCTCCCAGGAGAAGAAGTGCCTGACAGTCCCCGGTTCGCTGGACGGGTAGATTTTGGCCTGCACCTCGACGCTCCCGAGGTCGTTGTACACCTCCACGGTGTCCCCGTCCTCGATGCCGCGCTCGTCGGCGTCCTCGGGGTTGATGTACACCACCGGCTCGCCGCGTTGGAGCCTGAGCATCTTGGGGTCGTCGCGCCACGTCGAGTGGATGGACCACCGGCCGTGGGGCGTGTTGTACGACAGCGGGTAGTCGCCGCCGGTGTTCTCCGGCCCCTCCTTGTGGGTCGGCAGTTCCTCGCCGAGTTCGAGGTACCAGTCGTGGTCGATGTAGTACTGCTGGCGGCCGGTGAAGGTCGGCCAGGGGTTCTTGTCGTGGACGTAGTCCTGCCACGGGACGTAGGCCTCCCCGTCCTTGATGTCGGAGCTCCAGTGGTCGCCAGCTTCGAGGAACCGCTGGGGCTGGTCGTCGATGTCGTCGAAGGTAATCTGCTCGTCGCTGTCCTCGGGGTTGGTCTCCTCGGAGTGTTCGAGGATGAACTCCGCGGCGGCCCGGTCCTCTTCCAGCGCCCCGTCCTCGCCGGTCTCCCAGTCGCGGACGTAGTCGTCGTGGATGGTCGTGAGGTCGATGGTCCGGTCGAACTTCCGGTCCTCGACCGGCTCGACACCGCGTTCACGGGCCCGCTCCTGTATCTTCTCGGCGAGCAGGCGGAAGATTTCCCAGTCGGTCTTGGCCTCGCCCAGCGGCTCGACGGCGGGCGTGAACGGGTGGACGTAGGTGTGCATGTCCGTCTCCGAGAGGTCGTGTTTCTCGTAGTGACTGGCCGCCGGCAGGACGATGTCGGAGTACATCGCCGTCGAGTCCATCCGGAAGTTGATGTCGACCACGAGGTCGAGTTTGGGCCAGAGCTGTTCCTCGACGGCGACGTTGCCCTTGGCCTGGTTGAAGTAGTTCCCCCGCCAGACGAACATCGTCGACGGGTCCGGTCGGCCGCCGTCGTCCCGTTCCTCGGGATAGACCGGCATCCACCCTTCGTCGATGGACTCGCGTATCTTCTTGGCGGTGTCGGGGTCGGTGTTGTCGAGGATGCCGGCGTGGAAGTACGTCCACAGCGTCGTCGGGACGCCGCGGACGCTGCCGGTCGGGAACGACAGCACCTTCCAGCCGTGGAACGACCATATCTTCTCCTGGCCGACGTAGTGGTCCAGGCCGGTCCCGGGGTCGCCGAGGTTGCCCGTCAGCGTCACGAGCAACTGGATGGCGCGGTTGCCCAGGTCGTTGTGGTACCAGTCGTTGACCCCCTTGCCGTGGATTATCTTGGCCGCGTCGGCCTCGGCGAACTCGCGGGCGACCCGCTGGTATGTGTTCTCGCCGACGCCGGTCTCCTCGTGGACGAACTCCGGCGTGTACTGGCTGAGTTCGTCGGTGAGGTTCTCCCAGACCGACCGGACCGGGACGCTGCCCTCGTCGGTGTCGACGCTGCGCTCGACCGACAACTGCGGGTCGAAGTCGAGTTCGATGCTCGCCGAGTAGTCCTTCTGGCCGTCCCGCTCGCCGAGCGAGCCGGGCGCACGACGGAGGTTCCCGTCGGCGTCGACCATGACGAACACTTTCTCGGGGTCGTCGGCGTCCTCGGCGAGGCCGACCTCGCTGGCCCGGAGGAACTTCCCGGTGTCCTCTCGCACCAGCAGCGGCATGTCGGTCTGCTCTTTGAGGTGGTCCTCGTCGTACAGCCCCTCGTCGACGATGGTCTGGGCCATGCCCAGCGCGAGGGCGGTGTCGCTGCCGCCGTGGGGCGAGAGCCACTCGTCGGTGTGGATGGCTGTCTGGGAGTAGTCGGTGAAGATACCGACCCGCTTCGCCCCCTCGTAGCCGGCGTCGAGGAAGTACTTCGCGTCGGGGATGCGCGTGACGTTGATGTTCGACCCCCAGGCGATGATGTAGTCGGCGTTGTGCCAGTCGGCGGACTCGGCGTTGTCCGTCTGGGTGCCCCAGGTGATGGGCTGGCCCGGCGGCAGGTCCGAGTACCAGTCGTAGAAGCTGTGCGAGACGCCGCCGAGCAGGTTTACGAGCCGGGAGCCGGAGGCGAAGCTCACGGGCGACATCGCCGGAATCGGCGTGAACCCGGAGATGGCGTCGTACCGGCCCGCCTGCACCTCGTCGATGACGTGGTCGGCGATTTCGGTCAACGCCTCGTCCCAGGAGATGCGCTCCCACTGGCCCTCGCCGCGCTCGCCGGTGCGACGGAGCGGGTGCAGGACCCGCTGGTCGGCGTTGACGTAGTCGGTGTAACAGGCCCCCTTCTGACAGCCCCGCGGGTTCGGGTCCGGGAGGCTCTCGTCGAAGGTGGGGTAGTCGCCGGCCTGCTCCTCGCGCCAGACCTGCCCGTCCTTGACGTAAACGTTCCAGGAACAGGAGCCGGTGCAGTTGACGCTGTGGGTCGACCGGGCGACGGAGTCCCAGTCCCACTCGTCGCGGTAGAGGTCTTCCCAGTCCCGGTAGGGGTAGTTGCCGATGGGGTCGTCGACCGCTTGCAGGCCGTCCATGCCGTCGTCAGCGAAGGACAGCCCCGTCGCGCCCAGCAGCGACGCGGCTCCGAGGCCGCGCACGAAGTCGCGGCGACTGATTCCCGCACTGTCCGTTTCGTCGTCGGTCAGGTCGTGTCTACTCATTGGTGATGAACACTGTCGCAGTCGCGCAGGCAGTGCCGGCCACGGCCAGCGCGATGCCGGCGAGCGTGCTGCCGCCGACGTCGAGGCCGGCGGCGACTAGCACGAGGCCGACCAGCTTGCTCGTCGTATCCAGCAGCCGATACTGTCGCTCAGTCAGTTCGACGTTCGCTGTCATCCGTCTCCCTCCGATTCGGTACGGTCTGTGTCGCCGTCGACAGCGCCGCCGTCCGCGGCCACGTCGCCTTCCTGTGACGGCGTCGGCTCGCCGTCGCGCAACAGCAGGTACGTAATGCCGCCGAACACCGGCGGCACGACCAGTAGCGCGGCCGTCAGGATGGGGTTGACCACGCCGGTCGTCGTTCCAAGCACCTGGCCCGCGAGGATATTGTTCATCCCAGCGATGGAGGCGATCATGATGAACGCGACGGCGGCCACGCCGACGCCGGTCTGCCAGGCCCGGTCTAGCGGGTCCGCGGTGAAGTGGGTCGGCTCCGACCGGTCGATAAAGGGCCAGACGGCAACCGCGGCGAACACGAGTCCCGGGAGGACGATGCCGCCGACGAACTCCCCGTTGATGTGGGCGGGGCCGACGTTGAAGCTGATCTGTGGAAGGAGCTTCAGGAAGCCGTACACCCACATCAGGAACCAGTCCGGCATGATGAGTTCCGGCGTTGACGCGGGGTCGTTCGGGCCGTACTCGGCGACGTTGTGGACCGGCAGTAGCCCCGCGAGCGCCGATAGCGTCGCCGCCGTGACGAAGAACACGACGGCCGACACCGCGGCCTGGTTCGGGAACGCGGGCAGGCCGATGATGATGTCGTCGTCCTCCTCGTCAACGGGCTGGCGACCGCCCGTCACGTCCTCGTCCCGCGGGGCCTCGGTGTGTTTCTGCCGGATGAGGATGGCCATGTGGACGGCCAGCCCCACGGCGATGGCCGCCGGTATCACGAGGACGTGCAGGAAGTACAGCCGCGGGATGGTGGCGCTGGAGGGGAACTCCCCCCCGAACACCACTTGGCCGAGGAAATCACCCAACAGCGGTATCGATATCGTGAGGTTGTAGCCGATGCTCGTGGCGGTGGCGGCGAACTCGTCGAACGGCAGGGCGTAGCCGGTGTAGGCCGCGCCCATCGACAGGGCCGCGAGGCCCGTGCCGACGACCCAGTTTGGCTCCCGCGGATTGCGGTACGCGCCGGTAAAGAACACCCGTAACATGTGCAACCCTATCGAGGCGACAAAGAGGTGAGCCGCCCAGTGGTGGAGCCGGCGGATGAACATCCCGAAGGGCACGTCGTAGGTGATGTGCAACACCGAGACGAACGCCTCGGGCATCTCCTCGCCCTGGAACTTCTGGACGCTGCCGTCGTACTCCACGTCGGACGTGGAGGGTTCGAAGAAGAACCCGAGGAAGACCCCCGATAGAATCAAGAGGAGGAAACAGAACAGCGCCACCTCCCCCAGCAGGAACGAGTCCTCGGCCGGGAACGCTTTCCCGAGGAATTTCTGGCCGTTCTCCAGATCGAGGCGGGTGTCGAACCAGTCGTAGACGGCTTTGGCGCGGGACATTATCCACCTCCGGGGCCGACTGGCCCCTCGAAGTCACCCGTGGCGACGAGGAATCCGTCGCTGGTCACCGTAATCGGGAGCTGCGGGAGCGCGCGGCCCGGCGGGCCGCCGCTGACCGCCGCCCCTTCCAGAACGTTGAATTTCCCGAAGTGGCAGGGACAGACGACCAGGTCTTCCTCCCGATCTGATACCATACAGCCGGCGTGGGTACACACCTTCGAGAAGGCGGCGTAGCCGTTGACAGTGAACCCCTCCGAGATGTCACTCCCGTAGTCCGACTCGGCGTAGCGCACCAGCAGCGTCGGTGCGTCTTCGATGCCGGGCCGGGGCTCCGGGAACACGGTCATGTGTTCGCCTTCAGAGAGCCGACTTTCCGTGATTCGCTCGCCTTCGCTGTCGACGAGGTGGATGCCGTCGGAGTACACCGGCCCCTTGTACCCTCGCTCGAACACCTGCGTGGTGCTTGCAAGGGGTGCGGTGAGGCTGGCGACGGCGGTCAGGCCGCCGACAGTCGCGAGGAACTTCGCGAAGTCCCGGCGGCGAAGCTCCGCGCGGGCGTCCCCGTACAGCGTGGGGGACGTGCCGGCCTCGTCACACGAGCAGTCGTCGCCCTGTTCCTCGTCGTCGTCCGGTTTCGGATACTCTATCATTCGTGCCCCCTGAGTTCGGCGACTTCGACGTGTGGCATGAACCAGGCGTAGTACGTGACCGTCGAGAGCGCGAGCGAGAGGAACATCCCGGTCGCGTACAGCCCGAAGTACTGGGTGCGGGCGAGCGTGAGATACTCGCCGGTGAACAGCGCCGCGAAGACGATAGAGAGGACCGTTAGCCCGCTCATGGCGACGAGCCCCTCTATCGCGTCCGAGGCGTCGTGGTACTCGACGACCCAGCGGTGCTCTGTGTTGAGCCACGGTAGCGAGACCATCCCGCCGTCAGTGACCGGCTCGGCCTCGTCGGGCGGCCGGACCGCTCTGTTCATGAACTGGTGAGCGGCCGTCAGCACGCCCACGAGGCCGAACAGGGCGACCCAGACGACGACGCCGACCTGGCTCGGCGACAGCTTGTTCGGCGTCTCGACCGGGCCATCCAGCGGTCGGATGTCGCTGACGCTCTCGTCGATGGCTATCTCCTCCGACGGTGGCTCGCCGTGCAAGGCGACGTACCACATCGGCAGCAGCACCGCCGTTATCAACAGACCGATGAGTATCGTGTTGCGTCTCATAATCTTGTGTCATCTCGGTTCGCCAGCGATTCGAACGGCTATCTGCGTCGCTGTATTCGGGGTTTGTTCCAGCACCCCGATGAACTGCCAGCCCGACATCTTAGGCCCATTATATGGCGGTTTTTTATACGAACATGTTCGCACAGACTCTTTTATGCCAGCCGGGGGATTCCCCACACATGTCGGGCCGAATGCTTGCCGAGGTCGAAGTGTTCGGTCCTCGGTCGTGTCAGGTGCAACCGCACGCTGACGAGGAGTGGTCGGTGTCGGAGGTCTCCCGGAGCGCAACGAGTGGCGGTGCTGGTCGCGTTGTTGAAGAGTTCACGCTCAAGGGCGGCGACGAGCCGCCGGTCGCGCTTCAGGGCAAGAGCGCGACCGTCGAACACGTGTTCGCCTACGACCAGCGACACGTGTTCCAGCTGTCCAGAGCGGCCGGGCAGGGCTGTGTCTGTGAACGCATCGAAGCGGCCGGCTGTGTCGTCCAGAAGTTCACAGCGGACACCGACTCCATCGTCGTCACGTTCCTCGTTGACGATGTTCCAACCCTGCGAGAGATCGTCGCTGACCTCCAGTCGGAAGGTGAGACGGTCAAACTCCGGCGGCTACTGGAGGACACGTCCACAGAGACGGACCAGCCGGTCGTCCTCGACCGCGCAAAACTGACTGGCCGCCAGCATGAGGTGCTGACCCGGGCCCACGAGATGGGGTACTTCGAACACCCGCGCGAGGCGACCGCCGGCGACGTGGCCGACGCGCTGGACATCTCCACTTCGACGTTCACCGAGCACCTTGCTGCCGCCCAGCGGAAGCTCCTCGACGACCTGCTCGACGCCCGTTGAGTGGCACGCCTCCGATACATGTCAGCGATGCGGACGCATTTCACAGCAGTTATTTCAGCCGGAACGCGAGGTGCCACCGCCGCCAATGACACAGGAACTGGGTCCGCTCGCTCGAACACTGTCGGTGCCGTACTACGAAGACGCCCTCCCAGCCCACGACCAGTTTCACGCCAAGCGAGTCAGAGACATCGCGCTTCGGCTCGCGGGCGACTGCGACGGCTCGGTCGACCGGGATGTCCTCGCCGCGTCGGCGTGGCTCCACGATATCGGTCGGCCCCGGGAGCGGGCCGGTGCAATCGATGATCACGACGAATGGGCCACAGCGGAAGCCGCGCAGCTACTCACGGCCGAAGGTGTGGAATCCGACCGAATCAGCCGTCTGAAACACTGTATCCGAGCACACAGTATCCGGGCGAGCTCCCCGGAACCGGAAACGCTGGAGGCGAAACTCCTCTTCGACGCGGACAAGCTGGACGCTGCCGGCGCGCGCGGACTCATCCGACTGGCCTGTATCGTCGGCGAACGGTCTGGACGGACCGACGAGAAGTATGCCGTTATCGATGATGCGTCAGCCACAGACCTCGAAACGTCGGATTATCCGGACATCGGACTCCTCCGGAACTGGGCGCAGGAACGCGTAGATATGTTGTACACCCACCCCGGCCGGCGTCTTGGTCGGCGGCGTCGGGAATTCATGGACGAGTTCTTCACGCAATTCGCCGGTGAAATCGGAGTGACGGGGGAGCGATAGACGGTGTCCGGCCGGAGCCGATGGGCAGCGAAACCCGGCTTCGAGCGCGTCGGTGTCGACTGAGACCGGCGGTCGTGACCGGGTCTGCTTCCCCCGGCGTCACAGAACCCTTTACTCTCACCCCGGCAACACTGGATTCATGACCGAGTTCGACGCCGACAAGTTCGACGAGAAGTACGTCCACTACTTCGAGGAGCTCGAAACGGCGTACTCGAACGCGTATCAGGAGCTGCACGGGCAGTACGACTCCGAAGTCCTTCGCGGAATCGACCGGCAGATTCTCAGCGAGAGCGAGCCGGTGTACGAGGGCGAGGGCACGTTCAGCGTCCGACTGCCCGACGACACCGAGGCGCGTGCGCAATCGCTACCGGGTGACGAAGAGACGTTCGACACAGTGCTGTCTGCGTTTACCGACGCCATCGAGCGCGAACTCCGTCGGCTGTTCGAATTCGAGTAATCGCCGCAGTCTCTCGATGGCTCGCTCAATAGCGGACGTACACAGCCAGTTTGCCACTCTCTAGCAGCGCCCGGCCCGGCGGATCGAAAACACCAGAATCAATGCAGTTCCGATCCTAGCCGAATCAATTATACTAATGGCGACCGATTCAGATCTTCACTGTCTCTTTACCGGACTTGTTGAGGAGCAGGACGACTCGTACGTGATCGAGATTCCGAAACAGGAAGTCGAGCTGGGAACACTGGACACAGAGACGCTGTACCGGATCGCACTGTTCCAGTCGGCGGCCGAGGCACCCACACCACAGTCACAGTCCGGGTCCCGAACCAGGCCCGACCCGGAGCCCAGTTCCAGCTCCAAGTCAGAGCAACAGTCCCGATCCAAGCCGCGGTCCGATTCGCGGTCCGGCGAACCGGGCCCGGAGCCGGAGTTCGAACCGTCGTCCCCGCCCGTTGCCGAGGGTGAAACGCGTGTCGTCGAGATCGACAACATCGGCGACAAGGGCGACGGCGTCGCACGCATCGACGGCGGGTACGTCGTTATCGTCTCCGACGCTGATGTGGGGGAGCGCCTCCGTGTCAAAATGAATCAGGTCCGCGAGAACGTGGCCTTCGCTGAGATCGTCGAACGGCTCCCCTACTACGAATAAGCACAGCGCCTGTCGACCGACACCTGCCGTGGCACGCTGCCGGAGTTAGCGCGACCGCCGGCCACGCAGCCGAGGGTATATTTTCCCGCCGACTGTCATCTCCTGTATGGGACACGACCACGACGAAACGACCGGCCACGACGAGGCGGGTCACAGCCACGGCGAGCATGAACACGGAGAGCACGAACACGACAGTGACCACGGCCAGAGCCACGCGGAACACACTCACGATGGCCATCACGCTCACGACGCCGAAGGGGTTGAAATAGGGGTTCTCACAGTTTCCACCTCCAGAACACTCGATGATGACCCCGCGGGCGACATCATCGCCGCGGCCTGCGAGGACGCGGGCCACGAAATCGCCGAACGCCGACTCGTTGCGGACGAGATGGACGCTATCGAAGACGCTGTCGCCGCCCTGTTAGATGACGGTGTCGACGTGGTTCTGACGACCGGCGGGACCGGCCTCACGCCCGACGACGTGACCGTCGACGCTATCGAACCGCTGTTCGACCGGCCGGTCCCCGGTTTCGGCGAACTGTTCCGCTGGCTCTCCTACGAGGAAGTCGGGCCGATGGCGATGGCCTCCCGGGCGACCGCCGGCGTCGTCGACGACCGCCTGGTGTTCTGTCTCCCCGGCAGCGAGAACGCCGCTCGGACGGGTGCGGAGAAACTCGTCGCGCCAGCCGTGGGCCACCTGCTCGGCCTCGTCCGTCGGTAGCACGGACCCGCACGGTTTTGGGCCGGCATCGGCTACAGGGAGGTATGCCCGAGGAGTTCACGCACGTCGATGAGGAAGGGGACGCACAGATGGTCGATGTGGGCGACAAGACCGAGAGCGAGCGCCGCGCAGTCGCGCGCGGACAGATTCGACTTTCTGCATCCACGCTTGCGGCCATCGACGCCGACGAGGTGGAGAAAGGCGACGTGCTGACGACGGCCCGCATCGGCGCGATTCAGGCGGTGAAACACACGTGGGAGACGGTGCCGATGTGCCACCAGATCCCCATCACGAACGTCGAAGTCGAATTCACCGTCGGCGACGAGGCCGTCGAAATTACGGTCGCCGTCGAAACGGTCGGCAAAACCGGCTGCGAGATGGAAGCGCTGGAGGGCGTGACGACCGGCCTCAACGTCGTCTGGGACATGGTGAAGGCAAACGAGAAAGACGCGGACGGCGAGTATCCGACGACGGCAATCGAGGACATCCGCGTCGTCGAGAAAACGGTCGAACGCTGAGAGGGGGTGACTGACGCCAGCCGCACCGCTGCTATGAACAAGGTCTATCTACATCGCCCTGTTACTGGCATACATGCAAGTCCTCGGTATCGTCGGCCACTCCGAGTCGGGGAAGACCACGCTGGTCGAGCGGTTGACACAGCGGCTCTCCGGGACCGGCCGCGTCGCGACGGTGAAACACTGTACGCACCCGCCGGACGTGGACACGGCGGGCAAGGACACCGCGAGACACCGCGACGCCGGGGCGGCCGAGACGGTCGCGCTCACCGACGACGGCGAATGGTACGCGACAGGGCAGTCGCGGACGCTCACAGAGACGCTGGACGCCCTTGCGCCCGATTACGACTACGCGCTCGTCGAGGGGTACTCGGACGCGGCGATACCGAAGGTCGCCCTCGGCGACCGCGAGGCCACCGACCCGGTCCTCCACCGTGCGTCCCACGGCGCGGATGCCGACCTTGACGAGATTGTCACGGCCTTGGAGGAGCGAGACCCATACATCACGCTGGAAACACTCGTCGCGGACGTAAAGCGGGAACCGGACGAGGTTTACTCCGGCGCGATAGCGACCTTCACCGGGCGCGTCCGCGCACAGGAGGGGCCCGAGGACCCGCCGACGGAACTGCTGGAGTTCGAGCGCTACGACGAGGTCGCCGCCGAGAAGATGGCCGCGCTCCGGCGGGACCTCGAAGCCCGCGACGGCGTCTATGCGGTCCGATTGCACCACAAGACCGGCGTGGTCGAGGCCGGCGAGGACATCGTTTTCGTCGTTGTTCTGGCCGGCCACCGCGGCGAGGCGTTCCGCGCGGTCGAGGACGGCATCAACCGACTGAAAGAGGAAGTGCCGCTGTTCAAGAAAGAGGTCACCGTCGACGAGGAGTTCTGGGCTCACGAGCGGTAAGTCGGCCGTGGGACTTGTTCCGCAGTGACCGCTACCGCCACGGCGTCGCCCGCAGTGCATGCACCACCAGCAGTGTTCCGAGCGCAACGCCGAGTAGCATCACTGCCACGGGCAGCGCCGCGTCCAGCCCGTCAGAGATGAACGAGGCCCAGATCTGGACCGGGAGTGTCCGCGGGTAGTACGCCAGCATCATCGTCGCGCCGAACTCGCCCATCGCGCGGGCAAACGTCAGGACGAGGCCGGCAAGGAGTCCGGGCTTTGCGAGTGGGACCGTCACCGAGCGCATCGTCCCGACCCAGTCGCGCCCGAGTGACCGTGAGGCTTCTTCGAGCCGGTCGTCAATGCCATCGAAGGCGGCTTTGGCAGTAACGACGAAAAACGGCGACGCGACGAACGTCTGGGCGGCGATGACGCCAAGTAGCGACCGCGTCAGCGCCAGGTCGGTGAGACCGCCGAGTCCGTTCGGGCCGACGACTGTCAACAGCAACATCCCGCTGACGACTGGCGGGAGGACGAGCGGGAGGACGACGGCACCCATCGCTACGGTCGCCAGCACACTCGTGTTCCGCGAGAGCCAGTAGGCAAGCGGCAGGCCGAACACGACAGCGATGGCCGTACTGCCGAGTGCGGCAACGAGAGACGTGACTGCGGCGTTAATGACGTACGTCTCTGTCAGACTCGTCAGCAGCGCCGTCGGGGAGTACGTGAGAACGAGCACTAGCACCGGAACGACGAAATACAAGAGCAGCACCGCTCCCAGAACGGGAACGAGCTCTCGCACGCCGACCGTATGGCCGGCTCTGGTCTCACCGCGTGACAGTGCTCGGGACATCTCCCACCAGTCGAGGATACGTCTGACGGACGGTAAATCCGTGTGGTGCGAGCCAGTCACCGGACAGGACTGTCTCGAAAGCTGTACGTGTCGCTTCTTGTTCGTCACGGCGGACGGCTCCGTATTCGATTGGGTTGCCGGCGACTGCCGTGCCGTTTGGCAGTTCGTAGCTGGTGGTCCGATACCGCTCCGCGTGTGCGGGGTCGCCAAGGTGTATCTCGGCTGGGAACTCCCGGAACGGGTAGTCCCGCTCCATTGCCATGCTCCGGTAGACAAACGCGGCGTTGACGGCTCCTGTCTCGAACTGCGCGAGCAGTTGCGTCTCGGGGTAGGTCTGGTCTGGCGAGAGAACCGCGTCGGCTAGATCCGGTTCGTCGTAGTAGTCGGCAGCCAGGTCGAGCGTAAACAGCGTCCGGTAGCCGAGTGGGTCCAGCCTCGGGTCGGTGCGGCCCAGGGAAACACTGCCAGTCCGGAGCGGACCGTACCATGGTTCCGCGGCGGCGACGCGTGTTCCGCCGTCCGTCTCCGGGTTGTACGCGAGCACCATCTCGTTACTGGCGACCACAGCGTGCCAGGCGGCGTCCATGACTCGGTCGAACAGGGCCGGGTCCGCCAGCGCGACGATGGCCGGGTCGCGCTTCCCGTCGGCGACTAGACGAGCGGCCTGTACTGACCCGCGGGCCTCGACGGCAAGTTCGACGTCTGTCTGGGCCTGGAGCGTCTCACTGGCCGCTTTCTGCAAGCTCCCTGCGACCAGCACGTCCACTCGCTCTCGACCGAACGCCCCACAGCCTGCAGTTGCGGCGATGCCACTTCCCAGTGCCGCAAGCACTGCACGCCGGGTTTGTCGGGCCATTATTCGCTCATTTCTTGTTCGGATACATCTGTGTTGGGGTTATTCCCAGTATTGACAGGGTGCCTTTCACGCGCTTGACCACGGCGTTTTATCACTTAGTAGTATAACCTAGTAATTATGACGCAGATGGAAGCAGCGCGGAACGGGACCGTCACCGAAGAGATGGAGCGAGTCGCAGCACGAGAAGGTGTCGACCCGGCGTTCGTCCGACAGCAGGTCGCCGACGGGCAGGCGGTGATTCCCGCGAACGTCGGCCACGACGCGCTGGACCCGATGATTATCGGCCGGGAGTTTGCAACGAAGGTCAACGCAAACATCGGCAACAGCGAGGAGACAAGCGACATCGAGGGCGAACTGGAGAAGCTCCACACCGCTGTCCACTACGGTGCGGACACGGTGATGGACCTCTCGACGGGGAGCAACCTCGACGAGATACGGTCGGCCAACGTCGAGCATTCCCCGGTCCCCATCGGAACGGTCCCCATCTACGAGGCGGTCAAGCGCGCCAGCGACCCGAGCGAGATTACCCACGAACTGCTGCTCGATGTCATCGAGAAGCAGGCGAAACAGGGCGTCGACTACATGACCATTCACGCCGGCGTTCGGATGGAACACCTGCCGCTGACTGACGGCCGGAAGACGGGTATCGTCTCCCGCGGCGGTTCTATCCTCGCCCAGTGGATGGAGGAAAACGGGATGGAAAACCCACTGTACACGAAATTCGAGGCCATTTGTGAGATATTCCGCGAGTACGACGTGACCTTCAGCCTCGGCGACGGGCTCCGGCCGGGCTGTCTCGCTGACGCCGGCGACGACGCGCAGTTCGCCGAACTGGACACGCTCGGCGAACTCACGCGGACCGCCTGGGAACACGACGTGCAGGTGATGGTCGAGGGACCGGGCCATGTCCCGATGGATCAGGTCACCGAGCAAGTCGAACGCCAGCAGGAAGTCTGTGACGGCGCGCCGTTCTACGTCCTCGGCCCGCTTGTGACCGACGTTGCGCCGGGGTACGACCACATCACGAGCGCTATCGGCGCGACAGAGGCTGGCCGTGCCGGTGCAGCGATGCTCTGTTACGTGACTCCCAAGGAACATCTGGGCCTCCCGGAGAAATCCGACGTTCGAGACGGGCTTGCGGCCTATCGAATCGCGGCCCACGCTGCCGATGTGGCAAACGGGCGCGAGGGGGCACGGGACTGGGACGACGCGCTCTCGGAGGCCCGGTACGCCTTCGACTGGCGCGAGCAGTTCGATCTAGCGCTGGACCCCGACCGCGCCCGCGAGTACCACGACCAGACGCTCCCCGGCGACAACTACAAAGAGGCGCGCTTTTGCTCGATGTGTGGTGTGGAGTTCTGTTCGATGCGCATCGATCAGGATGCACGATCTGATGGCGACATGGAGTCGATTGAAGCCGACGCTGACGACCGGACTCCCCTCGATGACTCGCCAGCGGCGGAGGTAAACCGGCCGCCGGTCGGGACTCACGACGAGGCCGATATCCCTGCCCCTGATGCCGATATGCCCGCTGATACAGAGGGGCGTGCCGACGATTAGCACGGCGGTAGTTCTTTATAATCGGTGTTCGTTTATTGAAACGATGTCAAAGAAAGTCATCGCCCTCGTCGCGGTCGCGGCGCTTGCCCTCGTGTACGTCGTCAAGCGGTAAGGCTGCATAACTCGGCTGTATCGCCCTCTAAACCTACTGTCGGCCGCCCTGCCCACTGGTCCTCAGCGGTGTCGTCTGGGGTGGGGTCCCGACGGTCGGCAGTATTCTCTCAGCTATTTCATTGGCAGTGCCGTCGCTTTCCGAACCCTTACCCGGTGAACCGCCGTACCAGCGTGTATGTACGGCGTCGTCACCCGTAACGAGGAGGAGACGGAGTGGTCCGAGTTCGACCGGGCGTTCTACGAGGTCAAGGACGTGACCGGCCGCGCTGTCGAACCGATTGCGGGCGCGGTCAACATGGTGTCCTGTTTCGGCGATAACGCGGTCGAGAGCGAGGAAGAACTGCTCGCGTTCGACGACGAGGGAACGCCGGCGACACGGAATCAGCCGTACTTCGACTGGACGTACGTCTGTCCCACTCACGACCGCTACCGCGAGGGACTGCTCGACATCATCGAGGAGGCGGCAGCCGTCAACGAGGATGTCCGCCTCGACGATGTTGGCTTCCCCCGGGACGAGTACTGTCACTGCGACCGGTGCGAGCAACGTTTCGCCGACAGCGAGTTCGAGGACTGGTCGGCCTGGCGCAGTAACGTTATCACGGAGTTCGTCGCCGAGGCCCGCGAGCGCGTGCCCGGTGAGATGTACCTCACGCTGTATCCGGACCCCTACCCCGGCCATCTCGAAGCCCGCTCCGGCGTCGCCGTCGACGACATCGCTGAGTACGTCGACGAGTTCGTCGTCCCCATCTACGACATGGCGTACTCGACGACCTACTGGCTAGAGATTCTCGCAAAAGGCTGGCAGGACCGTCTCTCAACCCCGTTCAGTATCGAGCTGTACGCTGTCGACGTGGATGTCGACGACCTCTCAAAGGCCGTCGAGGTGGCCGACGAGTACGCCGAGAGCGTGCTGTTCGGGTACGACGCCAGCAACGCCCGTGCGACCGTCCGGCGGATGAACGCCGACGCTCGCGAAGGCCAGTCGTTCGGGCCGGAGTAACGAACCTGATTCTGACGGCTTAGGCCCCGTCGCCGAACCGCTGTCCGCGCCACTGCAGAATTTCCTCGCGGTCGCGCGTGTCGGCCGGTAGTTCGTCGAACCACCGGGCCTCACTGATCTCGTGGTCCGGGTCGTCGACGGCGATGTCGGTCGTCTCCGCTCGCGCCTCGTACACCGGTAGGACGCCCCAGGCCATGTTGCCGTCACAGTAGAACTCGACCCGCCCGAGCATCGCCAGTCCCTCGATTGTCGCTTCAATGCCGCTCTCCTCGTCTAACTCCCGCAGTGCGGCCTCCTGAAACGATTCGCTGGCATCGAGTTCACCGCCGGGAAGCACCCACATGTCGACACCCTCGTGGCGAACAAGCAGGAGTTCGCCAGTGGATCGGTAGGTGAGCGCATGCGCGCCGTAGGGCGCACCGTGGTCCCGGGCGACAGTGGCCACGTCTCGGAATCGGTTCCGCGGGACGTTCCGATGGCGCGTGAACTCGACAAAATCCGTGTAGCGCTTCCGGAGGTCGTGATACGTCTGCTCGGCCGTCTGACAGGCTCCGTCGGAGAGATACCACAGGTCGTCGACGCTCGTCATCTGTGTCCTATCTGTGTCTGACACCTCGACGAAACAACCGTCTCGATGGGGGAAAGCGGTGGGCTGATCATGCCGATTGATAGTTTAGAGAGTCCCATAACAGTTGTTGTGACAGATCGGCTGTCGGGGCGTCTCTCGGGAGATTTCGCCGCTGGATCCGATGCGCTGCTGACACTGGCTGTGAAATATGGGTGCGGATACATGCTGGTCTGAGTCAGTCGAAGTGAAACACGGGAAGCGGTCCGAACAATGATAGCCACGCTCCCGTGTAGCAGGAACTCTTTGGCTGTTGTGACGACCTGACGGGTCGTTCCATCCACTCGATCTGTACGCCTTTGCGTTCCGTGATTGGCGGAACGCACGTGGATGTGGAACTCCCGCCCACTTAATTCTATTTGTCTAAACAAATATTTAGACTAGTCTAATCTCTCCTCATTTCGTAATGGAAGCGATAGAATCCAATCGGAGCGGTCGTCTCTTGTGGGCACACCCCTACTCTACGTCCGACCGAGGTTCGTCGCCGTCCCGATTGGTCCAAACAGGACGTATCACAGTGCACTTTCCGACCACGTCCGCGGCTGGGCCGAGCAAACCCGAATCAGTCCCTTTTTGACGAGCCACCGAGTACCGCCCCGTATGGCATTCGAAGAGGACGACAGCGTTATTCTCCACGACGAGCACAGCGACTACGACGGCGAGGAAGGCACAATCACGCAGGTCGTCGAGACGATGTTCGGCGACGCCAACTACACGGTTTCCTTCGAGGACGGACAGGAGCAGGGCGTCCCTGAGGACAACCTCGAAGCCGCTGAGGACGAGTAGGGCCTCGATGTCGTCGGTTCCGTTCCATTACGTCGACCTTCGGACCTTCTGCTACGCGACGGAGGACGACAAACGTGTCGAGCAAGCGCTCCGGACGTTCCTGCCGGAGGACTACCCCATCGAGCGCGCCAAAAGCGAGGGGCACTACGGCGACCGCATTATCGTCCTCTCGGCTCGCGTCGAGAACGCCGACGACATCCGCCACGTCCTCACGCAGGTCGCGTCAGCGCCGGACATCGACGCCGTGCGTTCGGAACTGGACGACCGGGTCGACGACAACTGTTCGTTTTTCCTCACCTTCGACAAACAGGTCGCGTTCGGCGGGAGCGTGGAGCGCGGCGACGGCATCACGCTCCGGGCGAAAGTCGAGGCCTACCCCGCAAAGCGGGAGAAGGCCGTCGAAAACGCCCGCGACCTCCTCGAGGAGTTGTGATGTACGAGGCCGTCTACGCCCACCCCGACGGCGACAGCACCGTCGCCCGGCACGCGCTGACGGCCGCCGACTCGGACTACGACGGCGTCGTCGTCAGGAACCACGGCGACGAGCCGGCCGAGTATGACGCCGACGCCATCGCCGACGAGTACGGCGTCGACGTGGCCGAGGGCGTCGAGGTCCGGGCTGACGACCCCTCGCGGGCCAGCGGCTTCGTCGGGAACTACCGGAGCGACCGGACGGTCGTGGTCGTCCACGGCGGCGACCGCCGAATCAATCGGTTCGCGGTCGAGCAACCGACCGTCGACGTGCTTGCCCACCCAATGCGTGAGGACGGTGACTTCAATCACGTGCTGGCGAACGCGGCGGCCGACAACGGCGTCCGCGTCGAGTTTGATTTTGGCCCAGTGCTCCGGGCCTCCGGCGGCAGTCGCGTCCGGGCCATCAAGGAACTCCGGAAGCTCAGGGAACTGGTCGAGGATGCGGGCGCGCCGTTTGTCATCTCAGCGTCACCGACCAATCACCTGCAAATCCGTGCGCCCCGGGACATCATTGCCGTGGGCGAGACCATCGGCTTCGACGCCGATGCGGTCCGCGAGGGCTTGGCCGAGTGGGGCCGCGTGGTTGAGCGCAACCGCGAGCGCCAGAGCGACGCCGTCATTGAGCCGGGCGTTCGGCTGGCAGACGACGCAGACGATGCCGACGGTGCCGAGCAGTAGCTCTGCTACCCCGCATTGACCGGTCACCACACCGCACCGCTCATTGTTCTTCGCGCCAACGACCACGCATGAAACACCTCCCGAAACATCTCCGGCCCCGGTGGCGCTACCTCGCCGTCGGTATCGAGACGTGGCCGAACGCCTCTTTCGGCCGCCGGGCGTTCCAGCGCGAGGTGTGGTACGCCGCCCAGAACCTGCTCGGCGACACTGGCAGTGCCGAAACGGATATGACCGTCCTGCAGTTCCACGACTACGACGGCACGGCCGAGGCTATCGTCCGGACCAGACGCGGCCAGACGGACCCGGCACGGGCCGCTCTGACCTGTTTGCACAGCGTCGATGACGACGAGGTTCGGGTCCGCATCCGGGGGATTAGCGGCACCGTGCGCGCCTGTGAAGAAAAGTATATACGCGGGCCGCCGGAAGCCACTGAACAGAGACACGTCGTGTTCGAGAACGCAGACCGGGGGGCTACGGTTCGGCCGCCGCGCTACGATGTCGAAACGGCCTCCGACGGCGCGTTCGTCGGCGCGACAGCACTCGATTTCCGATAACTATGCAGGGACAAAACCAACAGCAGGCCTACGACCGCGGGATCACTATCTTCTCGCCGGACGGACGCCTCTACCAGGTCGAGTACGCCCGCGAAGCGGTCAAACGCGGCACAGCAAGCATCGGCGTCAGAACGAGCGACGGCGTCGTTCTCGCCGTGGACAAGCGCATCCGGTCGCCGCTGATGGAGCGCTCCTCGGTCGAAAAGATCCACAAGGCCGACGACCACATCGGCATCGCCTCAGCCGGCCACGTCGCCGACGCCCGACAGCTCATCGACTTCGCCCGCCGACAGGCGCAGGTGAACCAGCTTCGCTACGGCGAGCCGGTCGGCGTCGAGACCCTCACCAAGGAAATCACCGACTACATCCAGCAGTACACGCAGGTCGGCGGCGCGCGCCCGTTCGGCGTTGCGCTCATCATCGGCGGCATCGTCAACGGCGAGCCGCGCCTGTTCGAGACGGATCCCTCCGGGACGCCCTACGAGTGGAAGGCCCTTGCTGTCGGGGCCGACCGCGGCGATATCCGGGACTACCTCGAAGAACACTACGACGAAGGGATGACCCTCGACGAGGGCGTCGACCTTGCGCTGGCCGCCCTCGCGTCGGCCAACGACGACGAACTTTCCCCTGAAGGAATCGGCGTCGCCACAGTCGACGTCGAAACGGAGACGTTCGGCCAACTGACCGACGAAGAAAAAGAGGCCCATCTCGCGGAGGCCGACTTGCTCGACACTGGCGACGACGAGGACGACGAAGACACCGAGGAAGAGTAACGCTTCCGACGGCCTTCGGGGCGGCTCGGACCTTTTCTGTCCGACCACGCAGTAAGGCCTTTAACTGGCCCACTGCTACCGAAGGGTATGATATCGCTTGACGAGGCGGTGACGGCGCGCCTCGAATCCCACGGCCAGCGGTTCGAGGTACTGGTGGAACCGGACGCTGCACTAGCGATAAAACGTGATGACTTCGACGGTGACCTCGAAGACGTTATCGCAGCGGAAGACGTGTTCGAGGACGCTTCTCGGGGTGACCGGCCGCCAGAGAACATGCTCGAAGAGGTGTTTGACACCACCGATCCGATGGCTATCATCCCCGAGGTCATCAAGCGGGGGGAAATTCAGATTACGGCCGACCAGCGCCGCGAGATGCAGGAACAAAAGCACAAACAGCTCATCCAGCGGATCACGCGCAACGCGGTCAACCCGCAGATGGACGACGCGCCACACCCGCCGGAGCGCATCGAATCCGCGCTCGAAGAAACGGATTTCAGAGTTGACCCGATGGAGCCAGTCGAGGCGCAGGTCGACGATGCCCTCGATGCACTCCGGCCGGTCATCCCTATCCGGTTCGACGAGGTCACCGTCGCGGTGCAGGTCCCCGCAGACTACGCCGGGAGCGCACAGGCACAGATCCGGCAGTTCGGCGACCTCGAACGCGAGGAGTGGCAGTCCGACGGCTCGTGGGTCGGCGTCATGACGTTCCCGGCCGGTCTCCAGAACGACTTCTACGACGTGGTAAACGAACACACAAGCGGCGAGGCGGAGACCCGAATTATCAAAGACGAAGACGATATCAGTACACGCGGTTGACGCCGCGGCGTCGCGTTACCCCTTCTTGAATCCGACGAGAAAGCCGGCCGTGAAACCAGCGCTGACCGGCAGGGCCGAGAGCAGCGACGTGACCCAGGACGGCGGTTGTGTCGCTGCCGCGTTCCCGGCAGTCCCAGTCGCGTTCTGTGCGGCTCCCCCTATCGCGTTCCAGTTCACTTCGAGGATTCCGCGTGTCTCAAGGAACTTGAACAGCGCCAGTTCGATGCCGACGATGACGGCGATGAGCTTTGCGACCTTCTTGGCAGCGAACCCGATGATGCCGCCGATAAGGCCGCCGCCACCGAATTCGAGGCCCATCTGCTGGAGGCCCAACCCATCTAGCTGGAGTACGAACTCACCCATACCGCGTACCTGACCGTCTGCTTTTAAATCCTTTGTGCTCGCCTCTGTCTCCCCTCATGTCTGAATATATCAGCAAACAATAATATGTCTGCTGCCCGGGTAACCCGAAGAATTCAGGGAATTATTTTCGACACAGTACTATTTCTTTACTCATATCCAAAGATTTGTATCCAAGGGACGAATCCTTCTTACTGTTAAGATGGCAGAAACACCGAATTCCGATATGAGCGGTGCCGCAGGCGGACGTTCGAAGCGACCGAAATCTAACCAGGACTGGTGGCCAAACAAGCTAAATCTGGAGATTCTCGACCAGAACGCCCGGGATGTCGGCCCGATGGAAGACGACTTTGACTACGCCGAGGAGTTCCAGAAGCTCGACCTCGAAGCGGTGAAGTCGGATCTCGAAGAGCTGATGACCTCATCGCAGGACTGGTGGCCGGCTGACTACGGTCACTACGGCCCGCTGTTCATCCGGATGGCCTGGCACAGCGCCGGGACGTACCGGACCGCCGACGGTCGCGGCGGCGCGGCCGGCGGCCGCCAGCGCTTCGCGCCCATCAACAGCTGGCCCGACAACGCGAACCTCGACAAGGCCCGGCGGCTGCTCCTGCCAATCAAGCAGAAATACGGCAAGAAGATCTCATGGGCTGACCTGATGATCCTCGCAGGGAACGTCGCCATCGAGTCGATGGGATTCAAGACGTTCGGCTACGCCGGCGGCCGCGAGGACGCCTTCGAGGAGGACAAGGCTGTCAACTGGGGGCCGGAAGACGAGATGGAAACCCAGGAGCGCTTCGACGAGCCCGGTGAGATCCAGGAAGGGCTCGGTGCCTCCGTGATGGGCCTCATCTACGTGAATCCGGAGGGGCCGGACGGCAACCCGGACCCGGAGGCGTCGGCGAAAAACATCCGGCAGACGTTCGACCGGATGGCGATGAACGACAAGGAGACGGCCGCACTCATCGCCGGCGGACACACGTTCGGCAAAGTCCACGGCGCTGACGACCCCGAGGAGAACCTCGGTCCTGAACCCGAAGCAGCTCCCATCGAGCAGCAGGGCCTCGGGTGGCAGAACAAGAACGGGAACAGCAAGGGCGGCGAGATGATCACGAGCGGTATCGAAGGGCCGTGGACCCAGTCGCCGACCGAGTGGGACATGGGCTACATCAACAACCTGCTCGACTACGAGTGGGAGCCGGAGAAGGGTCCCGGCGGCGCGTGGCAGTGGGCACCCAAGAGCGAGGAGCTGAAAAACAGCGTCCCGGACGCCCACGACCCGGACGAGACGCAGACGCCGATGATGCTCACGACGGACATCGCGCTCAAGCGAGACCCGGATTACCGGGAAGTAATGGAGACCTTCCAAGAGAACCCGATGGAGTTCGGGATGAACTTCGCGAAGGCCTGGTACAAGCTGACCCACCGCGACATGGGGCCGCCGGAGCGGTTCCTTGGTCCGGAGGTTCCTGACGAGGAGATGCTCTGGCAGGACCCGCTCCCGGACGCCGACTACGACCTCATCGGTGACGAGGAGGTCGCCGAGCTCAAGGAAGAAATTCTCGACTCGGATCTCTCCGTCACCCAGCTCGTCAAGACTGCGTGGGCGTCGGCATCGACCTACCGCGACAGCGACAAGCGCGGCGGCGCAAACGGCGCTCGCCTCCGACTCGAACCCCAGAAGAACTGGGAAGTCAACGAGCCCGAACAGTTGGAGACGGTCCTCACCACGCTTGAAGGCATCCAGGAGGAGTTCAACGGCGCTCGGGACGACGACACGCGCGTCTCGCTGGCTGACCTCATCGTGCTGGGCGGCAACGCAGCCGTCGAGCAGGCGGCAGCGGACGCCGGCTACGACGTCGAGATCCCGTTCGAACCCGGCCGAGTGGATGCCGGGCCGGAACACACCGACGCCGCCTCTTTCGACGCCCTCAAGCCGAAGGTCGACGGGGCTCGAAACTACATTCAGGACGATATCACGCGACCGGCCGAGGAAGTGATGGTCGACAACGCGGACCTGCTGAACCTGACGGCGTCGGAGCTGACGGCTCTGATCGGCGGGATGCGCTCCATCGGTGCGAACCACGGGGACACCGACCTCGGCATCCTCACCGACGAGCCGGGGACGCTGACCAACGACTTCTTCGTGAACCTGCTCGACATGGGCACGGAGTGGGAGCCGGCAGCGGACTCCGAACACGTATACAAGGGCCTCGACCGCGACACCGGCGAGGTCAAGTGGGAAGCCACACGCATCGACCTCATCTTCGGCTCGAATGACCGACTGCGAGCCATCTCGGAGGTCTACGGCTCTGCTGACGCGGAGGAGAAGCTCGTCCATGACTTCGTTGACACGTGGCGCAAGGTCATGACGCTCGACCGCTTCGACCTCGAATAGGCGAGCGAAACGCCACCGCCGTGGTGGCTATCGCAAGACAGGTGATTCCACTTTAGTTATCGGCCGCCATTACCCCGCGGAATCTGCCGTTTTATTACCGAACTGCCGGCTCACTGGATGGTGCCGTGAACCGCCCGGGGGGTTAAATAATCGGACACCGTATCTTCACGACGAGTGACGGCGACACACACCACCGAACGAGCGGTCATCGCGAAGCGCGTCGACAGTGGTACCGCTGATACGACGGAAATCCGGGACCTTGCCCGGGCGGCCGGGTACGATGTCGTCGGCGAGGTCACACAGACCAGAACGGAGGACCCGGCGTACCACCTCGGCGAGGGGAAAGTAACGCGGCTGAGCAACGTGGTTGCCCGCGAAGGGGCTGCCGTCGTCATCTTCGACAACCAGCTCGGGCCGTACCAGACATACAATATCGGGAACGAACTCCCCGAGCGGGTGCGTGTCATCGACCGCTTCCGGCTCATTCTCGAAATCTTCGGCCAGCGGGCCCAGACGCGGAAAGCCCAGCTACAGGTCGAACTCGCGGAACTCCGCTACGAACTCCCGCGGGCCGAGGCCAAGGCCAGCCTGGCCAAACGCGACGAGCGCCCGGGGTTTATGGGCCTCGGCGAGTACGACGAGTCCCGCGAAGAGGACATTAAAAAGCAGATCGCCAACATCCGGGATGAACTGGAATCCATCGAGGAGACCGAGCGCCATCGCCGAGAACAGCGTCGAGAGTCCGGCTTCGACCTTGTTGCCCTCGCCGGCTACACTAACGCCGGGAAGTCGACGCTCCTGCGGCGCCTCGCTGACGACCTCGATGTCGACGAGAACGACGACCTCCACCCCGACCTCGACACGACGGCCGAGAGCGAAGACCGGCTGTTCACAACACTCGGGACGACCACTCGCCGCGCCGAGGTCGGGAAGCGCGAGGTGCTGGTCACTGACACGGTGGGGTTCATTCAGGACCTCCCACACTGGCTCGTCGAGTCGTTCAAGTCGACGCTCGGGTCGGTGTACCACGCCGACCTCGTCTTGCTTGTCGTCGATGTCTCAGAGTCTGTCGAGGAAATCCGGGAGAAACTGGTGACGAGCCACGATACGCTGTACGAGCGCAACGAGGCCCCCATCGTCACGGTCCTCAACAAGACCGACATGGTCGACGACGAGGAGGTCCGTCGCAAGCGAGACGCGCTCTCCTCGCTGGCACCGAACCCCGTCGCCGTCAGCGCCAAACAGGGGCTTAATATCGAGGACTTGGCCGAGCGCATCGACCACGAACTGCCTGACTACGAGCGCGAACGACTCGTGCTTCCGATGACCGACGACACGATGAGCCTCGTCTCGTGGATTCACGACCACGCTAGCGTCGAAACAGTCGATTACGGCGACCAGGTGGTCATCGAGTTCGAAGCGCGGCCAGCGATCATCGAGCAATCCCGGGCAAAAGCGGGGGAGCTGGTCGGTGCGTCGGCCTGACTCGGCCTATTCTCGCTGCCACAGCACGCTCGGTATCTCTTCTAGCAGGTCCGTCGCGACCAGTCCGTAGCCGCGATCCTCGACGACACGGTCGCCGACGGTGCCGACGGTATGGGCGGCGATGGCGGCCGCGTCGAGCGGGGCCTGCACGCAAGCGAGTGCGCCTGTCACACCCGCAAGCACGTCGCCGGTTCCGCCGACCGTCATCCCCGGATTGCCCGTTCGGCCGACGCGAGTCCGCTCGCCGTTGGAGACGATGTCGTACGGGCCTTTGACCAGCATCGTGTGTCCGATCTCCGCTGCGAAGGACTCCACGAGGTCTGCCCGTTCCCGCCAGTCCTCGGATGTCTCTCCGCCCATCCCGAGGAGTTCGCCCTGATGGGGCGTGCAGACGAGGTCGGCGTCCGTCTCAACGTCCGGGACTACTGACAGCGCGTCGGCGTCGACGACGGCCGTCCCGTCGAACCCCGACAGTAGCTCCGCGACCCCTTCCAGCGTCGCGTCGTGGTCCCCCAGCCCCGGCCCGACGACCAGGGTGTCGTGGTCCGCCGCCAGGTCGGCCAGGCGGTCCACGTGTGGCGGCGCGAGGTGGTCACCGTCGAACGGCCGCAGGATGAGGTTCTCGCTGTAGGACTGAATCTCGCGTGCGACGACGGCCGGGCAGGCGACCCGGACGAGGTCGGCTCCGCCTCTGAGCGCGGCCTGGGCCGTCAGCGCCGGCGCGCCGGTGTACGGCCCGCCACCGACGACCAGCACTTCGCCGTTGTCGCCCTTGTGGCTCGCGGGGTCGCGTTCGAGTCGCGTGAGGTCGCCCTGCTCGACGAACAGTTCCGCCGCGTCAGGGATGCCGATGTCGGCGACGGTGACTGGCACGTCGAGGTCCGGCAGGCCCGGCTTGGTGTCGTGGAACGTGACGACGTGGTCGGCGTCGACGGCGTTGTCGGCCAGTCGCCCCGTTTCAGCGTCGAGGCCGGACGGAACATCCACCGAAAGAACGGTCGCGTCGCTCCCGTTCATCGCCGCGGCGGCCGTCGCCTCCGGTTCCCGGAGGTCGCCGGCGATACCTGTGCCAAGCATCGCGTCGATGACGATGTCGGGAGTGCAGAGGTCCAGCGCCGAGGAATCCCTGACCGTCTCTGTCGGATACTCGGCGTGCTGAAGCGCGTCCCAGTTCTCCCTGGCAATCGTCGTCGAGATAGCATCCGGACGACCCAACAGGAGGACCCGGAGGTCGTAGTCGTCGAGGAAGCGGGCGGCGACGAGCGCGTCTCCGCCGTTGTTTCCCCTGCCGGCGACGATGACGACCTGTTCGCCGGGGTCAGCGATGGTACGGACCGCCTGTGCGACGGCGTGACCGGACGACTCCATCAGCTGCTTGCGCGGGACGCCGAGCGCGGCGGCGTTCTCGTCGACCACACCCATTTCCGAGCCGGTGAGCATAGCCGCGGGTTCGCCCGCCAGCGAAGTAACTCTACGGGACTTACCACTTGACCTCGAAGCCGTCCAGCCCTTCGGGGTCCCCGTACTCGACTTCGACGTCGGTGACGTTCGCGCGCTCGCTCCCCTCGTGGCAGTACTCGACCATCGCTTCCACGTCGGCTTCGGGGCCTTCGAACACTGCCTCGACGCGGCCGTCGTCGAGGTTTCGGACCCACCCGTCGACGCCCTGGGCCTGTGCGCGCTCCCGCGTGGTAGCTCTGTAATAGACACCCTGAACACGACCGGAGACGAACACGTGTGCTCGCGTGCGTGCCATGGCCGAGAGTTTGCCGGCGGACTCCGTTATACTGTCGCCTTCCGCTATGCGTCTCACTCCTCGTTACTGCCTGTTCGGAGGTAATGGAACAGATACGTCTGCGTGTAGCCGGCGTACTCCCCACCCAGTGCGGCCCGGATGGCCCGCGACGTGTCAGCGTAGTTCCCCCGCTCACACTCCGGGTAATACTCCTCGATGGTCGTTCGAATCCAGGTGTCTAGCGGGACCGCTTCGAGGTAATCAAGCGAGAACAGCAACACGCAGTCCGCGACCTTGTCACCGACGCCGACAAAGCGGGTGAGCGACTCTCTGGCGTCCTCGTAGCTTAGTCCGACGGCTTCTTCGGGATGGGCTTCGCCAGTAGCGACCATCTCCGCGGTGCGCTGGACGTACGGGGCGCGATAGCCCAGTCCGAGGTCCCGGAGCCGCTCCTCTGTTGTCTCTGCCAGCGCGGACGGCGTCGGATAGGCGTTGTACGTCCGCCCGCCGAACTCAATTGTCTCGCCGAACGCGTCGCGGAGCGCCTGTTGCATACTGTGGATCCTCGCCACGCGCATCTGGGCCGAACAAATGAACGAGATGAGGGCGCCAAACGGGGGGTCCTGAACGAGTCGCATCCCCCAGAACGTCTCGTAGGCCGACTGGACCACGTCATCGTCCGGTGCCGTTGCCCGAATCGCGGCGAGGTCGTCGTCAAGCCGAAGGAGTCGCCTGAGTTCTGCCTCGGCGTCGACTGTCGATTCCCATTCGAGCACCCCGTCTCGCTGCCGGACACGGATGACCGCTGGTGACCCGTCTCGCTGGACTGTCGTCCAGTACCACGCGCCGCCGCCGGTTGCCCCGTCGCGCTGGTACATCTCGCCATCCTCCCGGTTCCAGAGGTAGGATTGCCCGCTCTCGACAGTTGCCTGCAAATCGATACCGCCGGCAAGCGACCCGACATCGATGACGCCCTGTTCCATTGTCCGAGTATACAGTCCCGGAGGTAATGGCGTTACGAGTTGCGTCCGCGCCACAGTGGCACACACTCGCAAGCAGGAAACCGAAGACGGCTCGCCTGTCCCTGCGTTTCGCCGTCGTGATGTTTTGGGGTGCCTGTCTGTGTACCGCTTGACCGTCCGTTCTGTCTTGCTGACTCCTGATATCCGTGGCGTGTGGTACTCACTGGTTCAGGGCTAACCTTCATTATATTGGGAAACAAACATACTACCATGAATTGCCGAGTTGTTGTCGAGGCCGCAGTCCCAGTATACGACGTGGCATCTGCGGATGAGGCAGTTCGTATCGCCATCTCGAAGACGGGCGAGATGTTGAATCCTGACCTCAACTACGTCGAAATCAATATGGGAGACCGGCACTGTCCACACTGCGGTGAGACACTGGAACCTGCCTTTCTCGCAGCCGACGAGAGTCTCGTCGCACTCGAACTGGAGATGACTGTGTTCAACGTCGAACGGGACGAACACGCCGCTCGGATTGCTCGCAAGGAGATCGGGCAGCGACTTGAGAACATCCCGCTCGACGTGCTGGAAATCGAGGAGATTCCAGAGGAGTCCGACGAGACGACTGAAGACGAGTCCTCGTCCGCGGAACCGGCAGCCGAATCCGACGACCTGCCATCGGACCAGTCTGGAGACGAATCGGACGACGTGTTACCCGAGTTCGAGGAACTAATCGACGAGTAAGTCTGGCTTCCGAGCAGCAGGGTGCGCTACACTCTCATCGTATTGTAACTCTCACATATCTATGATAGTGGTTATACAGTCACTAGCCGTAGCGCTCGTTGAGAGAATTGCGTAGAAGCTACCGGAGAACCGTCAGTCCGCGGCGGCAGAAACAGGCTCTTTGGTCTCGTCAGCCATCTCGGAGGCAATACCGTCAGCAATCGCAAAGACAGCGGCCTTGTGGTCTGTTTTCGACTTGTGAATCGATGTCGGCTTGACGCCAAGTTCCTCGTATTCGTCGTGGTCTACTTCTGTCCCGGATTCGGCTTCGTAGTGGTTCTGTACCTGTGCAAGCAGGCCGTGAAGGTGGATGAGCTCCTGCTTTTTCATAGTCAACCCAAGGTAACAACTCGAAGGTTATAGTACTACTCTGATGAAGGTTAACACACGTCTCTGCCAGTACTACGTAATAGTTTATGTATAATTCCTCGCACGGAGTATATTCTAGGTATTTTACGCTAAATTTTACCATTTCTCAAACCTCGACGGGGAATGATAGCAAAGTACACACTATTGACGACGGGCCGGGCCAGGGAGACCACTGTCACCTCAACCGTGCTGCAGGTGCCGACGGCCGGCACCCAGAATTATGGGCCGGCTACGCCTCTTTTCAGCATGGATAACGCGACCCTTCCATCGGAAACCGAGATCGGTCGGGTGGCCCTGACTGTTGCTGCGTTATCACCGACTGTCGAGTTCTACCGTGATGTTGTCGGCCTCAACGTTATAGACGCAGACGACGACCGGGCGATACTCGGTGCGGGCAAACAGGCGCTCTTGGTTCTGAATCATCGTCCAGACGCACCAGCAAGAGAGGCTTCAGCGACCGGGCTGTATCACGTCGCGTTTCGCGTCCCATCGCGAGCAGCGCTGGGTGACGCACTCCGGCGTATCAACTCGGAGTGGACACTTGACGGCGCATCGGACCATGGTGTCAGCGAGGCGCTGTACCTGTCGGACCCGGCCGGGAACGGCGTCGAAATCTATCGGGACTTTCCGCGGGCGTCGTGGGACGAGACACCGTCGGGTCACGTCGAAATGGTAACCGACCCCCTCGATACGCAGTCAGTCGCGGCCGCTGCGACCGGCAGACAGTCGATGCCCGCCGACTCCGATATCGGACACGTGCATCTGGAAGTCTCGTCAGTGGAGACGGCCCGGACGTTCTACGCTGATGCACTCGGACTCCGCGTCAGGGCCACATACGACGGCGCGGTGTTCTTGGCGGCCGGTGACTACCACCATCACATCGGGGCCAACGTCTGGCAACGGCGATCCAAGCCCCACGCCGGGCAGGGGCTGGCATGGTTCGAAATTCGACTCCCCGACGAAGCGGCTCTTGATGCGACACAGAAGCGCCTGCGTCAGTCTGACTACGCTGTCTCGGAAACCGGTACTGGTCTCACAGTACGCGACGGTGACGACATCGAACTCCGCCTGCGAACCTGAATACGGGACAGTTAGACCGACTGACCGATGTGCGAAGTCAAGTATCTCCGGGCGCTATCTGGGGTATGCACCCGACACTGTGGCCGACTTGGAACGGCGGGCGACCGAGAACAGAGACTGACTGGACGGGCGTGACAGGGCGCAGCCGACGGCCGGGAAGAGAGCGATGAGCGGCCCTCATCAGGGGCAGCAGCTCGTGACCGCGGGAACCGCGCTGTCGCAGGCGAGCGCAGCGGCAGTGCTGGTCCACGGCCGAGGTGCGACGGCTCGAAGCATCGTCCAGATGGGGGCGGAGTTCCAGCAGGACGCACTGGCTCTCCTCGCGCCACAGGCCGCGCGGAACACCTGGTATCCCAATTCGTTTCTTTCGCCGGTTGAGCAGAACGAACCCGGGCGGACCTCGGGACTGCAGGCTATCGAGGACGCCGTCACGGAGGCCGAGGAAGCCGGGATTCCGACCGATCACGTGCTCGTGCTGGGCTTCTCTCAAGGGGCCTGTCTCGCAAGCGAGTTCGTTGCTCGCAACCCACAACGCTACGGCGGCCTAGTGGCCCTCAGTGGCGGTCTCATCGGCGAGTCTATCGACGAACGCGCGTACGAGGGCGACCTCGAGGAGACGCCGGTGTTTCTGGGCTGTAGCGATGTTGACCCGCACATCCCCGAAGAGCGCGTTCACGTCACGGCCTCGGTCTTTGAGCGACTCAACGGCGACGTAGAGGAACGCATCTACGAAGGGATGGGCCACGGCGTGAACGAGGACGAACTGGCGTACGTTTCGTCGCTGGTCGATACCCTCGTCAGTTAGGCGGTCCGACCGCTGGCCCGGTCGCCGAGTTCTCTTGGATAAGCGGCCAAACAGGGAGTTACCGGTCCCTCACCGCGAGACTTAGTGGTTGGGAAACGCACACATTGTATGGGGCTTTCCCGCCGACGGTTTCTCGCGACAGCTGGGGCCGGCGTGACACTCGGTAGCGCAGGCTGTGTTGGGAGTGATGGGTCTACTCCTGGAGCCGGCTCGGCACCTGGGTCTGGTACTGAAACCAGCGCGGCGTCGACGGTAACCGACAGGAACGACGGACCAGAACCACCGACAGCGGATAGCCGCCTGCATCTGGACTACGAAATCGGGACACTCGAGGAGAATATCGTCAGCGGCGGCGTTCCCAAAGACGGTATTCCAGCCATCGACGACCCGACGTTCGCCGACACGCCCCCGGACGGACTGGCTCCGGATGACCCGGTATTCGGTCTGGTCCGGGACGGGGAGGCGAAAGCCTACCCCCAGTACATTCTTGTCCACCACGAAATCGTGAACGACACTATTGCTGGCGACTCCGTCGCTGTGACATACTGTCCGCTGACGGGTACTGCACAGGGATTCGAGCGTGGCCCGGTGGAGTTCGGCGTCTCCGGGCGGCTTGTGAACTCGAACCTGACGATGTACGACCGGGGCACCGATAGCTGGTGGCCACAGATGCTGGCAACAGCGATTACTGGCCCACTAGCTGGTGAATCTCTGCGGGAGTTCAGGGTCACTTGGACGACGTGGGACCGCTGGTCCAGTACCTACCCGGAGACGCGTACCCTCACCGAAGACACCGGTTTCCAGCGGCGTTACGGCGTTGACCCGTACGGCCAGTACAACGAGAAGCGCGGCTACTATTCGAGTACCCGGACGCTGTTCGAGCCGCTACACGACGACAGCCGCACACATCCGAAGGCTGTCGTCATCGGAACCCGGACGGAAACAGGGGCGCTCGCATTCGATAAGGAAACACTGCTGCGCCAGCGAGTGCTGACCGGCCGTATCGACGACACGCTGTACGTCGCTGTCGCGGATACTGACCTCGCAACCGGGTACGTGTACGCGAACCCGGAATCGCTGTCAGTTACGGCGTCGGACGACGGCTACACGGTCCACGGGACGACGTATGATGCCGATTCGCTCCCGCTGGACCGCACGCTGTCCTTCGACGCGATGTGGTTCGCCTGGGCCGGTTTCTATCCGGAGAGTGCGTATGTCGACTGACAATCCGACCGACTGGGCTGGTATGGCTGCCAGCATCCAACGCTTGTTTCGGAACACCGTGGTTGCGGTCAGCGGAGCGCTTAGCCGCCGTGACGGACAGGTGGGTCTGGCGGTGTCTGGACTGGCGTACTTCCTGCTGTATCTCACTGGGCTCAGACACCTCGGTCTCGGCCCCGTCGGCTACGAGGTGTCTGTCGTCAGTAACCCGCTTACCCGTACGTTCCGACAGGTCGGCCCGTTCCAGTGGGAACCGATTGCACTAGTGGTCGCCGGCCCGGTCGAACTGCTCGTCGCCCCGCTGAATATGTTTCTCGGGGCAGTCCTGGCGTTGCTGGTCGGACTCAATCTTGCGGTCTCCGTCGTCGCGTGGCGCGGCCCAGCGGCCTGCCGTCTCGGCCCGGGTGCAGGGGCTGTGTCGGGACTCCCGGGATTGCTCTCCGGGTTCGCCTGCTGTGGGCCTACTATCCTGCTCGTCATCGGCGTGCAGGCAAGCGCTGGGCTGCTCTCACTGTTCCAGTGGCTCCTCCCGCTCACTGTCGTGGCGCTGTTCGGAACCCTTCTCTGGGTGGGGAGTCGAGTTGAGACAGCGTGACAGCCACCGTAAATAGTGCCTACTACCCGGGAACAAATAGTAGCAACAGGCTACCGAACCGGACAGTGCGTGTAACTTTTTTCCCTCGATTTGAGGGAAACATATAATTACTCCGTACGACCCATCTACCAGTATGACCGCTACTGTCGTGAGCGAGGTCAACCGACCCTACGTGCCGACGGGCGGGGCGAAACTGACCGCTGAAATCGAAGTCGAGCCCGGACGGTTGGAGGAACCACCCACGCGACAGATCGCCCTCTGTATCGACGCCAGTGGGTCGATGGCCGGCGACGACATCGAGCAGGCACGCGCCGGCGCTGAATGGGTGTTTGGACTCCTCGACGAAGACGACTACGTTTCGATCATCGCCTTCGACAACGAGGTTACGACGGTTCTTGCACCGACACGGTGGGGGACTATTTCGCGCGAAACGGCAGTGGACGCGGTCGCCGACATCTCCGCTGGCGGGGGTACTGATATGTACAGCGGCCTGCTGGAAGCGAAAGCGTCCCTGCAGGATTTACCGACCGACGACAACACGGCCCGACGGGTCCTGCTCCTCTCTGACGGGAAAGACAACTCCCACGACCCGGAAGCATTCGGGACGCTAGCGCGTGAAATCGACACTGAGGGTATCAGAATCAAGGCGGCCGGCATCGGGAGCGACTACCGCGAGGAGACGATTCGGACGCTTGGGACCGTTGCTCGCGGCGAGTGGACACATCTGGACGCCGCCGGTGACATCGAGTCGTTCTTCGGGGACGCAGTCGAGGAGGCCGGGACCGTTGTTGCTCCCGACGCGCGTCTCGAACTCGACGTGACTGACGGTGTCGAAGTGAGCGAGGTGTACCGCTCGCTCCCACAGACACAGTCCGTGAACCCGGACTGGGAGGACAACACGGCTGTCGTGCCGCTGCCCGACCTGCTTGAGCGGGAGACTCAGCGGGTCGTGCTGAAAATACACGCTCCGGCCAATGACCCACAGGACGCTGTGTCCCTTGCGGATGTCACGCTGCACGCTGGCGGTGAGACGACGCGGGAATCAATCACCGTCGACTACACCGACGACGAGTCAAAACTGGCCGAGCACAACGAACAGGTCGACGTGGACCACCGCCAGACTGTAATCAAGACGGAACTCGGCAAGGGCAACGTCGCCGAAGCCCAGACGCAACTGGAGCGAATGACGCGCATCCACGGTGAGGACACCGAAGCCGTCCAGACAGCCGAGCGGGAGACGCGCATCGTGATGGAAGGCGGGCGCAAGGAGCAAAACAAGGCGACAAAAATCGTCACTGACGAAGGTATCCAGAAGTGACCGTCCCGATCTGTGTTGTCAGCTTGGCTGCTACTGGCCGGAGAAACAGGTGATTCATGAACTGGGAACCTGAGAGCGGTGATGTCATCGCCGGTCAGTACAAACTTGCGGAGTTCCTCGGCAAGGGAGGGTTCGCAAAGGCGTTCCGCGCTAAAGACATCGACAGCGGCGAGTCGGTCGCCGTAAAGTACCCCAACTACACCGAATCCCAGAACGACCCCGACATCATCGAGGAATACTTCAAAAAGGAGGTCGGCTCGCTGGAACGCATCCGCCGGGCCGGCGGTCACGAGAATGTGATGGACTACTACGACCAGGTCACGGAGCGTGACGTTCCGTTCCTGGTCGTCCAGCTAATCGTCGACGGGATCGAACTCGACGAGGTCATCGACCAGCACGGCCCGATCGACGATAGCGAGCAGGTCCGCCAGATCGGCATCGACCTCTGTGACGCGATGGGCTTTCTTCACGAGAACGAGATCGTCTACCGGGACCTGAAACCGGAGAACGTGATGCTTACGCCCGATATCACGCCCACGCTGATCGATTTCAACACGGCGACGGGCTTCGATGCTACAGAGGACCCGTCCTCCGGGAACACCGGGACGACAATTCTGGGGCCGTTCAAGCCCCGCGAAGTCGCCGAGGCCAGCCGAACCGACGTTCGGCAGGGTCCCTGGTCGGACGTGTATTCAATCGGGAAGATCCTCTTGTTCCTCCTGAAAGGGAGCGTCCCGAAGAAAGACGGCGTGAACCCGCAGGCGTTCGGGGCCGACTGCGACGAGTATCTGGCTGAAATCGTCGAACGGGCCACGCAGTCACATTACCGCGACCGATACCGGAACGCGACGGTTCTCAAAGAAGTCCTCGAACGGCGCGATCCGACGCCGCCCGCGACGGCGTCGGTGACGTACATCCAGGCGGACAGGCAGTTCACCGTCGAACCGGGCGACACTATCGGGCGACAGGGCGCGAGCGGTCCCCCGGCATCGATAACAATCGAAGACCCGCAGGGAGAGTACATCTCCTCGGTGCAGGTACAGTTCGATATCGAGGACGGCGAGTGGGCCCTCCACGACCGGAGCCTCAACGGGACGTTCGTCCAGAAAGGCGCCGGCTGGCAGCGGGTCCTCTCCGAACCCGGACGCAACCGTCTACGCTCCGAAGGCGAGGACCCGACCGACAGACACGGCGACGTGCCCCCCGAATCGGTGACACTCACCGACGGCGATCTGGTGTCGCTGGTCCATCCGACCTACGGGGTTACGTTCGAGTTCCATCCGGAGGAGTCATGAGATACAGCACGAACTACGACATCGGCGACAGGAAGCGAGGACAGGGCATCAACGAGGACAGCGTTTCTCTGGCAGTGTTCGAGGAGGGCCACCGGGACGGCTACCGCGGGCAAGACAGACCGCAACAGAAGCCGGCCACAGCGGATGACGACGAGACAGCGGAGGCGACAGACGCGGCAGCCGATACCGAGGCGGCGGCGGATATCGCTGCCGAGACGGACACAGCTGACACTGCCGACGCAGATACGTCTGACACCGATAGCGAGGGGAAACCGATGAACCGCTCGGCCGGCGTGTTCGTGGTCGCCGACGGGGCCGGCGGACACGACGCCGGGGATATCGCGTCGTACATCACGACCACCATCGTGGCTGAACAGCTTGCTCCCGTGGCGATCCGGGCGGCCCGGAGCTATCCCGGAGGCTTCGATGTGGACGTGGCCCGTGATGTCCTTCCGGACCCGCCCGGTGAGCGGGACCTCGAAACTGCCGTTGCAGAGGCGATTACGGCGGCGCATCGCGAGATCATCCGGTACGCAAACGAAACTGGGACCCAGTCCTACACGACGGTCGTCGCGGGGATCTATGCCGACGGAAAGCTCCACTACGGCTGGGTCGGTGATAGTCGGGCCTACGTCGTCAATAGTGCCCGTGAGACGATCTCGCCACTGACCAGAGACCACGCCGTTGTTCAGGAGTGGGTCGACAACGACGAAATTGACCCCGTTGAGGCACACGTCCACCCGAACGGCAATGAGATCACGCGCGCGCTGGGCGGGTCGGGCTACGAGGACCCCGACGATGCGACTGTCGGGGTGGACACGCGAACGGTCAGGCTGTACGCGGAAGACACGGTGCTGGCGACCAGCGACGGACTCATCGACGCACAGACCGACGCGCCGGAACTGTACGAGGAGTATGTCGATTCGGACCACGCCGAGTCGGTGGCCGAGCGTATCCGCGAAGCAGCCGTCACCGACGACGAGATTCGTGACGTTGTCCTCGACGCGGCGTCCCTCGCCGCGGCGAGTCAGGAGTTCGTGTCACTGGCAAACGACCGTGGCGGGAAGGACAACATCTCCGTACTCCTGTTTGCTGACAGCGCGCTTCCGAAAACGCCGGAAAGCGGCGGTATGCCAGTTCGAGATATCGATCCAGACCTCGATATCTCCGAACGCGACACAGTGATTATGACAGACGAATAGAGAGAAAGTTTCGTGGGACAAGTATTTTATTTCTCGACTCTGTAGGACCTAACGAAATCCATGCCTGAATCCGACCGTACGGTAAAATGCCCCATATGCGACGAGGATTTTGATCCGACAGTCGCGGGCGGATGGTGCACAAACCCGGACTGTGGTGAGTGGCAACACACTGACGAAAGCGCCGCCGATTTTGACACCGATGATGGGGTGCCGGACGACGCTGACCTGATACCGGAAGGCACGGACGAGGCGGATCCGGCAGACGGTCGGCCGATAGGGGTCACCGACGAACACGACACTCCAGACGGCCACGCCGACGACGAAAGCGACGACGAGGCTTCGGACACTGGGGCAGCCGAGGCCGGCGACGAGACGGCGGGAATGACAGAGACAGCGACGGAGCAGGAAACTGACGCCGACACCGAGACCGAAAACGGAACCAGGCCGAACGGTTCGGGGGACCCTGACGAGACCGACGGCACCTCGAAACAGCACGGTAGTGAGCCCGACGAGGACGGCGAGACATTCGACGGAACCCCGGAGGCAGATGACGATGCGGCGACCATTAGCTGTCCGGACTGTGACCGCGAGCTTGACGCCGATGCGAATTTCTGTGCCGCCTGTGGTGCCGATGTACAGGACATCACACCGGGAGACGACGGGTCGCTTGACGCGTGCCCGTCCTGTGACACCGCTGTTGACGACGACGCCAGTTTCTGTGTCAACTGTGGAGAGGACCTCGATGCGCATCGCGGCGAGCGTGACACATCGACGGCTGATTCGGCAGCCGGGTCGTCGACTCCCGACGAGACAGCGCGTGAGACAGCAGCCACGGGCAACGCCGTCGACACACTCGCCTCACAGTCCACCGACGACGCGACAGTCCCGGACAAACTCGTCCTCTCGGTCGAAGGTCGAGACATCACCGTCGAAGACGGGGACCGCATCGGCCGGGAGATCCGGGCGGCGCTACTGGACGCCGGGCGACCGGAAGACGAAGCGGTTCGGATCCACCGCGAACACGTCCGGTTCGACCGCCAGCCCGAAGGATACTATGTCGTTGACCTCGGGGACAACCCGACGCGACTGAACGAGACCCAACTGCAGAAGGGCGACCGGGAACCAATCCAACCGGGCGACGAACTTGAACTATCGGGCGTCGTCACGATGACAATTCGGGCGGCGTGACCACCCACAATTAAGCGGTCGGTCGGGAAACATCAGGCTGATGGAGCGTGGTCGACTGTGGTTGGAAGTCCGTGAGTCCGCCGCACTACTGCGAGTTGAAACCTGGCTATTTGTCGGCGTGGCCGTGGCATGGCTCGTCTACGGTGGCTGGGTACTCGCGACGGGGCTGCTGTTGGCGCAGTTCCCGGGGCTCGAACGAACTGTTCTCACGACATTTGCTGGCCGAACCGTCTCGTTACGAACCGTGCTTGCCGCCGGTCTCTGGCTCGGCGGTCCGTCACTGGCGACCGTCGTCCTCATCAACCGACGACTTCGGAACAGACACGGTAACCTTGCCGACGCGTATCGGCTGGACCATCCGAGTGTGTTGCTCGCTATTCCCGGCAGTGTGCTCATTGGCTGCCTGCTGGTAACTCTCACTCTCGGTCAGCGAGGGCCGCTCACGGTGGTTGCACTGTTCGGAACAGTGCATCTGGTCGTCCGGACCGTCGCTTACGGTCACCGTGTGTACACACTTTCGGTCCCCCCGTTCCTGTCGCTGCTGGTGTTTGTAAGCGCAGTCTCGCTCAGCACTGGGTGGCTGGTCCAGACGGTCATCGCACCCGGCGTCCCGCCGGCGCTGTCACCGTGGCTGACTCAGGCCGGGGTCAGTCCCGTGGGTGAGACAGCGATCCAACTGATGGGCGTCCAGCCAGCACAGGCCACATCCCTCTTCATTGCTGTCCCCGGTGTACTGGTGAGTGCGTACCTCCTCTTCCAGTTGCTCGCCGGGGCCGCTGTCAGAATCCGCGCCCCGCTTTCGAACCCGCAACGCCGTCCTGACCAGCGGTTCCCAGTTATGCCACCGGTCGGGACGGTGCAAAACGGCGAGGAGAGTCCAGCCGCCGAACAGGCTGCCGACGCTGCACCGAAGTCCCGGGACCAGACTGGTGGGGAAACCGACACCGGAGATGCTGGCAGTGACGTGGAGTCTCCGGGGCACACCGGGACACGAGTGTTTTCACCCGACGAGGTTCCGGCGGCGGAACCGGCCGCTCACGAATCAGCACAGAACAACGCGCAGTCGTCAGATGACGACACGGACCCGGCGGGCCCTGTTGACCACAGTGGTAGAGACACGGACTTGGAAACGGGCGGACCGGATGAGACTCCCTCGACAACCGACGAAGCGTGGATGGATGATACGTCCGTCTTCACGCCGGGCGGCCGCGACGCCGGACAATCGTACTGTAGCGAATGCGGCGAGTCGCTCCCGTCCGACGCCGACACCTGCCCGTCCTGTGATGACCCCGCCGACGGGTGAGGCGGTCAGCGGTTCGAAACGGGAATGTCACCGAGCGCAACGGTGTATTGCGTCGACTGTACTGATTCCCCGTCCGGATACACGAACACCGTTATAGAGACGCTGTCCGGGCGCTCGCCGGGCGGGAGGAGCCACGACTGCGTTAGGTCGTCAGTGTTGCCCACTGATAGCTGTCCAGTGCTCGCGGTATCCGCAACTGTCTCCCCGCCGCGGGTGGTAACGCTGTCGAGACGAACCGCTGCGGGGTCTGACCCGGTGTTCGTCACGTTGATCGTAAGCGTGAACCGCCACCCCTCGTCAGCGGTGACGACAGACGCCGCATCGATCCGGGCCGAGATGTCCGCAGATTCCAGAATCGGGTCACCGACGCCGGCACCGGTCTCCGCCGCCGTCGGTGTTTCAGGGACCGCCTCAGCCCCGCTGTCTCCAAGCAAGTGATGCCCCATCATACTCCCGAAGGTAACGACTTCGATGAGAATCGGGAGGCCGATTCCGACGATAATGAGGAGTCGTAGCAGCGTTTTCTGCTCCGGACCGTCGACGTCTTCGAACATGATGAGAGAGTAGTGAAGTGGTGTTAGACTGGGATCGGCGGACTACCGGGCGCGAACAGTCCGTCAGCAACCATGCTGGCGAGCGGCGGCCCGTAGGCGATGACGATGAGCAGCAGTGCAATCGCCGTCCAGAGCTTGTAGTTGTCGAGGATACGCGGGCTGTGATCGGCGCCGGACAGCGGTTCCGGGATATTGCCGTTGACCGACAGCGTCCCGCCACGGCGAGCGAGCAGGGTGTCGGCCATGACGATGAGGAACATCGCCGCGCCGACGAACAGCAGGAAGCCGCCGATAGCGATCTGAAGGCGCATCTCGCCGACCGTTCCGGCGACGCCCTCGAACGCGAACTCGTCGTACGTCGGTTCGGCAGTCCGTCGCGGGATGCCGGCGAGGCCGGCCCGGTGCATGGCGTTCGACATTATTGCCATGCCCACGAACCAGACGTACGGCTGCACTGAAGCGAGGCTCCGCTGTCGGAGTTTTTTCCCGGTGATCTGTGGGACCAGCCAGTAACTGATAGCCATCGCCGTCAGTGCGAACGCAGTCCCGACGGTGAGATGGAAGTGGCCGGGCACCCAGATGGTGTTGTGGATGAGGTAGTTGATGTTCATCCCGGCGTTGATCATGCCGGAGAAGCCACCGGCGGCGAACATCAGCCCGGCGAGCATACAGCCGGCGAAGGCCGGCTTACCCCACGGCAGATCCCGAAGCCAGGAGAGGTAGCCCTTTGCACCCCGCTGGCGAGCGCCGTGTTCAACTGAGGCGACCACGGTGAACGCGGTCAACAGCGAGGGCAACAGCAAGAACATCGTGTTCGTCATCGCGATGAACTTGTAGCCCGACGGGATGCCGGGGTCGGTGTACTGGTGGTGGAAGCCGACCGGGGTCGACAGCAGCAGGAAGGCGACGAAGACCACGCGAGCCAGCGGGTCACTGAACAGTCGCCCGCCGGCCAGTTTCGGCAGGATAGTGTACCAGACGAGGTACGCCGGCATGAGCCAGAAGTACACGACCGGGTGACCGAAGTACCAGAACAGCGTCCGCGTCAGCAGCGGGTCGACGTTCTGGATGAGTCCGAGCGACCACGGAATGAGGAAGGCGACTACCTCGACGGCGACGCCGATGGTGGAGACGTACCACATCAGCATCGTCGTCAGGACCATGAACGTCTGCAGCGGGATGCGCTCATCTGGGTTCTCAGAGCGCCACTCCCACAGCGCCTTGAAATACGCGAGGCCGGCGATCCACGAACCGACGATGATGAGCGCGGCACCGATGTAGAACGCCGGGTGTGCCTTCATCGGGGCGTAGAAGGTAAACAGCACGTCGGCTTCGAGGTCGTGACCCAGAACCGACGGCGCGCCGACGATACCGCCGATGATGGACACGGCCGCGAGCACTGTCCCCGTGAGCATAACCCAGAAGGCCGACCAGGCGATGCGGTGTGGTAACTCGCGTTCGAGGCTGTTAGCGACAGCCCACGTGAACAGCCCCGCAATGAAGAACGTAGTGAACACGAGCGCCAGCAGGACGCCGTGGCCCGTCAGAATCGTGTAGTAGTCCGCCGAACTGACGAACCCGCGGAACACGCCAGTGCGGTGAAGCGACTGGATGATGCCAAACAGCGCGCCGATTCCAAGCGCGACGAATGCTACAATAAACTCGCTCCGGACGAGTTTCGACGTTTTCGGATAGGAGTCGACGAACACCATTACTGATCCGCCTCCTCCTTCGCCTGTGCATCATCTGCGGACTGCTCGATGTTCTCCTGTTGCATATCGTACTCCTCCGGCGGGACGACTTCGACGGAACCACCCATCGTGTGATGGGCCGCCCCGCAGTACTCGTGGCAGATGAGCCCGTAGGTACCGGGTTCGTTGAACCGGGCCGAGACTTCGGAAACCTGACCCGGGATCACCATCGTGTTGATGTTGGTTTCGACCACAGAGAAGCCGTGCACCACGTCTGCACTGGTTACTCTGAACGTTACGTTGGCACCTGCGGGGACCTGGACCGGATTGTCCCCGCTCCCCGGAACGAACTGGAACTGCCGGGCGACGACGTACACGACGTACTGCCCGTCCTCTTTGACGACACCGGGATCATCGAAATGGGTGCCAGTGTTCCCGTTCTGTACCGCTTGCGCGCTGATCTGTCCGCCCGAATCGTCGACCATCCCGACGCCAACGCCGACCGAACCGTACGCGATGGTGGCGATAAATCCGACGATGAGCAGTATCGCTGCACCGAGCCAGACTTTTTCGAATCTATGAACCTGCATGGTATCACCCGATTATGGAGACGCGGCCGAGGAACTCGACGAAGTACATGAACACCCACAGCAGGGCAATCAACACGAAGTAGAAGGCGACCAGCGCCGCCGTTCCCTTCGGGTCGTACTCGTCGTGGCCCAGCTCGACGGCCGGTTCAGTTTCGGCAGCCTCTTCAACCGGCTCCGGACCGGTCGCCCGACGCAGCTCGCCACTGTCACCCGTCTGTGGCGGCCGCCCGTTCTGTCGGCGTCGCATCGCGACTGCGAACAACAGCGGCGAGAAGAACGCAAGCAGGACCGAGCCTGAGAGGAGCCACTGCGGGCCGGAGAGTTCGATACCGCTACCCTCCTGTCCGCTTCCGCCGCCACTGCCGCCACCGCTGCCATCGAGCGGGCCACCGACAACGACAGCGCCCTTCATGCCGAGTGACGCGTGAGGCGTACAGACGTACTTGTATACGCCCATCTCTTCGAAGGTATGGCTGTAGGTGGTCCCCGATTCGCTGACTGGGTCACCGGAGTCGAGGGGGCCATCGCCGTCCGAGACGACGTTGTGGCCGCCACCTTCACCGGTCCACTTCCACGTCACTTCTGTCCCAGGCGTCACCCGAACCGCGGGCGGGTCGAAGGCGAACGCGCCGTTGTTGCCCTGCGCGCCGACCGATATCTCGACGCTGTCGGCGCCGGTTCTGTCGACGGTAGTGCCGTCGTAGTTCGAAACGTCATCGAACCAGCCGCCGTAGTCCGGGTTCGCCGGCGGGCCTTGCTGCTGTTGGCCGCCGGAGCCACTGCCACCGGAGCCGCCGGGTCGAACGACGACTGCGCCTTTCATCCCGAGCGTTTTGTGGGGTGTACAGACGTACTTGAACATCCCCTCTGACTCGAAGGTGTGGCTGTAGGTCGTTCCGGCCTCGCTGACCGGGCTGCCTGAGTCAAGCGGTCCGTCGCCGTCCGAAACGACGTTGTGGCCGCCGCCTTCGCCGTTCCATTCCCAGACAACCTCTGTGCCAGGGTTTACCATCACCGCGGGCGGGTCGAAGGCGAACGCGCCGTTGTTGCCCTGCGCGCCGACGGTGATCGTAACGGTGTCCTGGCCCCGCTTGTCGACGGTCCCGTCGTAGTTCGAAACGTCATCGAACCAGCCGCCGTAGTCCGGTTCCTCCTGTGCCGTCGCCGTGCCGGTCGCGGCCAGCGCCGCTGTCCCGGCTGCGGCACCGACGAACTGTCGCCGACTCAGCGCCATTGTCGCACCCCCACCGCGTCGTGCGAATCTGGCAGCTGACTGCCTCTAGCTTCGTGCCGTACCATATCTGGGAGAATAGCAGATTACCTAAAAAAACCCCTGATGGTGTTTTCAGCAGGCAGGAACGACCCGCTTCTTTTTATAATCCCTCTAACGTACGGCCAGATATGTCTGCGTCAAGCCCTCGGCTCGTAACGTTGCTGGCGCTGCTCGGGCTCGCGCCGGTCGCGTACTACATGCAGGGAACCGGCCGCTCCATTGTCGCGCTCTCGCTGGTCAGCGTCGTCATCATCGCCGGCAGTCTGTTCTGGATGACACAACCAACAGAGTCGAGTACCGTCTGATATGCAGTTTGGGACGGCGGGGCTGAGTTCCGGTGAGACGGCCGGTCTCGCGGCGTTCGTCGGGCTGGGACTCGTCGGGAGTGTCCACTGCCTCGGGATGTGCGGGCCGTTAGTCACTACTTACGCCGACAGACTCGACGACGGCGGACCGGTGTCAGGCCACGAGATACGCCAACACGCGCTGTTCAACGCCGGACGGACGGTGAGCTACGCGCTCGTCGGGACGGTACTCGGCGCTGCTGGGAGTGTACTGTACGACGTGGCCGGCCTGGCACGCCTCGGAACCGCCGTCCGTGGAACCGTCGGGATTTTCGTCGGCCTCGCTATCATTACCGTTGGACTGGGGTATCTCTCCCGCGGCCGCGCCGTCGACGTGGCCCGGTCGCTGCCGCTGGTCGGAGACCTGTTCCAGCGGCTCTCCGCGTCGCTCGTCGAGCGGGTCGACCGGTGGGTCGACGGCCCGGGGATGGTCGCGCTGGGTGCGATGCACGGCCTGCTCCCCTGTCCGCTGCTGTACCCGGCGTTCCTGTACGCGTTCGCGACTGGCTCCGCGTTCACCGGCGGCCTCTCGCTTGCCGCGCTCGGCCTCGGGACGTTTCCGCTGGTGTTCGCCTACGGGACCGCCTTCGGAACACTGTCGCCGGGCCATCGCGCGACGTTGCATCGGGCGCTCGGTGTCGTTTTCATCGCGCTCGCGCTCGTCCCGCTGTCGAACGGGCTGGCGGCGTTCGGTATCGCCATCCCGAAACCACCCCTGCCGATGCCATGGATGTGACCACCTGCACGCTCTGTGACCTACCGGTTGACGCGCCCGTCAGCGACGACGCCGTGGAGGGGACGTTCTGCTGTCGCGGCTGTCTGGAGGTCGCGCGGACGCTCGACGACCCGGCTACGGAGACCCGCGATGCTGCCGACACTGGCCCCGATCCGGACGACGCCGACGGCGAGACCACGTTCCTCTCGGTCGACGGGATGCACTGTGCGACCTGCGAGACGTTCCTCGAAGCGCGGGCCACAGACCACGATGGCATCGCCGCCGCGGCCGCCAGCTATCCGACGGGGACGATGAAACTCACCTACGACACCGACGCGCTCTCGGAGTCGGACCTCGCGGACGCGGTGGCCGGCACCGGCTACGACGCAAGCCTGCAGGCCACGGAGACCGACGACGAGTACGAACTTGAGGGGCGGCTCATCGTTGGTGGCTTCTTCGGGATGATGACCATGCTGTGGTACATCCTCTTTCTCTACCCGGCGTATCTCGGCGTGGACCAGTCCCTGTTACTGTTCGACCCGTCGGGGCAGGCGGGGGCTTACCTGCTGTGGAACATGGCCGTGATGACCGGTGTTGTGGTCGGGTACACCGGGTGGCCGTTGCTCCGCGGCGCGTACGTCAGCCTCCGTGCCGGCCGTCCGAACATGGACTTGCTGGTGGCGATGGCCGCCGTGACTGCTTTCCTGTACAGTGTCGTCGCCGTCATCCTCGGTCGGACGGAGGTGTACTTCGACGTGGCGACGGTCATCGTCATGGCCGTCTCAGTCGGCGACTACTATCAGGATCGGGTCCGGCGGCGCGCGCTGGACCGCCTCACGGAGTTCACGACACAGCGGGCCGATAGCGCCCGGCGACGCATCGACGGAGGCCACGAGGAGGTCGACGTAGCGGCGCTGTCGGCCGGCGATGCTGTCGTCGTCCGCTCCGGCGAGCGAATCCCTGTCGACGGGACCGTCGTCGAGGGGACCGCGGCCGTCGACGAATCGCTCGTCACCGGCGAGTCGCTGGCCGTCAGGAAGACGGACGGCGACGAGGTTATCGGTGGGTCGCTCGTGACACAGGGCGGTATTGTCGCCCGTGTCGGGCCTGACGCCGAGAGCACGGTCGACCGGCTCACGAACCTGCTGTGGGAGGTCCAGAGTACGCGCGGCGGCGTCCAGCGACTGGTCGACCGCATTGCCGCCGTCTTCGTCCCACTTGTTGTCGTCCTGGCTGTCCTCGCCACCGGCGGGCACCTCGCCACTGGAGCGACACCCACGGACGCGATGCTGACCGGGCTGGCGGTACTCGTGGTCTCCTGTCCCTGCGCGCTCGGGCTGGCGACGCCGCTTGCGACCGCGGCCGGCATCCGTCGGGCACTCGACGGCGGGACCGTCGTCACCGGTGACGCGGTATTCGAGACGGCGACCGACGCGGACGTGGTGGCCTTCGACAAAACGGGCACACTGACCACCGGCGAGATGGAACTGCTGGAGCGGGCTGACGAGGACGCGATGACCCGGGCGGCCGCAGTCGAGCAGTTCGCGGACCACCCCATCGCCGAGGCGGTGACGGACGCTGTTCGGATCCCGGACGCGGCCGTCTCGGCGTTCGAGCAACATCCGGGTCAGGGCGTCAGCGCGACGGTCGATGGGGACCACGTCGTTGTCGGGACACAAGCGCTGTTCGACGACCTCGGGTTCGACGTGCCCGCCGACCTCCGGGCCCGGTGTGAGCGTGCGACCGCGAACGGGCGCGTCCCGGCGCTCGTTGGCTGGGAGGATGAAGCACGGGACGTGCTCGTTGCGGGCGACAGGCTCCGCTCGCACTGGGAGTCAGTCGTCTCGACGCTTTCTCGTGACCGCGATGTCGTCGTCATCACCGGCGACCGGCCCGAAGCCGCCACCCCGTTCGAGCGCCACGACGGCGTCGACGAGGTGTTCGCTGGCGTTCCGCCCGAGGCGAAAGCCGAGGTCGTCGAGCGACTGCAGTCCCGCGGGACCGTCGCGATGGTCGGTGACGGGAGCAACGATGCCCCGGCACTCGCAACTGCTGACGTTGGCATCGCCATGGCGTCGGGCACGTCGCTGGCTGCCGACGCGGCTGATGCAGTCGTGACGACGGACGACCTGCGGGCCGTCCCTGACGTCTTCGCGGTGACGGCCGCGACCCGTACGCGGGTCCGTCAGAACCTCGCGTGGGCGTTCTGTTACAACGCCGTTGCCCTCCCACTCGCGCTGCTCGGCGTCCTGAACCCACTGTTTGCGGCCCTGGCAATGACGGCGAGCAGTCTGCTCGTCGTGGGGAACTCCACGCGGACGCTGGCGGGCACGGCTTCACACGGCGAGCCGAATCCTGACGAACCGGCCGCACCGAAACAGCCAGCAGCGGCCGACTGACATCGTGCTGTCGGTTGCAGCCGTAGCAGTAACCGCTGAAGGTTGTTATCTGCTATCATGTCTGAAACAGATTTAATATATCACCGGTTCTGGTCGTATGTACGTCGCTTTCACCGACGTGGTGACCCATGACCTACGCAATTCCCGTTCCCGCACCAACGTCGTTCGCTCGCTGGCTATACAGCGGGCGGTCGGCCATCGAACGTAGCCTCGACGCTACGGTCGAGTATGCATCCCTTATCGGGGAACGGGCCGCCGCGGACACCCGCTCGGTGAAAATTCCGCCCGTGGCACCATAGACTAGTTCGCCCCCGTGGGACCGGCGTCCCACTCACGGACGCCGCACTGCGGCGGCGATTCGATTTGGCTCACTGTCGAGCAGCAGGACTCCACCCACCGCTCGACTGCTCCGTCTGAGAGGCCTGCGCCGGTCAGTGTGGTCTGCCGGTATGTCCCCACTCGGCCCTGAGCCTGCACTGCATCGTGTAGCTATCTCGCTGTCCAGCCCTCGGGTTCCCCACCGCCCCGGTGTGGGAATCCGTCACCGGCCGCTCCAAGCCGGACGCACGCGCCCGCCACCCGCGCAGCCCCCGACCGACGCGACTCGATTGGTGAGTGCCCTCTCGGCCCGGTTCGACTCCGGCCGTCGGCGTTATGTCGCTGCAGGCGACCCCCCCGACCGAGGTATCGGCCGACGTATCACTGCGCGTTCCGCGTGGCGGGTCCGAGACCCTCGAAGCCGGTGTCGCCGACGTCCTCGCGGCCGTCGACGGCGTCGAAGACGTGGCCGTCGACCGCGTGACCAGCGTGCGGCCCACCTGGACCGACATCCGGGTCGACGCCGACGTGTCGCTGACACTGCGGGTCAACGACGAACAGAACACTGTCGATGGCCGCACTGAACTCCTCCAAGAGGGGTTCGGCGTGATGGCGGTCAACCGCGTCGACGTGACCGGTGACGCGTAAGCACCGCCTCGTCACTGCCTTCCCGAACGTTCCAGACGGATCCGGGCCTTCGCCCGGCGCAGGTTCGACTCCTGCCGGGAAGTCCAGATCTATGGACCGACGATACCTCGCCGCTGTCATCGGTAGGCGGCGACGCGACTCGAAGAGCCGAGTACAGTCACGCCGCACTCGCCGGCTGTAGCCGCCGGGACCGGTCGAAGTATTCTGATCCCGGACTGGTCTGCTGGTCTGTGTGGCCGAGCCTGTAAGATACTGGAGCGCGAACTGCCACATATGACGGTCCACACCTCCGACGACCGCTGGCTCGATGCGCCAGTCGAGACGGTGTTCGTGTTCATGGACGAGCCGTCGAATCAGGCGACCGTCACGCCGAGCCTGACGCGTGCCGACCGCATCGAGCGCCTGCCAAACGGTGGGAACCGCGCTGCCTACGAGTACACGATGTTCGGACTCACGTTTACCGGCGAAGTTCGAGCGTCGATGTACGAACCGCCGGAGCGAATCGTCTACGAGATGCGTGGTGACCTGACGGGGCGCATCGCCTGGCGGTTCGAACCCGAGGACGGCGGCACGCGCCTCACCTACGCGGCCGACTACGAGGTTCCGGGACCACTCCCAGAGACTCTCCTCGCACCGATCATCAGGTGGTACAATCGCCGAGAGGTTCGGCAGCTTCTGGCTACCGTCGCCGAAGCAGTCGAAGGGGAGGAGCAAGTCGTCGCCAGGTCGCTGTCGTAACCGCGCTGCGCTACTCGTCGGTCCAGAGCGCGTCGGAAAGCGTCCGCTGAACCGCCTCTTCGCCGACGGCTGTGGCGAGTGTCTCGAACCCGTTTCGCTCGACAGGGTCGTTCGAGTTCGCAACCAGTCGGGAGACGATGAACTCCGGGGTGGACTTCCCGACAGTGCCAAAGCGGGGCTGATAGTCCACTTGGAGTTCAAGCTCTTGATTCAACCCCTCAGCGAAGATGCCGTCGACGCGGGCCTCGGTGGGCAGGGGTTCGAGGTCCTCCGCGAGATGGGTGACGAACACGCCGAGGGCGTCGCGGTCGACGGTCAGGGTCACCAGCCCGTGCAGCAGGTCGGCGGCGGAGCCGGGTTCGGTGATGGCCTCGAACTCGTCGACGAGCATCAGCGTCCGGTCGCTCTCGGTCAGCGGCGGCACGACCGAGCGCAGCGTCGATTCGAGGACGCCGGCGTTGAACGAGGCGTGCCGGCGGTGGAACACGACGGTATCGACGACGCCCACCTCGGCGGCCTCGGCGGGGACCGGCAGCCCCATCTGGGCCAGCAGTTGCACCTGACACAGCGTCTCCAGCAGGGTCGTCTTCCCGCCGGAGTTCGCGCCAGTCAGGACGGCCACGCGGTCGCCGCTGGGCGGCTGGTTCGCCCGGTCCAGCTCCAGCGCGTGGTCGCCGATAGCGTAGGTAACCGGCTGGACGCTCTCGGCGTCGGCGATACTGAGGTTCCGAGCGCGCTTGACTGCGATAGTCTTGCGGTCCTCGACGAAGCTGGGCCGTGTCAGGTCGAACGCGATGGCAAAGCGGGCGAGCGAGACGGAGAAGGCGATGTCGTCCACCGCCTCGACCGCGGCGTCGATGTCCTCGCGGGCGTCGGAGAGGTCGTCTTCCAGCCGGTCGGCGACCGCCTGCTCACGGTCTTGCACGTCGCTTCGCAGCGTGGTCCGAAGCTCCCTGAGCGCCACGTCGACGAAGTCACGCGCGTCGGTCGCCTCTCGTGGCATCGCGTCTCGGACTCTGGCGGCGTCGATACCTGTCTCGGTCGTGACGTGGCGGACGAGCGCGTCCTGGAACTCGTCGGGCCGCCGCGCGCCCTCCTGTACGGCCTCGACGACCTCCATCGAGGCGGCCGCGAGGTCTTCGATTTGCCCCAGCTGGTCGCGCAGGCGGTCGAGTTCCTCGTCGGCCCCTTCGCCGACGGACTCGCTGTCGCCCGCGAGGCCGGCGAGTGCTGCCCGGCCCGCCGACAGGGACTCGCCGTCGATGGCCGCTAGCGGCTCGAACACTCCGTTCTCGATGCCGGTGTCCCGGAGGGCAAGCGCCACGTCGACCGCGGCCAGTTCCCCTCCGTCCGCGTCGAAGGCAGCAAAGGCGTCGAGGACGGCCCGCTGGTCCTCGTCGGCGAGGCCAGCCCACGTGTCCCGCGCTTCGAGTACGTCGTCCAGCCGCTCGTCCATCGCCTCGCGGGTCGGTAGCGGCGTCAGCACCCGGATGCTGTCGGCCGCATCCGCCGTGACCGCGTACTCTTCGGCGAGGTCGAGCAGTTCTTTGTACACGTCGCGGGTGTCTCTGGTGGCGAGCAAGTCCATCGATTCGGCCCCGGTCGCCCGCCGGAGGATGCGCGTCGCGCGCCCCCGGGAGAGGCCGGCCGTGGTTAGCGCTCGTGTGTCCGCCGACTCGATGGCCTCGATGGCCCGCTCGACGCCCAGCTCCTCGGTGAGCAGTTCGGACGTCTTCGGGCCGATGCCCCAGTACTCCTCCAGTCGCATGCACGGGTGGACACGGGCGGCCCGCTTAGGCGTTTTCAGTTCTCCGGCTCGTCGTCGTCGGGGCCGAACCGCTCGTGCAGCGGTCCCGGCTCGCCACGGGCCTGCCGGTCTGCCCGGCGGGCGGCGCGACGCGCGATGAGTGCGCCCAGTGCCGCCGGAATCGCCAGACCGAGCGACACGAGCGCAGTCTGCTCGGAGACGACTGATGGGCCATCTGACAGGAAGACTTCATATCCCACTACGAGTACGACGACGCCTACACCGGCGACGACGAGGTACAGTCCGCGGGCCAGCACCTCGCTGGGGTTGCGGAGCCGAGAGAGATACGCGGCCGGGCAGAGCCAGCCGGCCAGCAGGACGCCGAGGGCCACGGGAAGCGAGAGAGTGCCGACGAGAATGACGACGGCGTACAGCACGAGCGGCGCAATGGCGATTCCAAGCGAGAGGCCAGTGAGCGTGACTGCCCACGTCGGCGCACCGGAGTCCATCGCCTCCAGCGTCTCGGTCAGACGCTCGTCGAGCATTTCGGCCTGTTCGTCGGTGAGCAGCGACGCGTCACAGTGTTGGCAGGCCATCGCTGTGGGTTCCAGCGACTCACCACACTCCGGACAGGCGGGAGCCGACGCGTCACGCCACTCGGTCATGCTCCCCTTTGTGCCCCGAGCGGTTTGAGTGACCCGGATAGTGTCAAACACACTGGCTTTGGTCAGTAGATGCAATGATACTCAGCCACAACATAGCACGACCAGTGCAACAGAGTGCGCTGTCTTTGCGGCGGTTTCCGGATTGTGAGTGTGACCTAGCTGATAGAAAGAAATAATCCCGTACAGTCCAAGCAGAGAATATGGGGGGCGTTGACATTCTACACGTTGATGACGACAAGGGGCTTGCCAGTCTGACCGCCGACCTCCTCGAACGCAAGGACAGTCGGTTCAACGTGGAGACTGCCGCAAGCGCGACAGAGGGCCTACAGCTACTCGACGATTTCTCCCCTGACTGCATCGTTTCCGACTTTGAGATGCCCGGTATTGACGGACTTGAGTTTTTAGAGGCCGTCCGGGCGGAACACTCCAAGCTCCCGTTCATCCTGTTTACTGGCCGAGGCAGCGAAGAGATCGCAAGCGATGCGATCTCTGCCGGCGCAACTGACTACCTGCAGAAACAATCCGGAACCGATCAGTACGAACTACTGGCCAACCGTATCAACAACGCTGTCACTCGCTATCACTCAGAAAAACAGCTACGCGAGACGAAAGAGGAGTACGCCGCTGTTTTCGAGAACGCTCGGAACGGACTCCTGCTTGTTGATGTCGAGCAAGACGGGTTTCGCTTCCGTCGGTGTAACTCACGGGTTCAGGAGTTCACCGGACTTTCAGAGTCGGAACTTATCGGTAAGACCCCGCAGGAGGCACTTGGAGACGAGAATGCCAGAGCGGTCGTCGGCGCGTATCGGACATGCGTCGACATGCGAGAGACGATTTCATATACGGTGACCCTTACCCATCCGGTCGGCGAGGTCGTTCACGAAGTCAACACCACGCCGATCATCAGAGACGGTGAGGTTGAGCAACTCGTCGTCGCGTTTACCGACATCACCGAACGGCACGCCCGTGAGCAGAAGTTACGCGAAGAACGGGCCGTCATTCAGCAAGCGCTTGATACGCTCGATGAGCCACTGTTCGTTACCGATACTCATGGCAGCCTCAAGCACTGTAACCGCCGCGCACTCGAGGCTACTGGCCACACTGAACAAACAGCCGTCGGAACGCCGATCACTGACTTGTTTCCTGACAACGAGCGGGAGATGATTACTGACGCGGTTGACGACGCACTCCGTACTGGCCGAACGACTGTCACGGCCAGCCTCCGACTCGACAGCGGTCAGCGACAGCCATACGAGTTCCGCGCTCACTCCCTGACTGACCTGGATAACAACATAGCAGGGCTGGTCATACTCGGTCAGGATGCCCCTGATAGCTGATCGATTGGACAACTGTCGCAGATACCGGTCGGTATCGACGACCCTGTGTGCTGACGGGCCGCCACGCGCAGAAATGTCTGTATCCGTCGACAGACAATTTCTTCGCTCCGTATCGCCCTGAACTTTATATCACATGACGGCTGAATTGCACACTACCAATGAAAGACGTGCTTTCCAGAATCGGCATCGGGTCTGCTACGGTGGACACGGTGTTGCCGACAGATTCTGTCAGAGCCGGTGAGGCCGTCCGTGCCGAAGTTCACGTTGAGGGCGGATCGACGGACCAGGATATCGACGCGATCTACTTCGCGCTGGAAACTGAGTACAGGTCCGACGAGGGGTACAAGGACGCCATCATCGACCAGTGGCAACTCACCGAGCCGTTCACCATCGAAGCGGGCGAGGAACGCCGTTTCGAGACTACTATCGATGTTCCCCGGGAGACACCAGTGACCACACGCTCGACGGCCGTTGAAATCGAGACTGGCCTCGACATCTCGATGGCGGTCGACCCCGGTGACGAGGACTACATCGAGGTCGAACCGACACAGCGCACGCAGGTAGTGTTCGACGCGCTCGATTCGCTTGGCTTCTCGCTCTATGCCTCTGCCTGCGAGGCCACAGCCGGGAGTCTGTTTACCGCCTCGACGAACTTCGTTCAGGAGTTCGAGTTTCGGCCACAGCGCGGCGAGTTCGCGGACCAGGTCGACGAGGTGGAAGTCGTTCCAGTGTTCGACGACAGCCATCTCACGGTGTATCTGGAGGTCGACCGCAGCGCCGGACTGCTCTCGGAGATGACCGACGCCGACGAGCGACACACGAAACTCACGATAGAAGCGCCTGATCCTGCTGCTATCGAGCCGCGACTCGCGGAAGCGATCCGGGAATTGAGCTAAACTGCCGGCGTCCGCTGGCCGTCAACCCCAGAATGACTGGGTGCGGGCGTACTCCCGCTCCTGTCGGAGGATGTCCCGATAGAACTCGTCTTCGTCCTCCCGCAGACGGTTGATGATGCGGGCGGCGTTGTGCGGACCGACGCCGCGGGCCGCCAGCGCGACCACCGCTCGCTTCCCGTGACTCTGGACCAGCGAGGCCGAGCGATAGGCTCGTTCGGTCATCTTCTCCTGCTCGTCGTCCTTGTCATCGGTCCGGACGGCCGAAACGACTTCGTCGGCCCAGGGATTCAGCGCGGCGATGCGGGTCGAGCCACAGTGTGGACACGACGGCTGGTCGCGCACACGCTTGACCTGCTGTTTTCGGTCCCACTCCTTGCAGTGTAAACACATGAGGATGACACGGTCACTCTGGATTCGTTCCTTGACCGTCTTGATGACGCTCGCGTCGGCGTTCTCCGGCGAGAGGAGTTCTCGCCCGGAGGCGCTCCCGCCGGTCCCGATTGGCGTTTGCTCGCCCACCGTTTCGAGGGCTACGTCACCGCGCTGGATGTCCCGGAGGAGGTCAGCCGTCGCCCCGATGGCGAGGTCCTCGTGGCGTACCTCTCGGAGGGCTTCGTCGTACATCGGCGTGTCCTCCAGCGCAGCGAGCAGACGGTCGCGGCCGAAATCCGTCGACCCGCGGCCCCGCCAGCGCTTGAGTGAGCCGAACTTCGTCGCCACCTGCGCCAGTTTGAACTTCAGCGCGTCGGCGTTCTTGAGGCTCAGTTCGACGAGAGCGGGCAGGTGGTCGGGGTCAGTATCCTCGATGACCTCGATGACGTCGCCGGCGGTGATGCGCCGCGGGACTTCGAGCGTGATCCGGTAGGGGTCGACCTCCATCGCGACTGATTCGCCCGCTCGCTGGCCGAGCAGCGCAGAGAGTACCCGGCCCAGCGTCTCGTTTATTTTGTGGCCGTAGCAGGCGTTGATGATGACCTCTCGGCCGTGGAACTCAACCAGAATAGTCGTGTCGTCGGGGATCGGCCCCTCGTGGTTCTCGACCTGCGAGAGGCCGTCGGCGACAGTCTCGGGGCCGGCGGCGTAGCGAGTCGCTACGTCTCTGGCGACGGCGTCAGTCTCGGCTCCGTCCTGTAGCTGTCGACCAGCCACGCGGCGGAGTTCACCGACCTCTGCGGCGACAGCTCTTGGAACCGGAATCTCCTGGCCGACCCACGAGGGGACCTCGCCGGCGGGGTCCTCGATGGGCGAGACGGTCACGACCTCTTCCTCCTCGTCGATGTTCGTGATGCGCCACATCTCCCCGCGCTGGACGAACACCTCGCCCGGCGTGGCGAAGTTGACGACGAACTTCTCATCGAGGGTTCCGACCTGCTGGCCCGAGGCCACGTCCTCCACGTCGTAGGTGGCCTCGTCGGGGATCATCGAGAGGTTCTGATAGAAGTACTGCCAGGTCCCGCGCCGCTTCTCCAGAGTGTCCCGGTCCTCGTCCAGCCAGATGACGTTGTTCGCCGCGAGTTCTTCGACGACCTGCTTGAACTGGGTCTCGCCGAGATCACGAAACGGGTACGCGCGGGTCAGTATCTCGAAGGCCCGCATCGCCCGGATTTCGCCGGTGTCCATCACCAGCCCGGCGATCTGGTTGGCAACGGTATCGAGGCTGCCGTCGTGGATTTCGGCCGGTTCGACGTCGCCAGCTTCGGCCTGTCTCGCAATCGCCAGCGCCTCCAGCGTGTCGTCGGTGTCGGTGGTGACAACCGTCCCCGAGGAGACGAGATCGCGCCGGTGGCCGGCGCGGCCGACCCGCTGGACGAGGCGGGACACTTGCCGGGGGCTGCCGTACTGGACGACGTGGTCGACGTGGCCCACGTCGATACCCAATTCCATCGAAGAGGTACACAGCAGGGCGTCGAGGTCGCCGGCTTTGAACCGGTCCTCCACGTCGATTCGCGCTTCTTTCGACAGCGAGCCGTGATGGACGCCGAGGTCGGTTCCCAGTTCCTTGAACCGCGAGCCCAGTGCCTCCGCTGTCTGCCGGGTATTGACAAATAGCAGGACAGACTCGTGCTCGCCGATGAGATCCGCGATATACCGAACGTGGCTGGCCGTCCCGGCGTCGGTGACGAGTGTACTCGACAGCTCTTCGTCACGGTCGGTAATCTGGGGCCGGACCACCTCGATGTCCAGTCGACTGCCGATGTCCACTTCCACGATGGCACACGTCCGGCCGCCAGTGAGAAACCGGCCGACCTCGTGTGGGTCGCCGACAGTCGCCGAGAGTCCGATGCGCTGGAACTGCCCGGACAGTTCTCGGAGCCGTTCGAGTCCGATGGTCAACTGCGCACCTCGCTTGGCCGCGGCGAGTTCGTGCACCTCGTCGATAACGATATGTTCCACGTCTTCGAGCGCCGTCCGGAGCTTCGACCCGGTAAGCATCGCCTGAAGCGTCTCGGGCGTGGTTACGAGCACGTCCGGCGGGTCGTCGGCCTGCTTCTGGCGCTGGTAGTCCGTCGTGTCGCCATGGCGAACGTCCACTTCGAGGCCGAGCGTTTCGCCCCACCAGTCGAGGCGCTGGCGCATGTCGCGGTTGAGCGCCCGAAGCGGCGTGATATACAGCGCGCCGATGCCAAAACGGTCCTCGGACTGTGCTAATGCGTCGAAGACCGGCAACATCGCCGTCTCTGTTTTACCGGTACCGGTCGGTGCGACCACCAGCGCGTCCCGCCCGTCAGCCAGGGTCGGAATCGCCTTTCGCTGTGGGTCAGTCGGCGTCGTGAAGCCGCGCTCTGAGAGCGCACTGCGGACGGCCGGACCGAGTGCAGTAAAGGCGTCATCGCCGCGAGCGACCCCGTCAGTCATCGCCCCTCTCTAGCGACTACACCGGGTTAAACACGTTGTGTCACATTCTCTCGTCCCCCGTCGGTAACCAGGGCATTGCGGGCGTTGCAGGGGCGTGGCGGGTACAGCCTTATGTCGTTGCACAGAGACATGTGAAACCATGACTGACACCTGTGCAACTGCGACCGGTGATGGCCCGTGAACACGCTCGATGAAATCGAACGAGCGGTGAAGGATACGGCACATTACGTCAGTGGGAATCTGGCGAACTACGCCAACAGAGCCGCCGGCGAGAACCCGAGCGGGGAACAACAGGTCGGTGGCGACGTGTGGGCCGACGACCTGTTTTTCGACGCGCTCGCGTACATCGACGGCATCGGTGCGTACGCGAGCGAGGAGCGCAGCGACGTGGTCGACTGCGGCGATGGCTACAGTATCGCTATCGACCCGCTCGATGGCTCCTCGAACCTCGCCTCGAACAACTCCGTGGGGACAATAATCGGGGTCTACGACGCCGAACTCCCCGCGGCAGGTCGGGAAATGGTCGCGTCGCTGATGGTGCTGTACGGCCCGTACACGACGCTAACTATCGCCCGGTCCGACCGCGATGTCGTTCAGGAGCACCTCCTCCGGGACGGGCACAGCGAGCGCTGGGGACAGTTCGAACTGCCGGCGGAGGCGACAGTTGTCGGTCTCGCGGGTAAGACCGGCGAGCGAACCGACGAGTTCAACGCCATCGCGCAGTCCTTCGAGCGGGACCTGAAGCTCCGCTACGGTGGGGCGACTGTCGCCGATCTGGCGCAGGTCCTCGAGTACGGCGGGCTGTTCGGCTATCCGGCGACGACGGGGTATCCGAACGGGAAACTCCGGGTCCACTTCGAATCGGCCCCACTCGCATACCTCGTCGAGGCGGCCGGTGGCGCTTCCAGCGATGGCTCGCAGTCGTTACTCGCTGTCGAACCGGATGGTATCCACGACCGGACGCCGACGTTCCTCGGCAACACCGAACTTGTCGACGAACTCGAAGCGGGGCTTTCGGAAGAATAGGTTGACAGACAGTCGGCTCAGACCTGCTGGTAGGCCCCTAACCGCGTGCCATCGAGGAGGAACGCTTCGGCGTCCGCCAGCCCCTCGGGCAGGAACGGAGCGAGGAACTCCTGCCCGTCGACGTTGACCCATGTCCCGCCGGAGCGGTCGTTAAACGCTGGGAAGACCACAATATCAGGAGCGTCATCGAGCGGCTGGCCGAACTGCTCGGCAAAGGGGTCGGCCACCAGCGAGCCGCGGAGCCAGGCGCGCTCCTTCTGTGTGCCGCCGACGCTGTCCTCAAGTCGGACGACCGGGTGTTCGTGGCCGACACAGACGACGTTGGATTCGAGTACATCCGGCGCAGGCCAGGTGTGGCCGTGGGCGAACCCGACCGAACCAATACGCGTGCCATGTCCCGGCGTCACTTCGATATCGGCGTCGAAGTCGGTCAGGACGGACTCCAGCCCGCCGTCGTGATTCCCTTTCACCAGCGTTACAGGTATGTCGAGGGCACCGAACAGCGTTTCAAGCTCCCCCCGTTCGTCATCGAACGGATCGCCGATAGCGTGGCCCAGATCGCCGACGACTACGAGGCGGTCAGCACGGGCGCGGTCCAGACACACCAGCAACCGCTCCCGACGGGCCGCGGCGGCCGACTGGAGTTCGACGCCCTCGTATCTGAGGCCCGCTTCGATGCCGGCGTGGTAGTCGGCCACCGCCAGCAACCGCTCGCCGTCAGTATCGACGGTGGCCGCTGGAACGCCGGGGAGCGGTTCGACGCGCATCGCTCCTGTGTTAGCCGTCGGGCGAGAAAAGCACCGCGGCTCGGTTCCAGAGCGCTCCCGGAACCGGCCATGAGCCGTCCTTCGGTTATATTGGCTTGAGCTTCCCGTCCTCAGGCTCGTAGCAGCGACCGCCCATCAGGGCGTCCTGGATGGCGTCTTCGACGGCGTCGGCGTCCGCGCCGTACCGGCCCGCGACCGTCGACCGGAGTTCCTCGCGGTCGGCCCCGCTGCCGTCGTCGAGTTCGTCCATGACTTCCATAGCGGCGTCTTCGAGGTCCACATCCTCGGCGGCGTCCTCGCTCGCGGCCTCGCCGGCGGTAGTCTCGTCCGCCGACGCATCGGTCGCGGTTTCGGGCGTCTCGGCGGGGGCGTCGCTGGTGGCCGCGTCGGCGTCCGGCTCGGGCGATTCGTCGCCGGCCGGCGCACCGGCCGACTCTGGGGCCGGCTCGGCGTCGGCGGCGTCGGCGGGCGCACCTGTCTCGGCCGCGTCGGCCAGTTCCTCGGGATCCGGTGTCTCGATGTCGGCCGCGCCGGGCTCGTCGACCTCGGTCCCGCTCTGGAAGTCCGTACCGTACTCCTGTTCTATCTCTTCGCGCTCGTCTGCATCCAGTTCGAACTCGGTATCGAAGTCGCCGAGGTCATCGTCGGGTTCCGACGACGCGTCAGGCACGTCCCCCGGCGTCGCGTCGGTCGATGGCTCGCCCGACGTCGTCGCCTCGTCCACGGACTCACTCGATGCGGGCGTCGAGGCGTCCTCGCTTGCGGAGTCGTCTGCGGTGGTCTCGTCCGCCGCTGCGTCGGTTGCGGTTTCGGGGGTCTCGGCGGGAGCGTTGCTGGTGGCCGCGTCAGCGTCCGGCTCGGGCGATTCGTCGCCGGCCGGCGCACCGGCTGACTCTGGGGCCGGCTCGGCGTCGGCGGCGTCTGCGGGCGCACCTGTCTCGGCCGCGTCGGCCACGTCGGCCGTCGCCGGTTCGCTATCTGGCGTTGCGGCCGTCTGTGCGCTCGGCTCGGTCACGTCTCCGTCGTCGGTCGCTCCCTCCGATGGCGACCCTGATTCGGCTGACGCGCTGATGTCTTCGTCGGTCGTCTCCGGCGTCGAAAGGGCAGTATCGAGGTCGAGGGAGGCAAGCAGCGGAATCGGGTCGTCGGTCCCGTCCCCCGGTGACAGCGACAGCCCCTCCGCTTCGTCCGTGTCGCCAGCGACGACGCGAGCGGCGTCAAGCGCTGTCGTTCGAAGTGCATCGAGGTAGTCGCCGGTGGTGCCGTAGTGGTCCAGCGCGAGCGTGATGCCGGCCGCAGCGCTCTCGCCGACACCCCGGTCGAGCAGCGCGAGGCGGAGGTCGTCGCCGGCCAGACCGGCCTGCTTCGCACTGGCCAACTGTCCGATGCGCGAGACGGTCTGCTCGGCGGCCTGCACGACCCAGCGGTCCCGGGTGTCCGCGTCGACCTCGCTGATGCTCTCGGGCCGGACCGAGGTGAACACCCGGTCGCTGTCGTCGGGCTGGAAGGTGCGGGCCTTGCCCGTGACGGCGACAAACATCGGCGGGTCGGCGGCTTCGAGGAAGGCCAGTTCGTCGGGCTGATACTGGCCAGCATAGATGACAAACGGGCCGGTCGGGTCGACCACGCGGGCCCGAAGCACGTCGTCGTTGACCTGTTCGAGTTCGGTGAGGACACCGACGAGGAACAGGCGGTTGACACGCGCGCCGGTCGGCGTGACGACGTAGTTCGGGGCCCGCTCCTCGTCGGACTCAGAGTACGAGAAGTCGGCGTCGTCGAACTCCGCGGCGAACAGCCGGTGGGCGACTTCACGGCGGCCGGGGCCGCCGTCTCCGGATTCGCTCATGTGTCTGCCTCCTGTAGAAGGGTCTGCGCACGCGCTGCCGGGTCGTCGTCTGCCTCGGTAAATGTCGAGGCGGTGAGGTTCGCGCCGTACTCGTCGACCGACAGCGACCCGCGGACGACGAACTCGCGGCCGACGATGCGATCGCTGATGCGGTCGGCGACGACTTCCTTGTCCATGGCGTCGCGGGCGTGCTCGCGGGCGTCGTCGAGGTCACCGCCGTAGACTCTGGCGGTCAGTTCGGCGTCAAGCACCGCGGTGACGGTGGCGGTCCCGTCGTCGAGAATCGCCTTCGTCCGCAGGTCGTCCTCGCCCTCGACCGCGCCGTGGGAGCGACACTGGCCGTTCTGGATGACACGGCCACACTCCGGGCACCGCTCGATGAGGCCAGAGCCGTCCCGGACCTCGATGACGTTGCCAGCCAGTTCCACGTCGAACAGGCCGCCGCTCTCGACGGCCTCGCGGATGGACAGCCGCGGTGCGTCTTCGGCCACCTCGACCGTGCGGTCCAGCGCGGTCACGGTCGAGAACTCGGAGACGTTCACCGATGGCGCGCCGCGGAACTCACGGACAAACGTCTCGTCTAAGCGCACGGACGCCCCTTCTTCGATTTCGTCGTGGGGCTCCCAGTCGGTGAACGGGAGCCGGCCGCTCTCGTCGCCGAGGACGCCGCTGAGAATCGTCGTCTCGCCGTCGCGGCCGTCGATAACTTTCTGCTCGCACTCCAGCACTTGCACCTCGGCACTGATGCCGCGGTCGCCCGGTGCGAGGTCCTGCAGCGCAGCGCGGCCGCCGACATCGTAGTCGATGTCGAGGGTTTCGTCGACGACCTCGGGGTCGGTGCTGTCACCCAGATTGAGTTCCGGCTGGCCGTCCCACTCGCGGACACCAGCGTTTCCGAGCCGGACCGTCTGGCCGGGTTCGAGATCGCCGGAGAAACCGTCCCACGCGGTGTAGGATATCTTCCCCGTCTCGTCGGCGAGTTCGCCCTCGCGGATGACGTGCTGTTCCCCGTTGTACTGGATGGACCGGCGACCCGACGTGAGCACCACGGCGGTGACCGTCACGTTCGAGTCGTCGGTCGAGACCTCGCTGATGGCCTTGCTCGACGGCGTGGCGTCGCCGCCCGAGCTGCCGTCGCCGTACTTCCGCCTGAGGCTCTGCTTGGCCTCGTCCATGGGGACGGAGTAGTTCACGAGGTTCTTTAGGTCGCGTGTGACCTCCTCTTTGTCAACACCGAGGTCGGAGGCGAGCTCCTCGGCATGGTCTTCGAGAGACATCGACCGACGGTTCGGTGGGCGCACTCAAAAGCGTTTTCGGCCGGCCCTCGCGGGCACGGCCGTCGACAACCTGTTTGAAATCGCCCAAAATTCTTATTTGTGATACTGCAATCTCTCAGTGTATGCTCTCTGACCGAGTTAGTGTGTTCCAGACGGCTGAATTTCTCGTTACTGGGCCTGTCAAGCTAACCGGGAAGGAAAATATCGGACCTGATACCGAACGCGGATACCGGAGGTCCTGACTATGGGCAGTCTGTTCGGGTCGAAACCATCTGCGGCTCACGTCATCTGGCGGAGCGGTCGGAACAACGACGGCAAAAAGAAGTTCGACTTCGAGTATCTGGAACTGTGGGCCGCCCATTTCGGCGTCGACTTCGAGCAGTGGACGCGGGTCGATCACGACCGCGCCGACCAACCCCGCGAGCAGTTCGCCTGCGTGTTCCGCTGGACGGAAAGCGGCGGGCAGGAACTCTCTGTCGGCGACGAGGAGTGGACGATGGGCACCCAGCGCAAGCCGCGGACGTTCCTTGAAATCGACGAGGAAGGGATGGTCAGACTCCGGGGCTGGACCAGCGAAGTAACGCTTGACGTCGCGGAGCTGGTACTGAACAAGACGGTGTTGAAGCTGCAAACCGCCGACGGCACCGTCAAGAAACTCGACGTCCGAAAGCTCTCCAAGCGCCCCGAGACGACCTCCTCCCGAACGTAACCCAAAAGCCGTTTGACGTATCACCGGCACGAACGAGTATGCACGTCGTCGTCAACGCCGCCATGAGTGTCGACGGGAAGCTCTCCTCCCGCCGCCGCGAACAGATCGCCATCTCCGGCCCGGACGATTTCGACCGCGTCGACCAGCTTCGGGCCGACAGCGACGCCGTGATGGTCGGTGTCGGCACGATTCTCGCCGACGACCCCTCACTGACTATCGATGACCCCGACCGCCGCGCCGCCCGGGTCGAGCGTGGCGACCCGGAGAACCCCGCGCGCGTCGTCGCCGACTCCCGCATCCGAACGCCACCGGACGCAACGGTGCTTGACGACCGCGCCCAGACCTACCTCCTCGTCAGCGAAGCCGCGCCGCCGGACTTCATCGAGGAGATGGAAGACGCTGGCGCGTACGTTATCGCCGCTGGCGAGGACCGTGTCGACCTCACGACGACGCTCGCGAAGCTTGAAGGCGACGGCATCGACCAGCTCATGGTCGAAGGCGGCGGCGAACTCATCTTCGGCCTGCTTGAGGAGGCGCTGGTCGACGACCTGTTCGTCTACGTCGGTCCGAAGGTCATCGGCGGCCGGGACGCGCCGACGCTGGCCGACGGCGACGGCTTCATCGAGGACTTCCCGGAGCCGGAGCTGGCCGACGTCCAGCGGCTTGACGACGGAGTGGTACTACACTGGCAATTCTGAGAACTGGCCGGCAGAATTAGTGGTCGTGGCCGGTCAGTTCGGCGAAGGACTGGCCGAAGCGCTCCTCGAACAGCTCGCTGGTTTCCTCTTCGAGCGCGACGATCTGCTCGTCCGGCTCGCCCTGCGCGTGGTGGACAGCGCTGTGAATCCGCTGGGTCATGCCGAACATTGCAATGTCGCCGACGACCTGCGGGTCCGTCTCCTCGGGCGACTCTCGGAGGATATCCACGAGTTCGCTCGGAACTGTGAGTTCGTCGGTCTCCTCGCCGTCGTCGATAGTCAGCGTGACAGTGTCGGTTGCCATGCCGTTCACTCCGGGGGCTATCCTAAAGGGTCTGTGGATGTGGGACTGGAGAAAGAGGTGCCCTAGTCGTCGGCTTCCGCAGCGGCTTCGGACTCCGCCTCGGCGGCGGCCTCGGCCTGTGCTTCGAGGTACTCGTCGGCGTCGATGGCGGCCTTACAGCCCATCCCGGCCGCGGTGACGGCCTGCTGGTAGTGGTAGTCGACCACGTCGCCAGCACCGAAGATTCCGTCGACGTCGGTGGCGGTCTGGTCGCCGCCGGTGCCGCCGTGGGTCTGGATGTAGCCGGTGTCGTCCAGTTCGACGCCGGTGTCTTCGAGATAGTCGGTGTTCGGCGTGTGGCCGATAGCGATGAAGACAGCGCCCACATCGAAGTCGAAGGTTTCGGTCCCGTCGTCGTCGAGCTTCTCGCTGGGATAGCCCTCGTCGTTCCGTGCGAGGGTGACGTGGTCAACCCCGTCCTCGGGGGAGCCATGCATTTCCAGCAGTTCGGTGTTCCGCATGATCTCGATTTCGCCCGCGTCGACTTTCTGCTGGACGCGGTCGATCCAGTAGTCCTCGGCGCGGAACTCCTCGCGGCGGTGTGCGATGTAGACGGTGTCGGCGAACTTCGTGAGGAAGTGGGCCTCCTCCATGGCCGCGTCGCCGCCGCCGACGACGAGCATGTCCTCGCCGCGGAAGAACGCGCCGTCACAGGTCGCACACGTCGAGACACCATAGCCCATCAGTTCGTCCTCGCCGGGAACGCCCAGCGTCCGGGCGCTGGCTCCGGAGGCGGCGATGAAGGCGTCGCAGGTGTAGACGTCGCCGTTCGACAGTTCCACGCGGAACGGCCGTTCGCTGTCGTCGATGTCGGCGACGATACCGTGTTCGAGTTCAGCGCCGAAGCGCTGGGCCTGCTCTTTCATGTTGTTGATAAGGTCTGGACCGGAGAGACCCTCGGGGAAGCCGGGGAAGTTCTCGACTTCGCTGGTCAGCGTGAGCTGCCCGCCCGGTTCATCGCCTTCTAGAACGAGTGGGTCGTTGTTGCTTCTGGCGGCGTAGATGGCCGCTGTCAGTCCTGCTGCGCCCGTGCCAGCGACGATGAGTCGTCGGTGTTCGACCGATTCTGTCATTAGCCAAGTTAGACTACCAGGCCGTATTTAGCTTGTGTTGTCGTGCGCCGAACTCGAACCGTGACGACACGCTTAGGCCGCTGCCGCCGCTCGCTGTGGGTATGGCCGCCGATCTCGAAGAGAAGACCGACCGGTACGAGGGACTGCTTGCCGAAGCACTTGACGCGGCATCAGTCGCCCCTCCAGACGGAACGCCGATGTACGACGCCGCTCTGGAGTGCGAGGAGATGGCGTCGTCGTATCTTGAAGATGGGCGTCACTTTCGAGACGACGACGACCTCGTGAACGCGCTGGCGTCGTTTTCGTACGGGCACGCGTGGCTGGACGCGGGCGCACGCATCGGGCTTTTCGATGTGCCGACCGAGGGTCACCTATTCACTGTCTGAAACTATGGTCTGATTTGGGTCCCAGTTCGGAAACCGGTTAAGTGTCACCAGCCCTCCAAATCGCTTGCGTTTCCATGAAACGGACCAGACGCGGTATCCTACGGAGTATCGGTGCCGGAACAGCAGTCGCAGTCGGGTGCGTCGGTGCCGCGAGTGCCGCGCCGCCGAGAGACGGCGAGACAATTGCCGACATTGCCTCGAATGACGACCGATTCACGATTTTGGTTGAGGCACTGAGCGAAGCAGGCCTTGTGGCGACACTCGACGGAAACAGACAACTGACCGTGTTTGCGCCGACCAATACGGCGTTCGAAAACTTGCTGCGCGTCTTAGGTATTAGCAAGGACAAACTCTTGGAACGAGACGACCTCGCCGAAATCCTCACGTACCACGTGGCACCGGGCCGTCGCGACGCCGAGTCAGTCACTACCTCCGACCAGGTGCCGACACTCAACGGAGCGCAAATAGATGTGGACGGGACCGTCCTCAACGGCGGCCAGGCGGCCATCGCCCAAACGAACATCGAAGCCTCGAACGGATACATTCACGCCATCAACGGCGACAACGTCGATGGCACCGGTGTCTTGCTTCCATAGCCCGGCGCACACCACAGTTTGCGTGGTTATGACAGCAAACCAGGACGGCCCTCCTCTGACGACCCCCTCCCGTTTGTTCAGCCGCATCAAACCGGGTCTCGCTGCGTCCGCTGATGCATAGCCGCCCGGGCTTCGGTCGTCGGCAGCCCTCATGGATTTGGCCAGAGGATATACGTGTGCCCGAAGAGTTGAGTCCGGTGATGGAGGGTGTCCTCTGGTATGTTCTTTCCGGGACCCGTGGGGGGCCAAACAGAGCCCGTATCCTCAAGGCCCTCAAGCGGCGGCCCCGGAATGCCAATCAACTCGCGGAGGACCTCGACCTCGACTACAAGACTGTCCGACATCACCTCGACGTGTTGTTGGACAATGGCGTCGTCGACAACACCGGCGGCGACTACGGCTCCGTCTACACGCTGACGGACAGGACCGAACAGTACTGGGACACCATCGAAGAAATCATTGCGGAGATCGAGTGATAATGGCTGAAATCGAGCATGGAGTTTTACCACGAGCCGGCATAGGAGGGGACAGATGGCAGTCTGGATGACCGCGGCAAGTGTCGCGTCCGCGCTCAACGTCCTGGTGCTGCTTGCGTTGCTGTCTGTCTGGGCCCGCAACTACCTGTCGGTGGGCTCGAAACACGCACTCGGACTGACGGTTTTCGGGTGCCTGTTGCTCGCCGAGAACTGCCTGTCTGTCTACTACTATGTGCTTGATCCGGAGGTCGCCGTGTTGTTACGAAACGCCGCCCCTGTGGCCGGCCGCGCGATGACGTTTGTCGCGATACTGGAACTGGGTGGGCTGCTGTTTCTGGCGTGGATCTCGCTCGATTGAGCGCTCGTCGCGATACTTCCCAAACGGGGTGTCACCGTCCTTGATGTACGTATCTGGAATGTATATGTAACTAAACTGTGGCGACTGGTAACATCGTTCTTTACACCTCATCACCCCCCCACGATGTGCGGAACCACACTGTGACTCCCACTGACCCGGTAATTTCGGGACCCACTCGCTGTTCCCGACTGAATCGGGGTGACTGTCGTAGGAAGGCGGGCGGTTGTTCTGCAGTACACCGACAGAGTCACACGGTGTTGCAGTCTCCCGGTTGTGCGTTACACACGGGAGTCGGAGACGACCGTCAAAATTATATACCCCTACAGCGAGCCATGGTGAACCCTATCATGGCGTTGTATCGCGGTTCGAGCGAGACATCGGCGAAAGATTTATATACTTTACGAACTAACTATAGGGTAAGGCAATTCCCTAAACAGTATTAAAATTTCTGCACCCGGCAGAACAGGACTCCCAATCATGAGTGAATCAACAACGCGGACAAGCACACGAGAACGAGACGAGAAAATAAGCGAACCGACGGAACAGGAGGCTGTAGAGACCTGTCCCGAATGCAGTGGCAACGTCGTTACCGACGCCGAGCACGGCGAAACAGTCTGTGAAGACTGTGGACTGGTCATCGAAGAGGACGAGATTGACCGCGGACCGGAATGGCGGGCGTTCAACTCCGCCGAGAAGGATCGCAAGTCCCGCGTCGGCGCGCCGACGACGAACATGATGCACGATAAGGGCCTCTCGACGAACATCGGCTGGCAGAACAAGGACGCGTATGGCCGCTCCCTCTCCAGCGAACAGCGCCAGAAGATGCAACGGCTCCGCACCTGGAACGAGCGGTTCCGGACCCGCGACTCCAAGGAGCGCAACCTCAAGCAGGCGCTTGGCGAAATCGACCGGATGGCCTCTGCACTGGGGCTTCCCCAGAACGTCCGCGAGACGGCCAGCGTCATCTACCGCCGAGCGCTCGGTGACGACCTGCTCCCGGGCCGTTCCATCGAGGGCGTCGCCACGTCCGCGCTGTACGCGGCCGCTCGCATGGCCGGCAACCCCCGGTCGCTCGACGAGATGGCCCGCGTCTCCCGCGTCGAAAAGATGGAGCTCACACGGACCTACCGCTATATCGTCCGGGAACTCAGCCTCGAAGTCCAGCCAGCGGACCCGGAACACTACCTTCCGCGGTTCATCTCGGATCTCGACCTCTCGGAGGAGACCCAACGGCAGGCCCGCGACCTCGTCGAAGGCGCTCGTCAGTCCGGGATGCTTTCCGGCAAGTCGCCGGTCGGCATCGCCGCTGCGGCCGTCTACGCCGCTGCGTTGCTGACAAACGAGAAAGTCACACAGAGTCAGGTCAGCGATGTCGCCGACATCTCCGAAGTGACGATCCGAAACCGATACAAGGAACTCCTCGAAGCCGAGGACCTCCCGGCCTGATGCCCGGGTGAAGGCAGACTGATGGGGAGACGCCAAGGCTTTTAATCATCGGATATGTGTGTGAGTAACATACATGGAAGAAGCGTACGTGCGATTGCTCTGTCCCGAGTGTAAGAAAGACTGGGAGTCGACGCCGACAGATTTGCCGCGACACGACACGACGTTCCACTGCCCGAACTGTCACGCGAGCCATCGGCTCGCTGTTTTTACCCGCACGGAAAACGACTTGCAGACGCTGAAAGGACTGCAGTAACTACTCGCTCGTCGCCGAGCGTGCGCCACACGCCTCACAGCGGAGCAACAGCGCACCCTGTTCCCGTTCCAGTTGCGTGTCCGGCAGTCCACACTCCGAGCAGAGGACGAACTCGTCGACGTACTCGTCGATGGACGCTTCGATACGGTCGGCGTCGAACTCGCCGGTTAGGCGTGCCCGACCGCTCTCGTCGATGTGGCCGCTCGTCCCGAGGTCGTTCTGGAGGAACTTCATCACGTGGTCGTCCTCGCGTCCGAGCCGGGAACACGTCGACTGGAAGTTCTCGTAGACGGTGACGTTCCCTTCCTGTCGGACATCCGGGTCCGGGACCTCGAACCGTTCACTTGTGCCGTCGATCTCGGGCGTTTCCTCCATCGCCCGGTCAAGCATATCGTCGTATTCCATACTCCAACGTCACAGAGCAGCCACCAAAAACTTTTCAGCCAGTGGTCGTCCGCTATCGCCAGGCTGTAAGTGTACAGGTCTCGTCCGCTACCATCGAAATCCAGGTGTCATCGTGGGCAATATCGGCGATGACGAACCGCTGCTGGCCGTCGACATCGTCGACAGCACACATCACATCAGACGCAGTTCCCGACCGACGGGTGGGACGTTCAACCTCGTAAGACACAATTGTTCATCTAGGATGTGCGGTAATGAATGTGTCGTACTCGTTTCGTCTTTTGATACTCTGGAATCCGACCAGTTACGCAACAAAACGACTTGTGTCTTGCTATTGCCGTTGTGAGTATCAAGGTCGATTCAACGATTGTCGATTCCAACGAGCAACGCCGGCTGCCCTGAACCGCTGTGAGAAGGGCCGACGCCGTCAGGGTGCGAGCCGGTTCTTGCGTCCCTTCATCTCCCGTTCGTAGTACTCGAAGGTCTTGGGACACCAGTCGGCCGCCAGGTCAAGCATCTCCTCTGTCATCTCCCGGATTTCCCACTGTGCGTCCGCCGCGGCTCGCATATCCGCGACGTGCATCAGCATCCGGGCGTTCATCGACATCACGATGTTCACCTTGGTACCGATCGGCAGCACGAACCGGGCGTCCTCCGGCGGCATTCCGAGTTCGAGCAGTTCCTGATACGACTCGACCGCCTGCTCGATGGTGTCTTTGAATACCTCCGTGCGCTTCTCGAACTCCTCGTCGGAGACGCTCGCTTTCTGCTGGTTCCGGCCGATCCAGTCCGGGTCCGTCGCGGACGGTGGCGTCACGACCAGTTCGCCCTCCCGGACGGCTTCGGGGTCCACGTCGTCGAAGGAGACGTACCGCATCGACTGCACGTCGAAGGAGACGTGTCGGTGCCGGGTGATCTGAGCCATACAGGAGCGGGAGACGCCTTCGACGGCGAAAGTGGCCTGCGCGTGTTCGAAGGGACCGAAGTGGCCGTGGTCGAGCAGATGCCCGATGAGCGTCTCCTTTTTGTCGTCGAGGGTATCCCCGTCGACCTCAGCCATCGTCGCTTCGAACGACTGGCTGCCGACGGAGGTGTCGCTGTAGTCGTTGCGTGCTGCCTTGCAGATGAGATCCTCGGGGTCGTCTGTCGCTTCGAGCAGCTTTACGTCCATATCGGGTGGGTGTCCCGGAGCGGCAAAATACTTCCTTCCCGGGCCGGCAGGGCGTTCGGACCTCCTGTAGATGGCTCCGTACTCAGATGTCCTGCCAGTCGGTCGGCTCGCCGGCGAGGCCAAGCACGCGGGCCTCTCGGCCGCCACCCTCGGCGTCGCGCACGTCGATCATCCCGTCGAACGCCTGCTTGATGACCTGCAGGGTCTGGTCGTCATGGGCGCCCGAGTCGATGGTGAACACACCGATGTAGCCCGCGGAGTCCAGCCGCGAGGACAGCACGTGACAGAACTTGAAGACGGTCTTCTTGTCCGTGTAGGTCAACATCGTCGACAGCGAGACGAGGGCCAGTCGACCTTGCTCGTTGCCGGCGTTGTGCAGCCCCTCTAGCGCCTTCGTGATGCCGATACCAATGCCCGTGAGGTCCCCGGGCGAAGAGACGTGGTGTGCGTGGGCGTTGCCGATTGCCTCCTCGTCCGTGCCACCCTCGCCGCGACAGTCGATGACACCGAGCTGGGAGTCGTCGAGGTCGGGAACGAGGGACCGGAACTCCTCGATGACGCTGCCTGCGCCGTCACCGGTCGTCACGACCACCGCGCCGTCCCCCTCGCGTAGACCGTCGGCGAGAATATCGTATGCAAGCCGGTCCTTCCCGCTCATTGCCGGGCCGGAGATCAGGATACTGGATCCTGGCCGGACCTCACTGAGCGCATCGAACTCTAGTACTGAGGTGAGATCATACATTGTTTGTCGCTCAGTTGTCTTCATCGTTGCTCAGTCCGCGAAGCGTTGCGATGAAATCGGAGTCGTCTTCGATGCCACCGAGTGTATCCGAGAGATCGTCTCGCATCTCCGCGACTTTCTGTGTCAGTTCGTCGTACTGGTCGCTCTCCGCCAGTTCCGCGCTCGACTTCGTCGCTTCGAGCGTTGCCTGCTTCTCGACGAGCGCGTAGTACTCCTGTAGCAGGGAGTCGTACTCGGAGCGGTCCAGCAGATTGTCGACCGTTTCGTGGAGCTGTTCGCTCCGGATCGGCTTCGAGAGATATGCGTCAAAGCCCATCTCCAGAATATCGAAGTCCGGCTCGACGGCGGTGACCATCGCCACCCGACAGCCCAGATTACGTTCCCGAATGCGCTCCAGCACTTCGTCCCCCGAGAGTCCGGGCATCATCCGGTCGAGCAAGACGACGTCGACATCCGCGTCCAGTTGCTCTAGGCCCTCGTCGCCGTTCTGTGCCATGCGGACCTCGTACTCCTGTTGCAGCCACAGTTTGTACGTCTCGGCAACGTCTGGTTCGTCTTCGACGATAAGCACTACAGGTAGGTCCGAATCTGACATGATGTTCTACTATCCCCCGTTTGCATATCCACGTACATAGCCCTGTGGGTGCGGGCGTGCAGCGCGTCTCGACCGCTGACAGAACGATACCCACATCCGGCATGACAGCAAATAGGCGGGTAATGATTCAAAATCTCGCCCGTGGGCAACAGGCCTTCACCAGCAACGTGTTCCTCGTCACCGGAGACCGAACGGTTCTGGTCGATGTCGGGAACGAGTTCGACGTGGTGTCGTCTGTCCAAGAGCGCGTCGACGATATCGACGCCATTGCTGTCACCCACACCCACTACGATCACGTCGAGAACCTCGACAGCGTCGTCGACGCGTTCGACGTGCCGGTGTACGGCTACGACACGGAGCAAGACGGCATCGAGCACGCTATCGACGACAACGAGACGATACAGCTCGGTGACCACGACTACCGGGCGCTGCACACGCCCGGCCACAAGAACGACCACCTCTGCTTTTACTCGGCCGACGCCGGCGTCCTGTTCGCCGGCGACCTCGTCTTCGCCAACGGGAGCTTCGGCCGGACCGACCTCGACGAAGGGGACCGGGACCTGCTCGTCGAGAGCATCGACCGGGTGCTGTCGGTTGTCGACGAGGACCTAGGGGAGATGCACACCGGCCACGGACCGAGCGTTACCGACGCGCCGTATCAGGACATCGAACTGGCGCTGCAAGCCGCGAAGTTCTGACCGCGCTCAGTCGAACGCACAGGCCAGCAGCGCGTCGTAGGCGTGGTCGTAGGCATCGGCGACGGCCGCCGGGTCACTGCGCTGTTCGCTGTCGAGCGCGGGTAGCCGTACTGCCGCGACCTGCTCGATGAGGTCGACAACGTTCGGCACCCGTTCCTCCAGCTGGCCGTCGCCGGGGCCGCCGGTGGCAATCTGACAGGCCTTGGCGTACCGCTCGCCGTCGTAGATACGCGCTCGGCCCGGTTCGACGACGGCCACGGCGTCGGGTTCGATACCTGACAGCGGCCGGGCCACGTCGCCGTAGGACTCGACGACCGCCCGGTCGGCCGACTCGATATCTGCTGCGAGGGAGTCCAGTGCTTCGACGTGCATCACGCGCATCAGGTCGTTGAAATCGGCCACCGAGGTGACCCGCGGCGCGTCGGCCAGCGGGAGCCGGTCGGCGACGGAGTCGGGCAGGTCGACGGTCCCGTTGACGACGTACTCGACGCCCGTCTCGGAACTCGGGCGACCGACCCGGTCGACGACGAACTGCTGGTTCTCCTTGCCGAGGAGGCCAGTTTCCGCCCCCGGCGAGGGATGCCACAGGCGGTGAATCGGGTTGATCTCCTCGGGGACCGTGTCGCCCGGGGACGCGGCCGCGAGGCGCTTGGCGTCCTTGCCGTACAGCCGCCCGTCGGTCGTCGCTCGCTGATAGTCGTCGTGGTCGAACCAGTAGTTGTTGCCCGCCCTGGGCTTGAACCCCTGGGCGCTGGTCCGTTCCAGCAGGCCGACGCTGAACGTGGTCTTGCCCGCGTCGACGCGGTCGCTGCCGGCGACAAGGAGATTCATGACTCGGCAAGACCGTACAGTCCGACCACGTCGTCGTCCTGCGGGTCGGCGATCACGAGGGCATCCTGATTAAAGATCATCCACGGGATGGCCCAGTCGATGAACACCGATTCGTTGGCCTCGCTGAGTTCGGCGTCTGCCGGGAGCCCCTGCAGGAGACGGGCGATTTCCGGGATCGTGTACAGTTTGTCGGCGTCGAGAATGTCCGCAGGTTCGTGGAGTTCGAACGACAGTATCTCGTCGAACTCCTGCTTGTCGACAGGCATACCTGCTGGTATGCCGAGCGGGTGGGTAAATCCCTCGAACCGGCGGAACCCATTTACTCGTCCGGGCGGAGTGTACGCTAATGGCCACGCTGCTCGTCGTCTACGCCTTTCTCCTGCTGGTCGTGGCCGTCGTCGTCGGGACGCTGTCAGTCTACGCCTGGGGGCGGCGCGACTACACCGGCGGGACCGCGCTCTCGGTGTTGCTCGCCGGGCTCGTCGTCTGGACCGCATCCGTCGCGGCCGGCATCTTCACCCGCGGCACCGAACTGGCGCTGGTCTGGGCCCACACCGTGTTCGTCGGCGTGGTCGTCGCCGTCGGGGGTCTGTTCGTGTTCGCGCTGGCCTACACCGGGAAAGAGCGGTTCCTCGGGCCGCGGACGTACGCGCTCCTGTCCGTCGAGCCCATCGCGTTCTTCGGCGCGCTCCTGCTCGGCCCCGACGGGCTGATATACAGCGTCTCCGGCCCGACCGACGCGGGCATGTACGGCTGGGAACTCGCTCTCGGGCCGGTGTTTTGGGGCCACCTCGTCTACTCGTACGCGCTCATCGCGGCCTCGAGCGCGCTCATCATCCACTACGCGCTCGTCTCCGGGGACCTGTACCGAAAGCAGGTCTACGCGGTCCTGCTGTCCGTGTTCCTCCCGTGGTTCGGCAGCGTCGTCAGCACCTTCGCGGACACCGACATCGCGCTCACGCCACTGCTGGTCGGCGGAACCGGCCTCGTCCTCTCGTGGGCGTTTTTCAGGGGACGGCTGCTTGACATCTCGCCGGTCGCCTACCGCGAGGTCGTCGAGTCGCTCAACAGCGCCGTGTTCGTCGTCGACACGAACGATACGATAATCGAGGCCAACGATGCCGGGCGTCGGCTCCTCGAGGACGAGTCCGTGATCGGGCAGTCGGCCGATGACGCCCTCGAAACGTTGCCCGAGCTACTCGAAAAGGTCCGCTGTCTGGACGACGAGATAGCGGAAACGCAGACCGTCATCGAACACAGCGACCGCTTTTTCGACGTGCAGCTCTCCCCGCTGTACGATTCCCGCGACGCCCTGGTCGGGCGCGTGTTCCTCGTCCACGAAATCACCGACCAGAAGGAGCGCCAGCGGGAGCTCGAACGCCGGAACCAACAGCTCGACCAGTTCGCCGCCGTCCTCTCACACGACCTGCGGAACCCGCTGAGCGTGGCTTCCGGCCGGCTGGCGCTGGCTCGGGAGCGGAACGACCCCGAGGAGTTCGACCGTGTGGAGAAAGCCCACGAACGGATGAGTAGCCTCATCGACGAGGTCCTCGCCTTCGCCCGCGACGAGCAGACGACCGACCGGGTCGAGCTACGGCTTTCGGCGCTGGCGAAGGCGGCCTGGGGTCACGTTGACACCGGCGAGGCGGCGCTGCAGATCGACGGCGACAGGGAGATTGTCGGCGACCGTGATCAGCTCCTGCAACTGTTCGAGAACGTGGTTCGGAACAGTGTGGAGCACGGAGCCGCGGGCGGGCGGTCGGACGACGCCGCGGCCAGGGCAGTGACGATACGCGTCGACACCACCCCCGAAGGGTTCGCAATCGCCGACAACGGACCCGGCGTCCCACCCGAGAAACGAGAGGAGATATTCACGCACGGCGTCACCAGTTCCGAGTCGGGGACCGGCCTCGGACTGGCAATCGTCCAGCACGTCGTCAAGTCCCACGGGTGGGACGTCGAGATGACGGAAAGCCGATCCGGCGGCGCGAAACTCGTCGTCTCGGGACTCGGAGCGGAATCCGCGCGACGGCCCGAGTCGGCGTCATAGCCAGTCGACAGTCTAAGGCCCGCCCGGCCGTGACCTTCGGTATGGCTGATGAGGACCACATCGAAGCGCTGCTCGCCCGGCTGTCCCGCGCACAGAAACTCGCGCTCGTTCGCGGTGCAACTGATCCGGAGGGCACGGCGACAGGGTACCTCTCGGGCGTCGACGAGGCCGGGATTCCACCCTTTCGTCTCGTTGACGGACCGCTCGGCATCCGAGCAGAGGGCCATCGTGCGACCGCCTTTCCCGCGTCGATTGCGACGGCAGCGACGTTCGACACCGACCTGGCCCGGCGACAGGGCGCGGCGATGGGCCGCGAAGCGATGGCGCTCGGACAGGACGCGTTGCTCGCGCCCGGCGTGAACGTCATCCGGGTCCCGCAGTGTGGCCGCAATTTCGAATACCTCTCCGAAGACCCCGTCCACGCCGGCACTGTCGGAGCCGGCCTTATCGACGGCATCCAGTCCGCTGATGTCGTCGCCACGGTGAAACACTTCGTCGCTAACAACCAGGAGACCCACCGCACGACCGTCAGCGCCGAGGTGGACGAGCGGACGCTCCGGGAGCTGTACCTCCCGCCGTTCCGTTCGGCCGTTGACGCCGGCGTCGGCTCGGTGATGACGGCGTACAACCGAGTGAACGGCACGCACATGAGTGACCACGAGCGCCTCGTCGGTGACGTGCTCAAAGGCCAGTGGGGGTTCGACGGCTACGTCGTCTCGGACTGGTACGGACTGGAGAGTACTGTCGGCGCGGCCAACGCAGGCCTAGATGTGGAGATGCCCGGCGTAGCGGCCCCCGGCACAGCGGAAGCCGGCGATAGCGACACCGCGGATGACGAGGAGTTCGAGTGGCCGGACGGCATCCCGGACGCGACACGCGCGGGCCTGTTCGGTGACCCGCTCGCGGAGGCCATCGACAGCGGCCAGGTTCCAGCCGACCGGCTGGACGACATGGCCCGGCGGGTTCTCGGCCAGATGGATCGCTTCGGGCGACTTGACGGCAGCCGGACTGCTTCCGAAGACGGTGAAAGCGACGACGAGGCTGGTGAAATCGACAGTCAGCGCCACCGCGATATTGCGTCGGACGTGGCAGCCCGCGGGACGGTACTGCTCGACAACGACGGCGTCCTGCCGCTAGCGGATGGGGCGGACGTAGCTGTTATCGGGCCAAACATCGACGAGCCGAAACTCGGCGGTGGTGGCTCCTCCGAGACGACGCCGGTCCACTCGGTGTCGCCAGCCGAAGGAATCGAATCTCGCGCCGAGGGCGCAGTCACGACCGCGTTTGGCGTCCCACAGATCGAGTCCGTCTCGCTGTTCGACCTCCTGCCGTTCGTCGGTGACGACGATGCCGACGGGACGGCCGCGGACTCCGACCGACGGGACCCCTCGCTTGAGGACGCTGTCGACGCGGCCGCGGCAGCCGATGTCGCCGTCGTGTTTGTCCGCGATGCAACGACGGAGGCCCGTGATCGAGAGTCGCTTGAACTGCCGGGCCGGCAGGACGAACTCGTCTCGGCCGTCGCGGCCGCCAACGAGAACACCGTCGTCGTCGTCAGGTCTGGCGGCCCCGTGGAACTCCCTTGGCGGGAGGACGTGGCCGCGATCATCGAACAGTGGTACCCCGGACAGGCGGACGGTGACGCGGCGGCAACCGTCCTCTACGGCGACCGCGACCCCAGCGGCCGGCTCCCGGTGACGTTCGCCCCAGAAAGCCAGTACCCGACTGCAGGAGCCGAACGCCGCTACCCCGGCGTCGACGAACAAGCCCACTACGACGAGGGCGTCTTTGTCGGCTACCGGCACTTCGACGACGCGGAGGTTGACCCGACCTACCCGTTCGGCCACGGGCACTCGTATGCGACATTCGAATACGGCGATGCCGAACCTACAGCGGAGCAGACCGTCGCAGTCGCTGTCGAGAACGTCGCTGACAGGCCGGGCCGGGAGGTCGTTCAGGCTTACGTCCGACCGCCGTCTGTCGAGGACGCTGACCGCCCCGTGCGCGAACTCGCCGGGTTCACGGCTGTGCAGTTGGACGCCGGCGAACGACAGACGGTGACACTGACACTGGACGATCTCGCGTTCTCTCGGTACGCCTCCGACTCCGGGTGGACGGTCGACAGCGGAACGTACACAATCGAGATCGGGCGGTCGTCGCGGGACATTCGGACGACTGTGACGGTCGACCGGTAGCGTGTCCGGTCTTTGCCTCGGCTGAAACGCGGCTCTTTCCGCTGAAGCCCGTCTGAATCGGGGAGTCCGTGGCCGGGGATTTCAAGCCCCCCGGATACATATAGCCGGTCATGAGTCAGACGCTCGAAACCATGGAGCCGAATCCGGTGTGGGTCGAAGACGCCTACTCCGACACTGTCGACATTCTCACGCGCTACGCCGACGAGTTCGAGTACAAGATATGGGGCGGCGACTGGTGCAAGGACTGCCGGGCACAGCTCCCCGACTTCGGGGCGGCCCTGAAAGCCGCGGGTGTACCCGACGAACAGGTCCACCACTACCCCGTAGAAAAGGAGGAGGACGGCTCGAAGACCGGCCCGGAGGTCGAGGCGTACGACATCGAACTCATCCCGACCGTCGTCGTCGAACACAATGGCGAGGAGATAGCCCGGTTCGTCGAGGAGGAGCCGGTCCCTATCGCGGTGTATCTCGCCGACAAAATCGAAGCCGAAATGGCCTGATTCTTACTCCGCGTCGTCAGTTCCCGCGCCCCAGTCTAACGCCGTCCCGAGGTCGTGTTTCGGCGGCGAACAGGCGAAGTTCCGGCAGGCGTACACCGTTGGCCGCTCATCGACTTGCTCGCGGCCGGCCCAGATCGGCGGTGAATCGTCCAGTTCCAGTGTTTCGAGCCACTGCTCGAAGCGACTCTCGTCGGCCGGTCGGTGGGCCAGCAGACGGCGCGGAACGTACCGCTCGGCGAGTGTCTCCGGCCACTCCGTCGGGTAGTCCGACTGATCGCCGACAAGGGTGAGTTCCAGCGCGCCCTGCTCGTAGGTGTCCGTCGCCAGCGTGAGCGAGGCGTGCTGGAGCGGGTTCGAGGAGACGCGGTCGGCGTGGGTCCTGAGGACCCGCTCGGCCACGCTTTCGAAGCGGTCGCCGTCGCTGAAATGCGACAGCGACAGCAGGAGGTCGACGGCGACGCCAGTGCTGGACGGCGTCGACTGGTCGGTCAGTTCCTGTGGCCGTGCGACCAGCGATTCGCCGCCGGTCGGGGTGAAAAACAGGGTCCCCTGCTCGTCGTCCCAGAACGCCTCCGTGATGGCCTGTCCGAGGTCCATTGCGAACGCGAGGTGTTCGATGTCGCCGGTGGCCTCGAACAGCGTCAGCGCGCCGCGGCCGAGGAACGCGTAGTCCTCCAGGTAGCCGTCGATGGCTACGTCACCGTCCTTGTATCGGCGATTGAGCCGCCCCGCCTCGGCGTCCCACAGGTGCTCCCGGACGAACGAGAGCGCGTCGGCGGCCACGTCGGCATACTGGTCGTCGAGAACGATAGCCCCCTCTGCGAGCGCACGAATCATCAGGCCGTTCCAGCCGGCCAGGACCTTCTCGTCGCGGGCCGGTCGCGGTCGGCTCTTTCTGGCCTCGAAGGTCTCGTTTAACGCCCGTTGGAGGGTCGCCGTGATTTCGTCTTCGCTCTGGTCGTACTCCTCGGCCAGCACAGCGACCGGCTTCCGGACGGCCAGCACCGTCGCCCCCTCGAAGTTCCCCCGCTCCGTGACGCCGAAGTAGTCACAGAAAATCTCGGCGTCCGTCTCGTCGTCGACGGCGTCGCGGACCTGCTCGGGCGTCCAGACGTAGAACAGCCCTTCTTCGGTCTCGCCGTCGGGGTCATCAGGCGGTGCGCTCTCGGCGTCGAGCGTACTGAAAAAGCCCCCGTCGGGGTGTTGGAGTTCGCGCTGGACGAACTCGAAGGTCTCCCGGACGACCGAGGCGTACCGCTCCGAGCCGATGGCCTGGTAGCCGGCGAGGAAGGCACGGGGAATCTCGGCGTTGTCGTACAGCATCTTCTCGAAGTGCGGGACCGCCCACTGCTGGTCCGTCGCGTAGCGGTGGAAGCCGCCGCCGACGTGGTCGTACAGCCCCCGGTCGGCCATCACGTCGAGCGTCTCCTCCACGACGTTGAGATAGTCCTCTTGACCGCCGTCGGCGGATGCTCGTAGCAGTGCGTGCAGTCGCCCGTTCTGTGGGAACTTCGGCCCGCCGGAACCCCAGCCGCCGTCCTGTCGGTCGGCCCCGCGGTGGGCAATCGTGCCAGCGGTCTGGATGATGTCCTCGGCGGGGTCCTCTGGGTTGGCGGGCGTCGCTTCGAGGTCGCTCTCGATGGCCTCGGTCCACTGCCGGGCACGGTTTTCCATCTCCTCACGCTGTTCGGGGTCCGACCACGAGTCCGAAAGGCGCTGGAGCAGGTCGCCAAAGCCCGGCTGGCCGCGCTTTTCCTCTGGCGGGAAGTACGTCCCAACGTAGAACGGCTCGCCCTCGGGCGTGAGCCAAGCCGACAGCGGCCACCCGCCGCCGCCGGTGACCTGCTGGCAGATGCTCATGTACACGGAGTCGAGGTCCGGTCGCTCCTCGCGGTCGACCTTTATCGGGACGAAGTGTTCGTTGAGTTGTTCGGCAATTTCCTCGTCCTCGAAGCTCTCCTCCTCCATGACGTGACACCAGTGACACGCCGCGTAGCCGATAGAGAGGAAGATGGGCACGTCCCGCTCCTCTGCGGCCTCTAGGGCTGTCTCGTCCCAGGGCTGCCAGTTGACGGGATTGTCCGCGTGCTGGCGGAGATACGGGCTTTCCGCCTCGTCGAGTCGGTTTCGGGCCGTCGGGTCCGTGGCGTCGCTCATACCCGTGGCTGGGAGCGCCGCGGTGAAAAGGAACGCGACGCTGGCAGCGACGACTCACTCGCCGGCCAGCCGGATTCCACGGGCGATGACGTACATAAGGACGACACCGGCTCCGACGGCGAGGATGAAATCACCGAACAGGGCCAGTAATGCACCCAGTGCGGAGTTCTCCGCGCCGAAGATCGCGATGGCATAGAGGGGGAGGCTCCCAGCAACGAACACGCCGATGAGCTTCGCGAGCGGAACGGCCTCCGAGAGGATCTGGGTCGTGTCTAGCTCTCCTGTTGCGGGGTTGATGAATGGGCGGGGAGGGGACATGTACCCGTCTGTCAGACGGTCGGGTAAAGTAGCTCCCGGTCTCCATCCGGCGACTTGCACATGAGCGGGCCCGAACAGAAACGACCGCCACAGTCAGCGAAAACCGGCGAAAAGACAATACTTACGTGAGAGCCAATCCGGCCTTCGGGTATGTCAGAGACAGTGCTGCTCGTGGGTGGCGGTGGCCGGGAACACGCGATTGCGCGCTCGCTCGCGGACTCGCCGGGGGAGCTGTACGCCTGTGCTAGCAATCGGAACCCGGGCATCGTCGCTCTCGCCGACGGCTTCGAGGCACTCGACACGACCAATCCGAAGGCCGTGACGACCTACGCCCGGGAGGTCGACGCCACGCTGGCGGTTATCGGACCCGAGGCAGCCCTCGCCGCTGGAGTCGCCGATGCGCTGGACGACGCCGGCATCTACACCTTCGGGCCACAGGAGCAGGAGGCCCGTATCGAGACAGACAAGGCGTTCCAGCGGCGGTTCATGCGGGAACACGACATCCCCGGCTGTCCGGACTTCGAGACGTTCGAGGACATGAACGCCGCCTGCGAATACATCGACGAGTACGACGGCGACCTCGCGGTCAAGCCCGCCGGCCTCACCGGCGGCAAGGGCGTCCGGGTCATCGGCGACCAGTGTACCGCCGAGGAGGCCAAGGAGTACCTCCGGAACGCCGACTACGACCGCGTCGTCCTCGAAGAACGGCTCGTCGGCGAGGAGTTCACGGTCCAGGCGTTCGTCGCCAACGGTCAGCTTCGGGTGACGCCCGCCGTGCAGGACCACAAGCGCGCCTACGAGGGCGACGAGGGGCCGAACACCGGCGGCATGGGCAGCTACTCCGACGCCAGCCTCCACCTGCCGTTCATGGACGAGGACGACTACATGGACGCCGTCGACGTGCTGCGCGCGACCGTCGAAGCGCTGGACGGCTACAAAGGCGTCCTCTACGGCCAGTTCATGCTCACCGAGACCGGGCCGCGTGTCGTGGAGTTCAACGCCCGCTTCGGCGACCCCGAGGCGATGAACACGCTCCCGGTCCTCAACACGGACTTCCTCGACGTGCTGACGGCCGCACGCGACGACGACCCCCTGCCACAGCTCTCCTTCCGCCCGCTGGCGACCGTCTGCAAGTACGCCGTCCCGGACGGCTACCCGACCGACCCCGACGCCGGCGCGAAGGTCACCATCGACGACGAGGTCATCGCGAGCGTCGTCGAGGAACACGCCGATCAGTCCGGCGACGCCGCCCCCGAGGCGCTGCTGTTCTACGCCAGCGTCGACGACCGCGACGACGGCATCTACACCACGACATCGCGGTCCTACGCCGTCGTCGGCCTCGCCGAGACCATCGCAGAGGCGGAAGCCATCGCCGAGGAGTCGCTGGAGCGCGCCGGCACGGAAGGCCTTCGGGTTCGACACGATATCGGCAAAGACGACCTCGTTCAGCAGCGTATCGACCATATGGACGACATCCGCAGCGGTGCGGACTGAACGCGTGGTTGCAGCGTCAGCGGTCACGTGGTGGCGGCCCGCCGGACGGTGAGTTGCGGTGGCACTGACAACCGTCGATATCCGGTCCGCGCTGAACGTTCTCGGGGCTATCATGCAGTGGTTAGCCGTCCCGCTGGCGATTCCGGTTGTCGTGGCCCTGCTCTACGTCGAGTCGCCGTGGCCGTATCTGGTCACGATAGCAGTCACTCTCGGCGTCGGCAAAGCGCTGGCCCGGTTCGAGCGCGAACACATCCGAGACCGTGAGGCGTTTCTCACGGTCTCGCTGGCGTGGTTGACTATCGCTGTCGTCGGTGCGATGCCGCTGTACATCGAGGGGACGGGGGTGTTTGACAGCCCGGTCAATGCCCTGTTCGAGGGGATGAGCGGCATCACGACCACCGGCGCGACGGTCATCCGGGACTTCGACGCCCACTCGCAGGCGCTGCTCATGTGGCGGCAGGTCCTCCAGTGGCTCGGGGGACTGGGAGTCCTGTTGCTTGCGACGGCCGTGCTGTCGCGGCTCTCGGTCGCGGGCGCACAGCTCATGGAGACCGAGGCGCGGACGGAGAACGTCACGAAGCTCACCCCCGGCATCGAGAAGACGGCGCGCATCCTCGGACTGCTGTACCTAGGACTGACCGCAGGGGCGGCGCTGATTCTCGCGGGGCTGGGTGCCAGCGGCCTCGCGCCCGAGATGACGCTTTTCGACGCAGTCGCCCACGCCTTTACCGCCATCGCAACTGCCGGATTCTCCCCGCGAGCCGAGAGCATCGGCGCGTTCTCGCCGGCCGTCCAGTGGGCGGTCACGCTGTTCATGATCGTCGGCGCGACGAACTTCGTCCTGCTGTATGCGCTGCTCCGTGGCGATACCCACAGACTGCGCAATAGCGAGGAGTTCCGGTTTTATCTCGGAATCCTTGCTGTCGGCTCCATGCTCGTTGGTGGCTTGCTGGTACTCGACCAGGGCGTCACTGGCGGTGTCGGGGACACTGTCCGACACGCCGTCTTCCAGGTCGCCGCCATCGTCACGACGACCGGCTACGCCTCGACGGATTTCAACACCTGGTCCGCCGGGGCCAAGAACGTCCTCTTCGTCATGATGTTCATCGGCGGGATGGCCGGAAGCACCACCTGCTCTGTCAAGACGCTCCGCTGGCTCGTCGTCACCAAGTCGTTCTGGCGGGACCTGAACGTCTCTGCCCATCCACAGAGCGTCCGCCCGGTCAGACTCAGCAACGAGGCTATCAGTGAAGACACCGTCCGCGACGTGTACGCCTACACGTTAGTGGCAATGGTGTTTTTCGTCATCGGTACTGTCCTCCTCGTTGTCGATGGGGAGCGTTCTGGCGCGCCGATAACCGAGTTCGAGGCCCTCAGTGCCGCCGCGTCGATGTTTTTCAACATCGGCCCCGCGTTCGGACAGGCCGGCCCGTACGGGACATACGAGGGCTTCGCCCGGTCGAGCAAAGTACTGATGATACTGCTGATGTGGGTCGGCCGAATCGAGATCGTTCCCGTGCTGGTGATGCTGACGCCGACGTTCTGGACGCGGTGACCGCCGGCGAGCCGACGGGTTTGATTATCGCGGCCCCGTACACGACGGACGTGAGTGGTCCACGACACGACCGACTGCGCCAGCACCCGACGCCCGGCCCGTACAACTCCCTGTTCCCGTGGCCGGACGGCAAACACCCGCTCCGGGTGATGGTCAACTACGTCGTCATCCTCGTCTGTCGCATCTCGCCGAGCCTTCGGTTCAAGAACTGGCTGCTGTCCCGGCTCGGCGTCACCGTCGGCGACGGCGTTGCGTGGGGGCTGGAGTCGACGCCGGACGTGTTCTGGCCCGAACTCATCACCGTCGAGGACCACGCCATCATCGGCTACGACGCGACGCTGCTGTGTCACGAGTTCCTGCAGGACGAGTACCGCACCGGCGAGGTCGTCGTCGGTGAGCGGGCGATGGTCGGCGCGGGCGCGGTTGTCCTTCCCGGCGTCGAAATCGGTCCGGGCGCACAGGTCGCGGCGAACTCGCTCGTGGCTGACGACGTGCCGCCGGAGACGACCGTCGCCGGTGTTCCGGCCGAGCCGCTTGGCTCGGACGACACAGCGACCGAAGAACCGTAACGCAGCTTAGCTCCGGATGCGGACGATACCCGTCTTGAACACCCGCTTGTTCGGGATGATATACTCCTCACCGTCGCTTTCGATACGCGTGACGAGAATATCAACCTCCTGAACGATACCGCTCTGGTCGCCGATGACGATCTCGTCACCGATGCTGTATGGCTCTGTCAACAAGAGGTAGAGACCGGCCGCACCGGCCTGCAGGATGTCTTTCAGTGCCAGCCCGCAGACGAACACGAGCCCGAACGCGTACGCCCCGAGGAGAATGAGCAGGGCGAGGGTTTCGACGCCCAGTTGGCCGAGCGCGATGAGCACTGCCAGATAGAAGATGCTGTACTTGACGACTTCTGGCAACACCGTCGCCTCGGGCATCTTGACGCTGCGCAGCCGCTCGGAGACGATGAGCTTGGCCTTATCGCCCGCAATGAGGCCGATAATGACGGCGAACAGGGCGATAAACAGGTCAGGCAGGAACGACGTGAAGCGGGCCCAGTACAGTTCTGGGTCGGTCAGTTGTGCGATGTTGAGAACGGCAGTGACCGTCGTGATGTAGATGAACAGCGCCGCCAGATTCGAGACGATGCCGACCGTCGATGTCCCGAGCCCTCTCGCCGTCCGCTCGAACGGGGTTCCCTCTACCGCCTCTGGTACGCCGAGTTCGCGCATGAACCGCCGAGAGGAGCGCCAGACGAGATAGCCGAGGACGATGCCGACAGCCAGTACCACGAGCGAAAGGACGAACGTTCCCTGCGGTGAGAACACCTGCCGGATGATCGTCGCCCAGTCGAAGCCGAGCTGCATCCTCAGTACTCCTCGGGATCGATTTCGAGGACCAACTCCCCGCCTTTGAACGCCCGTACGAGCCCGTCGCTCTCCGAGAGAACGATCGCCGTCGCGGTGGTGTCACGGGTGATCGCTCCCGCCGCCATGTGCCGCGCGCCGAGTCCTTTGGGGATGTCGACCCCCTCCGCGGAGGGTTCGAGATACCGATACGCGGAGACGATTTTGCCGGCGTCTGAAATGACGAACGCCCCATCGAGGCGCGAGAACTCCTTGAGCATCACGTTGACAATGGGGTCGCCGACGTGGACGTGGGACTTCTCGAAGGGGTTGTACGACAGCGGCCGGGACTTGTTCATCACCTTGCCCGCGTCGCCGACGACGAACAGGGCGCCGACGGGCTTGCCTTTCTGCCCCTTCTTTCCGAGTTCGATGGCGACCTCGAAGACGTCGCGGACAACGCTTGCGTCTGCCCGCGAGTTGACGAACATGTCGTAGACGCCGGAGGGCGAGAAGTCGTTCGTCTGGACCCGCACGAGCGTGTTCTCGGCACCGTCCAGCACTTCGGTCACGCAGAGTACCTCGTCGCCCTCGTCGACGATGCCCTGCTCCAGTGCGCCCTCGATACCGAAGCGGAGACGGCCTTCGAGGTCGGTGAAATCGATGGGTAGCTCGACGAACGGCTCCGCATCGAGGGTGTTCTCCGGGCCGACGACGACGATTTCTTCGTCGACGTCGGCGAATTCCTCGAAGAACGACGCGTTCGGGGAAAACAGGAACACGGCGTCGACGTCTGCGACCAGGTCTCCGAGCAGGTCGCGCAACTCGTTCATTATCAGAACGATGCTGTCTGTCGAAAAAAAGGTTGCGGGCAGTCAGCCACGCGTCCGACGGCAACTTCAGTCAGATGTCCCTCGAGGGCACTGCCAGTAGACGGTCGAACGCGCCGCTTTCTCCGTGGCAGTGGCAGTACGTGCCGACGGTGTTGTACTCTGTGAGACCGTCGTGTTCGCCGTCGATACCGTCGCCCCGAACCATATCGAAGGCGAACGACGCGTCACTGTCGAGGGTCGCAGCGGAGTAGTGGAACTCGTGTCCGCGGCGGTGCGCCCCGGTCCCAGCCACGACGGAGTCTGACCGCGCCGCTAGTTCTACGTGGTCGAGCGCCTGATACCGGTCTTGCATCTCGATGTCCGCGGGGAGGACCCCGGCCATCTCGTAGGTGTCGCCGTCGGTCGTCGTCAGCGACTCCGAAAGCGCCATCAGGCCGCCGCACTCGCCGTAGATTGGGACGCCGTCGGCGGCGCGGTCGGCTATCACATCGAGCGTCCCACCGGTTTCGAGCGACTCGCCGTGGAGTTCCGGATAGCCGCCGGGCAGGTATATCGCGTCGGCGTTGGGGACTGGATCGCCAGCGACCGGGGAGAACGGCTCTACCGTCGCCTCGGCACGGAGCCGTTCGAGTACTGAGGGATAAGTAAAACAGAACGCGCTGTCCTGTGCGATGGCGACCCGCCTGTCGGCCGTCGCGCCGTCGCCGCTGGCCGCCGCTTCGGAGGCGACTGCCGGCGGTGCCCGGGCCACGTCAACCAGCCGCTCGACATCGATAGTCTCCGCCGCCGTTTCGAGCGCGTCGCGGTTGAGGCCAGCCTCGGATCCCATCTGTAACCCCAGGTGGCGGTCGGGAATCTCCAGGTCCGACATCGGCGGAATCCGGCCGAAGTAGGTTAGGTCTTCGGGGAGCGCGTCCCTGATACCGTCGGCATGCCGGCCGCCGTGGGCGCGCTGGGCGAGGATGCCGGCCACGTCGATGTCAGCGCCGATGCGGTCGGCGTACTGTGCGAACCCCAGCGCCGTTGCGGCGACGCTCTCCATCCCGGCTTTTGCATCCACGACCAGAACGACCGGGAGGTCAAGTCCCTCGGCAACGGCTGCCGTCGACGTTTTCGTCCCGTCGTAGAGGCCCATCACGCCCTCTACAATGCAGATATCGCCCGTACCGCGCCAGTAGGTGCGACACATACCGTCCTCGCCAGCGAGCCAGGGGTCGAGCGCCCGTGAGGGCGTGTCCACGAGCGCCTCGTGGTGGCTCGGGTCGATGAAATCCGGGCCAGCCTTGGCCGGCTGGGGCTGATATCCGGCGTCTTCGAGCGCTGTCAGCGTCGCCAGCGTGGCAACGGTTTTGCCGACACCGGAGCTTGTGCCCGCGAGGACAACTCCGTCCATCCTCACGTCCCCTCTTCGGCCGTCGCTGAGGGCGCGTCGCCGATCAGGTCGTCGTAGATGGCCGCGAAGCGGTCCCGTACCTCTGCCATCGGGATGCCGGCGCGGTCGGCTAGCGCCAGCGCGCCGCCCATCCCGACCCCTTCCTTGGCCTCGCCGGCGACGAACCGCTCCATCGCGACGTGGTTGCTCTGGTCGAAGCCGGGGTCTGTCACCGTCAGATCGAGATCGAGCCGAGCAGCCGAGGTTCGCACGTCAGCACTCTCGTCCTCAGCTACGTAGCTCGTCGTCGCCAGTCCAAGCGGTCCCTCGTAGCCGCCGTGGCGGACCAGCGCAGCGACGGCGATGCACTGGCTACCGCCGGCGAGTGTCACGGCGGTATCGCTCTCGACAGCCCCCGCGGTCAGACCAGCGAGCGTTGCCAGGACGGGGTCACCCATCCGGCGGACCGCCCGTTTCGGCTCGTTTGCGGCGTCACCCGGTGACAACGAACTGGCTTGGAGTCCCTCGGCGACCAGTTTCTCCTTCTGCTCAGTGGGGTTTTCCGGAAGCGACGACGAGACCATTCCGTTCTCGCCTAATGCCCGAAGGACGCCGAGGGCTGTCGTTGTCCCGCCGGGAATGGTTTCGCCCAGATACAGCTCGTCGGCCGGGAGCGCCTGCCCGAGCTGTCGGGCGGCCGCGAACGCCCCGTGAGCCGTCGACACCGGGTCTTGCTCTGTGATGTCTTTTCCCGGACGTGCGCCGACAGAGACTGTTGGCGCTCCCGTTCGCTCCGCCAGTCCGCCGTCGATAACTGTGGTGTCAAATCCCAGAACTTCTCGGACAGCCCGTGTCACCAGTGCCGGCGTCGGACAGCCGCTCGGACTGACCGGTGTCACGTCCGTCCGGACCGGACTGCCGTATGTCACCAACTCCGCATCCGCCGCGGGCGTCACTGACATGAGTTCGGGATCGGCTCCAGCGGCGCTGATCCCCGCCCGACTTGCGGTTTCCGTGGTTCCTGCGACGAGTGCAAAGCGCGTTCCGCCACCGGGTGCAGTCATTGCAATTGTATTACCACAAGTTGACTTTAATACCTTGGTGCCAGAGCGGCGCATGATTTATGCCGCACGCCCGCGGTTGCCCGAACATGGACGATTTCGACGAACTCCGCTCGTCGTTGACGCCGCGCGAGGATAACGAGGCGATCGCTTCGTACCAGAACACGACGGCTGTAGCCTGTCCGTCCTGTGAAGAGCCGTTCGACGATATGGTCGTCTGCAAGCAGGAGTTCACGTCGCTTAATCTCGACTTTGAGATGGATCTCTGTACGACCATCAATGACGGGAGCGTTGTGCTGTTTACCCACAAGTAACTGATCGAAATCGGGACACGTCGCTGTTGTTCTCCGGTTGTTCTCTACGGCGATGGCGTGGTGTCCGATACCGACGGCCTGGCGAGAAATCAGATATGATAATTCCAGCGGTGATTTTTTATACGGCTCCCCGCATAACTTCTGATAGGCACCATACTGGTGCCGCACCACCCCCACCCCCCACCCCCACATTCCTTACCTTTCCACTTCCTGTGAGCCGCCAGCTCTCACACCAACAGTTACCCGCAGGTCCCAGCCGCCCCTACGGTGTTGCGGTAATTCTGGCCAGCCTAACTATCAGGACTGATCTGTCAGCGTGGCACTTCCGAAGCCGGTGCAGCTGCTCACAATGAACGACTCAAATGGAAGGGGCGGGAGTCGAACCACGCGGAGCCCTTTGCGGGGTAACCACCAACCGATTCTGGCATGTTGGCTGGTAGCGCTCTACCACTGAGCCACCCTTCCAAGCTACCAGTTATACGTTCCTGACAACCAAGTAAGTGATGATTCCGGGTGTTTCCGCACGCAACGCTCTCGGCAGTCGAGTGACGTTTAGCCGGGCGCTGTCCCGTATCATCAGTGGTGGCGTCTGTCGTCGGAGCGCTATCTATCTCTTGCCAACTCATTTCGGATTCACAACAACTTATTTTGCGCTTGCCGACGACAGTATTGGACGTGAGTTACACGAAAGTCAACTACACTGACGTGGAACCGGTGGCAGAAGCGATGCATTTCCTCCGGGACCCGCTGGACTGTGAACAGGTTGGCGTCACTGTGCTGGACTGTGAGGCTGGCTGGACGGGCAAGCCGCACGATCACGCCGACGAAGGGCACGAAGAGGTGTACGTCCTCGTCGAGGGAACAGCGACTGTCGAGGTTGACGGCGACGAGGTGTCCCTCGAAACGGGCGACGCAATCAGGCTCCCGCCGGAGGCGGAGCGAACGATCCACAACGGCGATACTGAGAGCACGTTTGTCCTCGTCGGCGCGCCCTGAAACCCGCAGAAACGGATATGGCTGCCAGTGGGCAGGTCGTCAGTACGACCGAACCTTCGGTTCGTAGGTCTCTTCGTCGCCTTCGAGGATGACGGGCTTGTAGTACAGCTCCGGCTGTCCCTCGTTCCAGGCCAGCATCGTGTGCTTGATCCACTCCTCGTCTTTGCGTTCTTGATGCTCCGCACGCCAGTGTGCGCCGCGGAACTCCTCGCGGGCGAGCGCGCCGAGCGTGATGGCCTCGGCCACGTCGAGGATGTTGCGGGTTTCGATGGTGTGGATGAGGTCCGTGTTGTAGGTCCGGGACGGGTCCTCAACGGCGACGTTCTCGTACTCTTTGCGCGCCGCTCGGAGGTCACGAAGGGCCTTCTCAAGCCCTTCTTCGGTCCGGAACACGTTGACGTTGTCAGTCATCGTCTCCTGAACGTCCGCGCGGACTTCGGCGTGGTTGATGCCGTCGGACTCGATGAGGGTTTCGACGCGCTGGCGCTCCTGCTCCACGGTGCTTTCGAGTACCGCTTTCGGTTCGACGGCGGCCCCGTCTGCGGCAACATCGCCGCTGCTGGCGTCGATTGCGCCGGGTTCGACCGGTGGCTCCACGTCGCCAGGCTCGCTTTTGGCGGAGGGGCCGGTCTGGATTTCGGCCGTTTTCATGTCTTTGCCGGCGGCGTGATGGCCAGCGCGGGCACCGAACACGAGCAGTTCCGGCAGGGCGTTCCCCCCGAGTCGGTTCGCGCCGTGTAGCGAAACACACGCGGTCTCACCGGCCGCGTAGAGGCCGTCGATACACGTCTCGCCGTTCTCGTCGGTCTCGACGCCACCCATGGCGTAGTGCTGGCCGGGCTTGACCGGCATCGGCTCTTCGAGGCCATCGACGCCCTCGAAGTCCTCCGCGAGGTGGAGGATGTTCTCGAGGCGGTCGAGGATGCGCTCCTCGCCGAGGTGGCGCATGTCGAGGTCGACGTACTCGTCCTCGACGCCGCGACCCTCGTTGACTTCAGTCAGTTCGGCACGGGCGACCACGTCACGGGAGGCCAGTTCCCCTTCGTTGTTGGCGTACCCGTGCTCGAACATGAACCGCTCCTCGTCGTCGTTGTAGAGGATCCCACCCTCGCCGCGGACCCCCTCGGAGATGAGGACGCCCGTCGACGGCAGCGTCGTCGGATGGAACTGGATCATCTCCATGTCTTCCATCGGGACGCCGGCGCGGTAGGCCATCGCACAGCCGTCGCCGGTGTTGGCGACGGCGTTGGTGGTGTGGTCGAAGGCCTGCCCCAGCCCACCGGTCGCCAGGATGACGCCGTTGTTCGCCCGGAAGCCCTGTATCTCGCCGGACTTGATGTCGTAGGCGACACAGCCGTGACAGACGCGGTCCTCGGGGTCGTCGTGGTCGGTGACCGCCAGCTGGGTCACGTACCACTCGTCGTACACCTCGATGCCGCGCTTGACCGCCTGCTCGTACATCGTGTGCAGCAGGTGGTGGCCGGTCTCGGCACCGGCGTAGGTCGTCCGCGGATAGGAGAGGCCACCGAACGGGCGCTGCGAGACACGGCCGTCGTCCTCGCGCGAGAAGGGCATTCCCCAGTGTTCGAGCTGGATGACCTCTTCCGGGGCGTCCTTGGCGAAGGTGTCGATGGCAGGGGCGTCGCCGAGGTAGTCGGACCCTTTCATCGTGTCGTACGCGTGCAGGTCCCAGGAGTCGCCTTCCTGGAGTGCGGCGTTGATTCCCCCCTCCGCGGCACCTGTGTGGCTCCGAACCGGATGGAGCTTGGTCACGAGGGCAACATCTGCACCCTCTTCGTCCGCTGCAATAGCCGCCCTGAGGCCAGCGCCACCCGCGCCGACCACGATGACATCGTGTTCGTACATTGTGAGAGTGTCTCTTGGCGTAGTTTCGGCTTAGGATTAGCCAAACTTAAGCCTCCCTGTTGCGTTACCGAGCGTAACATTATCGGTGAGCTGCGGCCCGCTTCTGACACCGGGACTTACTGTCAGGTAGAGTGAATTTTTGGCCTATCCGGTGGAATTATATCACACGCTGTGAATACTTAGGAACCAACTACTGATACTAGACCAACCGGATAGTCTCACCACGGGCCCCGGCCCGTTTCAACGCTGATGCCAGACCAGTACCTCACGTCAACTGACGACTTCGAAGCGGTGTTAGCAGAGGCACCGTCGGTTCTGACAGTAACCGACGACGAACTGGTGATACGGTTCGTGAGTCCGGCCATCGAACGCGTCTTCGGGTACGATATGGAGTCGCTCGTCGGCACGAACTGGCTGGATCTCGTCCACCCAGAAGATACAGACCGCGTCCACGCCACACTCGCGGGCGAACGGGATGACGACGGAACGGAGTACCGGTTCCGGAACGCCGACGGCGACTGGGTCTGGCTCGAAACCATCGTCTCAACGGACACTGAGACGGACCGCGATTGCCGAGTGTTCACCTCCCGCGATGTCAGCGACCGGCCGCGTTTTGAGGCCCAGTTTCACCAGTTCGTCACACACACCTCCGACGTGCTCACTGTGTTCGACGAGCAGGGCAGCGTCGAGTACATCAGCCCGTCTGTGGAACGCGTCCTCGGGTATGAGCAAGCGGAGATGCAAGACTCGGACCTCTTCGAGTACGTCCACCCGGACGACCTCTCGACCGCGCTCACCGAGTTCGGGCGGATGATAGACGACCCGGGGTACGTCGCCGTTATCGAACACCGATATCGCCACGCCGACAGCGACTGGATATGGGCGGAGTCCCGCGGCCAGCAGGTCGAAAGCGGCCCGCTGGAAGACCACGTCGTCGTGACGACTCGCGACATCTCCGAACAGAAACAGCGCGAACAAGAGCTCAAACGACAGAACCAGCGCCTTGAGCGGTTTTCGGACGCGATCAGTCACGACCTCCGGAACCCGCTGGATGTCCTTGACGGCTCGCTCGAACTCGCGCGTGAGACCGGCGAAGAAGCACACTTCGAGCGAGCAGAGCGGAGCATCGACCGAATGTACACGCTCATCGACGACTTGCTCGTGCTCGCCAAACAGGGCGTCGACCCGGCGGAGATCGAGACAGTCGACCTCAACGCCCTTTCACAGCGGGCCTGGTCGATGGTCGACACCCGAGACGCGACGCTGGAAACCGACGCCGACGACAGCATCGAGGCCGACGAAGGCGCGATGCTGGAATTACTGGAGAACCTCTTTCGGAACGCTATCGAACACGGTGGCGACGACGTGACCGTCACCGTCGGGACGGAGCCGTGGGGGTTCTACGTCACAGACGACGGAGCAGGCTTTCAGGACGGCACCGCAGACCTGTTCGAACCTGGCTACTCGACGGCCGATGATGGAACCGGGTTCGGGCTCTGCATCGTCGAACAAATCGTCGACGCACACAACTGGGAGGTCATCGCCACCGACAGCGAAAGCGGCGGTGCCCGCTTCGAGTTTATCTGTTGCGATAGCTGAACTGCGGTGTTGCGCTCGTGCCTGCGATCCTTTCCAAACCTATGTCTCGCGGTTGAACGTACAACTACAGATCACGGTCGTTGTGGCGATTCGACGTGAGTCACAGTCGCTGTCGGACTCTGACCGCGAACGGAAAACTAGCCAGTCGAACCGCGTTACCAGAACTTCAGGTTGTTCTTGACGGCTTCCCGCTTGAGCTCCTGGATGTGCTCGGTCAGCGGGATGTCCTTCGGACACACTTCGGTACAGGAGAACTGGGTCTGGCAGCGCCAGACACCGTGTTCCTGCTCGATGATGCGCAGGCGCTCCTGCTTGCGGTTCTCGCCCTCGCGTTCGTCCATCGCGAAGCGATACGCTTTGTTGATGGCGGCGGGGCCGAGGTACTCGTTGTCGCCGGCGGCGATGTTACACGAGGACATGCACGCGCCACACCAGATACACCGCGTGGACATCTTGACCTTCTCGCGGTTCTCCCGGGTCTGGCGCTGCTCTTCGAGCTTGTCGTCCGGGGTTTCGTCGGCGTCGAAGTACGGCTCGACGGCCTCCATCTGGTCGTAGAAGTGCTCCATGTCGACGACGAGGTCCTTCACGACCTCCTGATGGGGCAGTGGCTCGATGCGGACCGGATCTTCAAGCTCGGATATCTGCGTCTTGCAGCCGAGGCGCTGCCTCCCGTTGACGAACAGCGCGTCGGACCCACAGACGGCCTGTCGACAGGAGTGTCGGAAGGTCAGCGATGAGTCGTAGTGGTCCCGTGCGTAGATGAGGGCATCGAGGATAGTCATTCCCTTGTGGAACGGGACTCGGAAATCGTCGAACCGTGGTTCCTGCTTCCCCTCGACCTCGGGGTCGTAGCGGAACACCTTCAGCGTGATCGTGTCTTCGTCGTCGAGCGTCTCCTCTTCGACTTCCCGCTGGGCCTGCTCCTGTGCCTGTCGTTCGTCTCGCTGTGCGCGCCGACGGTCACCCGGGGATTCGACCTCGGGCTCTGTCTCCTCGTCGGCCTCCGTTTCGGTTTCCTGTTGTTCGATTTGCGTACTCATAGTTCAGACGAGGGTCGTCATGGCCAGCGACACGCGGGTCCCCTGCACGACGAGCAGGAGGCCGGCGATGCCGAGCATGTATTTGACTGCGTTTTTCTGGGAACCGGTGAGTCCCTGGTTGACCAGCGCGTTGTACACGCCGTTGACGCCGTGGAACGTCGCGGTCACGAGGAACAGCCACATCGTTGCGAAGTAGCTGACCTGACTCATTCGGGCCTGCGTGCCCAGGAACGTGATATCTGCGGCGTGGTTCACGAAGTGCAACAGCATGAAGTGGAATGCGAGCACGCCGATCAGGAACACCGCTGTCAGGCGCTGGAACAGCCAGCGACGGCCGCCACGATCAAAGGAGGAGTAGTGCTGTGCCATTAGAGTAGTTTCCCCCCGAGGAACGTCGGCACGCTTGCGACGACGATGGCTCCCGTCAGCACGAGCGACGCGTAGAAGCTCTTGTCCTGCGATTCCAGCCCAACGCCGAGGTCAACCATCAGCAGTCGAATCCCGTTGAGGATGTGGAAGACGGCGACGGCCAGTAGCCCGACTTCGAGGAACCGGACGATCAGCAGCGATTCGAGGCCGCTGAGCGTGCTGGTGTAGAGGTCGGTGCCTGCCTGTGCGCTCGCCGGATCGACGCCGACCGAAGTGCTCAGCACCGCGATGTGGGTGAACAGGTAGCCCACGAGAACCCAGCCGGTGAACTTGTGGAAGATCCAGGCCCACATCCCGGCCGTGAACTCCCGCCACCGTCCGAAGTCCTCGACGGTGCCGCGATTGTAAGACTGACTCATACACTGGGGGGTTAGTCCGGGGACAGATAGTAGTTTCTACAACGGACGCGTATCGCCGGAATCCTGCCCGAAGACGTTCGTCAATTGACTACTCCGCAGTTACCAATCGTCGTCGTCGGTCCGGCGGTTCCACTCGATAGCCCGCTGTGTCCGGTCGTCAAGTCTGACAAGGTGACAGAGGGGGTTGCCGGGGTACACCAGTGGGTTCTCGAGGATGCCGACCAGCAGGCCGGTAAACGGCGCACGCATCAGCGTGTTCTCCGTCTTGAACGGATTCGCGATCGTACAGATTACGTCGTCTTCATACACCAGGTCGCCGCGGTCGTAGTGCATATCGACCAGGCCCCCCGAGTCCGCCCGTATCCAGGTCTTCTCGCCGCTATCGTCGATGACCGTCCGCCAGCCCGGCCACCGGACCGTATCGGAGTCACGGAGGCCAAACTCCGCAAGCACTGACCGAACACTCTCCAGTGCTGAGTCGATGAGCGGCCGCTGGAACCGGTGGGCTTCGCCCATCTCTATCGTGATCGTCGGGACGCCCGAATCGCTCAGCTCCCGCCGGAGCGACCCCGATGGCCCTTCCGAGGAAATAATGACGTTCGACGAGAAGGCGTTTGCGACCCGCGCAACCGCAGGGTCGTCCATGTCCGCCCGGACGTGAAGCATATTAGTTCGCCCGCGTGTGGACGTGTGGAAATCGAGACCCACGTCACAGGGGGCCAGGAAGTTCCGGAAAATCTTGTGGGCCATCCGCTTCGCGCTCGTCGAGTCGGGGTCGCCGGGGAACGAGCGGTTCAGGTCTCGGTCGTAGATGGGCAGGTATCGCTCCTGTGCCAGAAACGCCGGGACGTTCAGCACTGGCAGACAGATCAGCGTCCCCGCCAGCCCCTCGTGGTCCCACTCGTGGGCCACCTCCCGGACGACCTCGATGCCGTTGAGTTCATCGCCGTGTGCCGCTGCGGTGAGAAACACTGTCGGACCGGGCCGTTTCCCGTTGACGATGGTAACCGGCATTCGGACGGCATCCCCCAGATACGTCTCGCTGACCGTGTAGCGAATGTTGCGGGTCTCCCCCGGCGACACAATTCCCCCGTCGTAAGTGAACGGCTCGGCCTTGCCCATGCACTCACAACAAGAGGCGGTGGCTAAAACCCCTCCGGCGAGTCGACTCTCCGATGGGACAGTGCGGTATGCCACATCCGTACACCTATACTGGGGCCGGCAGAAAGCGACAGCATGGGCGACAAAGACCTCACGGTGGGTGTTCTCAGTCTCCACTCAAGCAAGGAGTCGAAGGCCATCCTGAACGCGGTCGACGAGATGGGCTATGACACGGAGTGGCTTCGGACCGAAAACACCGCGATTGGCGTCACCGACGGCGACATGACGCTCGAACCAAGCGTCGACGTGGTCGCGAACCGGCTACTACTTTCCAGCGACGAACACCCGGCGGAGGGGATCGGGCTGGGGATGACGATCAGCCGGCTCGCGCCAATGTTGAACGAGCCGATGGCGGCGACGACGGCCTTACACAAGTTTGCGAGCGCTGCTGCGTTGGCCGACGCCGGCGTCCCGGTCCCGGACGCGTTGCTCGCGCTGTCGAGCGATCTATTAAACGAGGAGCGGGACCGCTTCGGTGACCGCGCGGTGTACAAGACGGCCATCGGCACCCACGGCGGCGGAACGTGGATGGTCGACATGGAAAACCAGGTCAACGCACAGGTCGGCGGCCGCTACGCGTTCTTACAGGAGTACATGGAACACGACGAGAAACGCCATCACGACCTCCGCGTGTACGTGGTCGGCGACCAGATCGTCGGCGCGATGAACCGCTACGCGCCCGAGGGGGAGTGGCGGACGAACGTCGCGCTCGGCGGCGAGGTCGAGGACATGACGGGCGGACTCCCCGAGCGTGTCAGAGAAATCGCACTCGATTCAGTCGAGGCTATCGGCCTGGACTACGCCGGCGTCGACATTGTGCAGAGCGACGACGGGTACTACGTGCTCGAAGTCAATCCGACCGCCGGATTCCGCGGCCTGTTCAAAGCAAGTGGCGTCAGCCCCGCCCCCTATATCGCCCAGCTTGCCATCGAGCGCGCCGGTGGGAGTGTCGACGATGAAACCGTCGAACGACTCTCGGACCGACTCGACGACTCCAAGCCCGCGTGTACGCCGAAGAAGCCACAGCCGCAGGCTCAGGAGAACGTCGTTGTGGGCTACATCGAGGAGGTCGTCGTCACCGGGACCCAGGGGACCAAGTCCGTTCTCGCGAAGTCCGACACGGGCGCGACCAGAACCAGTATCGACGCCAAGCTCGCCGCGGAAATCGGAACGGGGCCGATTCTCGACATCGTGAAGATCAAGTCCGGGAGTCTCAAGTCCGGCCGCTCGCGCCCGGTTGTCGACCTCGTCGTCGGCGTCGGCGGGACCCAGCACACCGTCACCGCCAGCGTCGAAGACCGCGGGCACATGGACTACCCGCTGTTGCTGGGACGGGACATCCTCAAGCACTATCAGGTCGACGTGACCCGCCGCGCGGACGACGAGTCAGACGTGGAGACAGAAGAAGAGGAACAGAGCGAGGAGTAACGACCCGCTCGTCCCAGATTCCGAGTCGGCTCAGTCCTCGCGCACTTCCGCGACGCTCTCGGCGATGTCCTCGCTGGCCCGCCACAGATACAGGCTCGCGTAGCTCCGATACGGCGACCACCGCTCGGCGTACTCGCGCATCTCTGCGCGGCTGTACCCCTCTCCGACGACGGCTTCGAATCCCTTGCGGATGCCGAGGTCGCCGACCGGGAACACGTCTTCGCGGCCAAACGCGAACAGCAGTTGCATGTTTGCGGTCCAGTCGCCGACGCCCGTAATCGCCGTCAGCGCTTCGCGGATTTCCTCGTCGGTGGCATCCTCGAACGTCTCCAGGGAGTAGTCACGGTCCAGAAACGTGTCGGCGACCTCGTTTACGTACCGGGTCTTTTGCCGCGAGAGACCGGCATCCCGGAGAATCTCGTCGTCTGCCTCTCTGATGCCCGCTGGCGTCACAGTGACGGCGTCGAACAGTCGTTCTCGCGTCGCGGCGGCCGACGCCATCGACACCTGCTGGCGGAGAATCGAAACGACGAGCCGCTCGAAGAGGTCCGATGCGGGGTCGAGCGTGAGTTCGCCGTGTGCCGCGACCAGCGGGCCGATGTCGGGGTCTGCACGTAACGCCTCGTGTGGCGAGTCACTCATGATTCTGTGGTACTAGCTCGACCGAAAAGAACGTGTCTGTCGCTGTTACCCGTCGGCGATGATAGGGTCTGGATTCGGTGAAGTGACACCGCCCGCACCGACTGGTTCCGCCGGGTTGCCGACGACTGTCGTCTCCGGCGCTACGTCGTCGACGACGACAGCGCCAGCGCCGACGGACGCGTTCTCTCCGACGGTGATCGGTCCCATTATCGAGGCGTCAGCACCGACGGTTGCGCCGTCTTCGATTGTCGGGTGGCGCTTCTCACGACGCATTGACGTGCCGCCGAGGGTGACGCCGTGGTACAGAAGCACGTCGTCGCCGATCTCGGCCGTCTCACCGATGACGATACCCATTCCGTGGTCGATGAACACGCGGTCGCCGATCTCCGCAGCGGGGTGGATCTCGACGCCGGTCAGGAACCGCGTGACGTGGGAGATGAGTCTGGCGAGCAGCGTCCGGTCGTTCATCCAGAGCCAGTGGGCGACCCGGTAGGCCCAGATCGCGTGCAGGCCGGGATACGTGAGTGCGACCTCCACGACGCTGGTCGCCGCGGGGTCCTTTGCGAGTGCTGTACGGATGTCCGCTTTCAGTCGGTCAAGCATTGGTGTGTTGTGGTGGAGCGTATCGTCTGCGCACGAGACCAGCCGGTCGCGGTCCGAATCACCGGACGGAAGTTACTGAGGACAACAGCAGCGACGGAGAGAGCGGCAACTGATTACGGTCCGAAGCGGGCGAGTCGTACGTTCCGGAACTCGGTCGCCCATGGATACCACAACTACGATGCTCGGTAGCTTAAAAAGCAGTGGTTCGACCACCCGTTTCACCACCCAGTAAGCGCACACTGGGGCGACTGGCAGCGCACGCGGATACCCGGTGCCTGTTCAGGTCATGCCCTTTCCGAGCAGTTCCCGGGCGATGATGTTCTTCTGGATTTCGGTCGTCCCCTCGTAGATCTGGGTGATCTTGGCGTCGCGGTAGAACCGCTCGACATCGAAGTCGTTGACGTAGCCAGCGCCGCCGTGAATCTGGACGGCCTCGTCGGCTGTCTCGACGGCGACGCGGGAGGCCTTCTCTTTGGCCATCGAGGCCAACTGGGTGAGCTGGTCGGCGTCGTTGTCGACGCTCCAGGCGGACTTGTGTGTGAGTTGCCGTGCGGCCTCGATTTCGGTGAACATCTCGGCGAGCTTGTGCTGGATGGCCTGGAACTCAGAGATGGACTGGCCGAACTGCTCGCGGTCCTGTGCGTACTCCAGAGCGCGCTCGGCGGCCCCGCGAGCGATACCGACGCCCTGCGCGGCCACGCCGGTCCGTGTCTCGTCGAAGAACTGCATTATCTGGAGGAAGCCGGCCCCGCGCGTTCCCACGAGGTTGTCCTCGGGGACGCGAACGTCGTTGAGGATGAGTTCTGCTGTGTCCGACGCGCGAATGCCGAGCTTCCCCGTAATCTTCTCTGCTTCGAATCCGTCGCGGTCGGACTCGACGAGAATCTGTGAGAAGCCGTTGTACCGCCCCTCTGCGTCCGGGTCCGTCTCACAGAGCACGACGAAGTAGTCGCCGACTGAGCCGTTGGTAATCCACATCTTGTTGCCGTTGATGACCCACTCGTCGCCCTCCTTTCGCGCCTGCGTCGACACCGACGACACGTCCGAGCCGGTGTCTGGTTCGGAGATGGCCGCGCCCATGATGGCATCGCCCGTCGCGACCGGCTCCAGATACTCCTCTTTCTGGGCCTCCGAGCCGAATCCGATGAGAGCGTCGGCACCGAACGCGGCCGACTGGATGCTCAGACCGATACCGGGATCGGCCGCGAACAGTTCCTCGGCGATGATGGCGTTCGTCAGCGTATTGTAGCCTGCGCCCCCGTACTCCATCGGGATGTTTGCGCCTGTCAGCCCCATCTCGGCGGCCTTCTCGACGATCTCTCGGGGGAACTTCTCTTCGGTGTCGTACTCGGTCGCGACAGGTTTGATCTCGTTTTCCGCGAACCGGGCGATCTCGTCTTTTATTTGTCGCTGCTCTTTCGTTAGCTGGAAGTCCATATGTGGTGTGTTGACGTGAAATGCATTAATGGTTTGTAATCCGAAATAAACTCGAAAGTGGTTTTCTAATGAGAGAAACGTTGAAGCCTCGGCCGGCAGTGGAACGATATGTCATGGATTTCGAGGATATTGACACTATCGCCGTGCTCGGTGCCGGGAATATGGGCCATGGAATCACCGAAGTGGCCGCACTCGCAGGCTACGACGTGCGGATGCGAGACATCAAAGACGAGTTTGTCGAGGACGGCTACGACAACATCGAATGGTCGCTGAACAAGCTGGCCGAGCGAGACCAGATCACGCAGGAAGAGGCCGATGCAGCACTGGACCGCGTGACGCCGCTTGTCGATGTCGATGAAGCAGTCAGCGACGTCGACGTGGTCATCGAGGCTGTGCCGGAGAAGATGGAGATCAAGAAGGACGTGTACACAGAGGTCGAAGAACACGCCCCCGAAGACGCCATTTTCGCCACGAACACGTCCAGCCTCTCCATCACGGAACTGTCGGAAGTGACCGAACGGCCCGAGCAGTTCTGCGGGATGCACTTCTTCAATCCGCCGGTGCGGATGCAACTGGTCGAAGTAATCTCCGGCGCACACTCCGGCGACGACACGCTGGACGCCATCGAGGCGCTTGCGGAGGACTTCGGTAAAACACCGGTCCGCGTCCGTAAGGACTCGCCGGGGTTCATCGTCAACCGCATCCTCGTCCCACTGATGAACGAGGCCGCGTGGCTCGTCCACAGCGATGAGGCGACCATCGCCGAGGTCGACTCGACGACGAAGTTCGACATGGGCCTGCCGATGGGGTCGTTCGAACTCTCCGATCAGGTGGGTAACGACGTTGGCCTCCACGTCCTCGAATACATGCACGAAGTGCTGGGCGAGCCCTACGCCCCGTGTCCGCTACTCGAACAGAAAGTCGAGAACGAGGAACTCGGGAAGAAGACCGGGCAAGGCTTCTACGACTACGAGAACGGCGGTGTCGACATTCCGACCGACGCCGGCCGCGAAGACGTCGAGCACCGCCTCGTCGCCGTGATGGCAAACGAGGTCGGGAAGCTCGTCGAGAACGACGTGGCCCCCGTCGCGGACATCGATCAGGCCGTTCAGCTCGGCGGCGGCTTCCCGGACGGTCCCGCGAAGATCGCCGACAAGACTGGCCTTGAGACGCTCGTCGACACACTCGAAGAAACCCACGAGGAGACCGGTGCGGAGCGGTACGCCGTCTCTGACGGCCTTCGAGAGGCCGCAGAGGACGGTGGCTTCTACGGCAGCGAAGACGAGGATGACGCCGAGTTCGACAACGTCACGGTCGAATATCCCGGTGACATGGTCGGGCACATCGAACTCGACCGCCCGCACCGGATGAACACCGTCAGCCCGGAACTGATGGACGACCTCGCCGACGCCGTCGACCTGCTCGAAGACGACGACGAGGTGCGTGCCATCCTGCTGACCGGAGCCGGCGACAAGGCATTCTCCGCCGGAGCCGATGTCCAGGCGATGGCCTCGAACGCGACGCCGCTGGACGCTATTGAACTCTCCCGCAAGGGCCAGCAAACCTTCGGGAAACTCGAAGAGTGCTCGATGCCGGTCGTCGCCGGTATCGACGGCTACGCGCTGGGTGGCGGGATGGAACTGGCGACCTGTGCCGACCTCCGCGTGGCCTCGGAACGCTCCGAACTGGGCCAGCCCGAACACAACCTCGGCCTGCTGCCGGGCTGGGGTGGCACGCAACGCCTCGCCCGCATCGTCGGGGAAGGCCGCGCAAAGGAGATCATCTTCACCGGCGACCGCTACGACGCCGACGAGATGGCCGAGTACGGCTTCATCAACGAGGTCGTCGACAACGATGCCCTGCACGACCGGGCGCTGGAGCTGGCCAAAGACATGGCCGCCGGCCCGCCGGTCGCACAGAAACTCACGAAGCGTGCGATGCTCGCCGGCCGCGACGACATCGACGCCGGCCTCGAAGTCGAATCGCAGGCCTTCGGCCACCTCATCGGTACCGACGACGTGATGGAGGGCATCAACGCGTTCATGGGGGACGGAGAACCGGACTTCGAAGGCAAGTAAGCTGCTGGTCCCAGCAGCGTCGTCGCCACCTTACCCGGCGTCGGTCACTCCGCTGCTGACCTCGGGCTCGTCGAGTGGAACGGCGTCGTTGGACTGTGCCATGCCGGTCGTCATCAGCAGGCGGATGGCTGCCCGAACGCTGAGGTCGGACTCGTAGGTCTGGCTCTCGGGAACCATCACGAGCATCCCTTGGGTCGGGTTCGGGCTTCCGGGAATGAACACGCTCGATGCGCGTTCACCGGCTGCCTCGGAGATATCTGCGGGGCTCGTCCCTGTTTTCAGCCCAAGCTGGTAGACGCCCTCCCGAGGGTATTCCACGTACACGACGGACTCGAAGTCCGACTGCCGATTGACCACGGAGGTGGTCATCTGCCGAATACTGCCGTAGATGGTCCGGACGACGGGTACGAACGTGACCAGTTGGCCCGTCTTCCCGAAGAGCTGCTGGCCGATACTTCGCTGGGCGAGATAGCCCAGAACGGTAACGAGCGCGACGAGAACCGAGAGCGTCAGCAACTGGGCAAGCAAGACGTTGTTCGCAGTCAGCGCCGCCAGCCGTGTCCCGCGGATGAGCGGGTCGAGGAACCCCCCGACCCAACTCAAGACGATGCGGACGATGGCGATGGTTGCCACAAGCGGACCAACGAGAACGAGCCCTGCCAAGAAGTTGCTCTTGATGAACGAAGTGACCGACATACCGTGGGTCAGTCGGTCTGACCGATAAAGTGTGACGACAGCTGTCACCCTGTCTGGATGTCTCTGTGAATGGTACGCATCCTCAGGTAGCGTCTATTTCGATGGGGTTAAATTGGTCCACCCGGAACGAGTGAGTACGCTCGGTTGGTGTAGTCCGGCCAATCATCTTGGCCTTTCGAGCCGAGGACCAGGGTTCAAATCCCTGACCGAGCACATTACTGTCGTAAACAAACCGGTCAGCGACTGCTCTCCACGCTGCCCGAAGTGTGAGTTCTTTGACTAGTACACACGTAGCTCTGCTTTCATTGCTAAGAACTTGTAATGTAGGCTCTTTATTTATTGATGTTTGATAACTATATGGGTGAGAGAAAACATATTTATATGAGTATATAAAGCCAGTAGTACATGGATCGACGAACATACGTACGTACACTCGGAAGCAGCATTGCTGCACTCAGCCTTGCGGGATGTAGTGGTAGCGACGGTGGAGACGGAAGTAGTGAGTCGACGCCAACGCCGGAACCTACCTATGAAGTAGATCAGGAGGCACCGGCGCGGCTGAAACTGCTCTCCGTGAGTGGGCCAAAGGAAGTCGCGTTCGGTGATACCATTGAGGGCGACGTAACTGCGGTCAACGTCGGAGGCGAGCCGATCTCCGGGGAGGCAACCATAGAGTTCGTCCATTCGGAGTCAGCTGACACTGAGCCACAGACAGTCACAGTCAACGCTGATGGACTGGCATCCGGCGAAGAAGTCTCGCATAGCTATCGTGTCGACGCCGAGTACGCCGGCGCGTGGGCGTTCGAAGCGTCGTCAGATTTCTACGCCGTCGACGATACGGTCACTTCAACTGTGTCGGTTCTCCCGAAGCAGGGAAGCACTGGGGAATCCATGGAGCTTGCCAGTGGGGTTCAGGCCACAGTGTCCGATATGACTTACGAGCAGATGATAACCTACGAGCTGCCCTCTGGCGAGCGGACCTTGGGCGATACCACCGCACATGCCATTCGCGAAACTGTCTCAGATAATATTCTGCTTATTCTGAGCGTTACGTTCGAAAATGGCACTGGCGAGGCCCAGACGGTGTCCAAGGATGACTTTGTCATTCCCGAATCGAGCTTCGTGAGCCAATCAGCCGCAAGTCGTGATGGAACGAACGCAGTCGGGAAGAACATCAATCCAGGGCAGACCTACAGCGGCCATCTGATTTACGCCGTTCCGAAGGCCAAGGTCGACGACCTCACTTTCGGAATAAACCTCGCAGAAGGGAGTGCGGTCGCTGATATCGAGATCCCGCTTCAATCCCCCGGTGGCTTCCCCGAGTTCGAAATGGCGAACATCGACGTTCCGCCGGAAGACGTTACAGGCGATGAAGCGATAGTTGAGATGGAGGTCGAAAACGTGGGTGACAGCGCGGGGGTGTTCAAGTCCATTCTTGAGTTCAAGACGCCCGATGATCCGGGCATACTCGCCGGATACTCCGCAGATACGTGGTACATTGACTCCGATGGACCCTACACGCAGCGGATTCCCGCTGGCGAAACCAGAACCATCGAACTGGTGACGGAACCGGATTCGGACAGGCGGTGGGACTACCGGACGACCCCCTTCGGGGCAGAGTGGACGTTCAAGGCCGTAGAATAGGCGTCGTTACGGCGGCCCCACGACCGTCTCACCGTGATTCCTGTATCTATCGCCTCCCGAACGAGTCAACAGCGGTAGGTATTTTTCCGGGCCGGGCAACGGACCGACCATGCAAGCAGTTGTACTCGCGGCGGGGCAGGGGACGCGTATGCGGCCGTTGACAGACCACACACCGAAGCCGATGCTCCCGGTCGCTGACCGACCGCTGGTGGCACACACCGCTGACACGGCAATTCAGGCGGGGGCCGACGAACTCATTTTTGTCGTCGGCTACGAGGCCGAGGCGGTCCGCTCGTACTTCGGCGACAAGTACAACGGCGTCCCGGTCAGCTTTGCCGTTCAGGAGGAGCAACTGGGGACCGCCGACGCGGTGGCCGCTGCGAGGGAACACCTCGATGGCCCATTCGCAGTTCTCAACGGTGACAACCTCTATGACGCAGCGAGCCTCAGTGGTCTTTTCGACGCCGCACCGTCGGTCGCCGCCTATCAGGTGGACGACCCGACGAGTTACGGCGTCCTGTCGACCGATGGGGACACTGTCACCGGCATTGTCGAGAAGCCCGACGACCCACCGACGGACCTGGCGAACGCCGGGGCGTACGTCTTCCCGGCCGAGGCACGGGACTGGCTTGACGTGCCGCTCAGCGACCGCGGGGAGCGCGAAATCACGGATGTCCTCGCGAGAGTCATCGAGGAGTCGACGGTCACAGCCGTCGAAGTCAACCGCTGGCTCGACGTGGGCCGTCCCTGGGAACTGCTGGAAGCCAACGAGTGGAAACTGGGACAACTTGACCGGCGACTCGACGGGGAAGTTCGGGGTGATGCGGATCTGCGTGGCGAAGTCGTTGTCGAGGAGGGCGCGGTCATCGAACCCGGTGTCGTCATCGAGGGGCCGGCGCTGGTCCGCTCGGGCGCACACGTCGGACCGAACGCCTACGTCCGCGGGGCGACCCTTCTGGGGGAAGATACCCACGTCGGCCACGGCGTCGAGCTCAAGAACACGGTTTTGATGGCTGGCTCGAATGTCCCCCACGTCTCCTATGTGGGTGACAGCGTCATCGGTCGCGAGGTCAACTTCGGCGCAGGAACGCAGGTGGCGAACCTCCGCCACGACGGCGACCCGGTCCGGATGACGGTGAAAGGTGACCGCGTCTCGACGGGCCGGCGGAAGTTCGGCGTCGTCGCGGGCGATGGTGCGAAGACGGCCATCAACACCAGTCTGAACGCCGGCGTCGTCCTTTCATCGGGCGCGACGACGACCCCCGGAGAGTCCGTTACCCGGGACCGATAACGGGACCATATAGTGGGTTCCCGTCTGTCTCACGTCCTTGCTACTGGCCTTCTGTTACCGGTTCGACATTCGTGTATGTTCGTGACGTTCAGTGTAAGTATGTGGGATTAAGTGGCGTGAAAGACACTCTCAACTAAGATGGTCGACCCGACATCAGATCACCACGAAGATATCGACGAGGACGAGGCACCGGAGTGTGCTACCTGCGGTGATGCTATCGCTAACGAAGTGACTCACCGCGTCATCACATGGATAGAGGACGGCAGCGTCGAAACAGCCCACTTCTGCAACGAGGACTGCCGGCTAGAGTGGCAGTAACGCGTTCGCTCTAACCTTTTGCCGGCGACCGCTTGCCGTATGACGCTCGCGACTTGGGCCGTTCGGATGCATCTCCTGTTTTAAAGCCGTCTGTTCGTTTCATCCCATCTGCGTATCGATGTGGTGGACAGCGTCCGGTGAGAGAAGCCGCCCCGTGGGGAGTTCGACCCAGCCGTTTGCGAGGACCCGAACCGCACCCTCGTGCAAGACAGTCTCCTGCTCGATATCGGCGTACACGATGGCGTTCTCGTAGTCCTTGACGAACTGATCTACGGCATCATCCCAGGCTGGTTCCGTCGAGATGACCATAGGTCGACTATGCTGTGGCCGCGATAAAATTCTAGTGCGGCACCTCGCCGCCCTGTCGTCGCCCCTTCTTTCAAAACCGTTGACGGAATCAACTCCGACAAACCAATTGAGTGTTAACATCCTGCACATATTTGGGATGGCCTAGTGAACACTGCGGTATGACATGACCGCAGGCAATCACTCTGACTGGCGTCAGGCCGAGGAAGCGTACACTGACGAAGTCATCGGCGACGATACACTGGGCGAAATGTTCGCCGCGAGCGCGGCGCGGAACGCCGACACGACGGCCCAGTTGTACAAGGGTGGCGTCTATGATCGGTCATTGACTGACGACGTGATACCGGCGGCTCCCGACGGCGACTACGCCGAACTCAGTTACGAGCGGATGCATCACTTGGTCAAACATCTGGCCGCAGGGTTCCGTGATCTCGGTGTCAGCCCGGACACTCGCGTCGGTCTCCTGGCGAACACGCGGATGGAGTGGGCGCTGAGCGACTTTGCCGTTCTCTCTGCGGGTGGGGTAGTGACGACTGTGTACACGGATTCCTCACCGAACCAGGTCCAGTATCTGCTGTCGGACCCGGAGGCGAGCGCCGTCGTCGTGGAGAACACTGAGATGCTGGACCGCGTTCTGGCTGTCGAGGACACCCTCTCGCTCTCGTTCATCGTCGTCATGGACGACACCGACGTGGACCGTGAGGACGTATACACACTCAACACAGTGTACAAGCGCGGCAAGGAGACGTTCAGCGAGTCGGCGTACCAGTCCTGGCTCGACGAGCGCGACCCCGATGACCTCGCGAGCCTCATCTACACCTCCGGAACGACAGGGCAGCCGAAAGGGGTCCGGCTCACCCACCGCAATTTCCGGGCGAACGTCAACCAGACGCGCAGGCGAATCGGGCCGCGACCGGACAAGCCGTCGGACCTGCCGACCGTTACCGCCGAGACACGTTCGATAGCGTTCCTCCCGCTGGCGCACGTGTTCGAACGCCTTGCCGGCCATTTCTTCATGTATGCTTCCGGCGCAGCTGTGGGCTACGCCGAAAGCCCGGATACGCTGGCCGACGACCTCCAGACGGTCCAGCCGATGACCGGGTTGAGTGTCCCAAGAGTCTACGAGCGTATTTTCGACAATATGCGAACGCAGGCCAGCGAGTCCCCGCTGAAAAAGCGGATTTTCGACTGGGCGATGGACGTGGCTCGGGACTACGCCCGGACCGACGACCCGGGACCGATGCTCACGGCGAAACACTCGCTCGCGGACCGCCTCGTCTACAGCACCGTCAAAGAACGGCTCGGCGGAAACATCGAGTTCATGGTCAGCGGCGGCGGCAGCCTCTCGAAAACGCTCTGTGAGACGTTCCTCGGGATGGGGCTGACGATACTCGAAGGGTACGGGCTTACGGAGACGTCGCCGGTCCTGACTGTGAACCCGCCCGAAGACATCCGACCCGGAACGCTGGGAGCCCCGCTACCTGCTGTCGACGTTCGCATCGATACCAGTGTCGTCGACGCCAGCGAATTCGACGACGCCACTGGCGACGTGGGCGAACTGCTCGTCGACGGCCCGAACGTCACGCAGGGGTACTGGAACGCGCCCGATGCGACGACGCGGGCGTTCACGGAGATCGACGGCATCCAGTGGTTTCGCACCGGCGACATCGTCGAACGCACTGACGACGATTTCCTCATCTATCACGACCGGCTCAAGGAGCTGCTCGTCCTCTCGACCGGGAAGAACGTCGCGCCACAGCCCATCGAAGACCAGTTCGCGACGAGCGACCGGGTCGATCAGGTCATGGTTGTCGGCGACGATCAGAAGTTCGTTGGCGCGATCATCGTTCCGAACTTCGAGGAACTCCGTCGGTGGGCCGACAGCGAGGGCGTCGACCTCCCCGACGACCCCGAAACACTGGTCGACGACGAACGTGTCCACGCGTGGGTCCAGACCGCCGTCGACGCAGTCAACGAGGAACTCGAACGCGTCGAGCGGATCAAGTCGTTCGCGCTCGTTTCCCGGGAGTGGACCGCCGAGAACGACTTGCTCACTCCGTCGATGAAAAAGAAGCGCCGCAACATCCGCAGCGCGTACCGTGAGAAACTCGCCGAGATATACGGCGACCAGCAGGTCGAAGCGGCCTGACCGGGGTCACCGGAACTCCGATTCAGTCGGTAACGACCACGTCGACGGCTCGTTCGCGCGGTCCGTCACAGTCGACGAGCAGCACTGACTGCCACGTCCCCATATCGAGGCTCCCGTCGCGGACGGGAATCGTCTCGCTCGGCCCGACAAACAGTGCCCGGACGTGCGCATCCGCGTTGCCGTCCAGTTCGTCGTGGGCCCACCCGCTGTCCGGGACGAGGTCACCGAGTGCGTCGCTGAGGTCGCCCAGCAACCGCGGCTCGGCCTCGTTGACTGTGATGCCCGCCGTGGTGTGGCGGACGAATACGGTACAGGTACCCTCGGCGTCTGCGGGGATTGCCTCCCGGACGCGCTCGGTGATATCAATCACATCGGTGTGGGCGTCGCTTTCGACGGTGAACCGAGTCGTGCTCATGTCGAATTACACTCTCTGCGTAACTGTGCAGACAGGACCATTTCAACCCAGCGGTCGCCCCAGCCCGTTAGTCGAGTGCCGAGACCTCGGCTTCGAGCGGCCCCGAGGGCCGCAGGGTCACGCTGGGCTGTAAGTCGAGTTCGTCCGCCGTCACCGCCACGTCGTAGTGCTGGAGAACGTGGGCCAGGGCGAACTGCGCCTCGGTCAGGGCGACCTGTCGCCCGATGCAGACCCGCGGTCCGCTGCCGAAGGGGTAGTACGCGTCGTCGCCGCGCGAGGCCGTCGTGCCCCACCGGTCCGGGTCGAACGTCAGCGGGTCGGACCACGCGCGACGGTCCCGGTGGTGGGCGTATATCGGCAGCATGACGAACTCGCCTTCGTCCAGTTGCGTGCCGGCGAGAGTGAGCGGTTCGCGGGGCTCGCGCGAGACGTTCCAGGCCGCCGGCGTCAGCCGCAGCGTCTCCCTGACGACCCGCTCGGTAACGGTGAGCTCGGACAGGTCGGCCCAGCCCGGCCGTCCCCCGTCGAGTACGTCCCTCGCTTCGGCTCTGACGCGCTCTTTGACTTTCGGGTTCTGTGAGAGCCAGTAGAACGCGTACGCTATCGTCAGCGCCGTCGTCTCCTGGCCGCCGGTCATGAACAGCACGGTCTGGTCGATGAGTTCGTTCTCGGAGAGTTCGATGTCCGGGTCGGCCTTGGCGTCGACGAGCGCGGTAATCACGTCCCGCGGGGGGTCCTCGTGGTCGAGGTGCCAGTCCACGAACTCCGCCGCGACCGAGTCGAGCACCGCGTCGGCCGCTTCGAACTCGCTGGAGACACCGGACTGCAACCGCTCGGGCAGGAGCAAGTCGAACACGGAAGCGTCGAACTCGTCGTTGAGCGTGGCCAGTGCCTCATGGACGCGCTCCCCGCGCTCGCGGTCGGTGTCCCGGCTGAACAGCGACCGCGTGATGACCCGCATCGTCAGTATCGACAGTTCCTCGAACAGGTCCACGGTCCCCGATTCGGGCCACTCGGTCAGCGTCTCCTCCAGGGTCTCGCCCGCGATCTCCGCGTACTCCGCCAGCCGACCGCCGACGAACTCCGGGTCCAGTACGGACCGCTGTTGCTCCCAGAGCGCGCCGTCACTCGATACGAGTCCTTGTCGCCGTTGCTCTTGGACGCCGACGCTCGGACGGCGGAAGCGGGCACGGTCGGCCAGAATCTCGTGGGCGAGTTCGGGGTCGAGTACGACCGTCACCGACTGCCCGACCGGTGGGTCGACCCGGACCAGGGGGTACTGGTTCCCGTAGGCGTTTTGCACCCCGGTGAGAAACCGCAGCGGGTCCCTCGCTAACCGCGGCAGATTGCCCACGACTGGCAGTCCCGGTGGCGTATGCGCCTCTCGCTCCATGGCCGCGGGTTAGCCCAGATACGCAAAAATCTTTGGTACAAGATAACACGCACCTTCCGAAGTGGTCACGCGCTCACTCCGTACGCGTGCCGTTCAGCCGTTCGCGAGGTAGCTGGTGAGGTCCGTGGCCGAGAGGATTCCCGTCACTCTGTCCTCGTCGTCGACGACCGGAACGTGGCTGATGTCGTTCGCTCGCATCCGGGCCGCGACGGCAGACAACGTCGTGTCGGGCGATGCGGTGACGATGTCTCTCGTCATGTGGTCCGCGACAGTCGTCTCCGTGGGGTCGACGCCATCGGCGGTCAGCCGGACGTAGTCCGTTGACGTGAGGATACCCTCGGCCTGACAGGCCTCGTCGACGACGACGACGGAGTTGATTGCCTGGTCGTCCATCGCCGCCGCGACGTCGAGCGCTATCTCGTCACCGGTCACTGTCAGCACCGGCGATGTCATGAACTCGGCGACAGTCGCGTCGCTCATACCCGGACCTAGGGACGGTTTCACATACGATTTGGGGGCGATAAATACAGACGACGGGCGCTCAGGCCAGCCATTCGTCGGGCTTGGTGTTGTAGTCGATGTCGGTCGCCGTGAGGTGTTCGACCTCGGCCCAGTCCACGTCGGTAACGGTGACCTCGTCGCCGTCGTAGCGGATGCGCTTGCCGACCTCCTCGGGTTCCGGTTCGCGGTCGCGCCGTTTCGCCACCTCGACGTCGTGGTCGTCGAACTCCTTGACGATGGTCAGGAGGTTCACCGGACGGCCCCACAGTTCGAAGGTCCGCTTGAGCACCTCCTTGGCCTGCCCGATGTCGAGCATCACGCCGTTGTACTGGTGGGCCAGCAGCAGTTCGTTGCGGTTCTGGTAGTTGCCGTCCTCGACGACGACGGTGGGCTTGCCGAAGTTGGTGAACTGCAGCATGAGCTTCTTCTTGACGTCCTCGTGGTCCGTCGAGGTCACCCGGTAGTCGCCGGAGGCGTGGGTGTACTCGTAGGTGAAGTAGTCATTGTCGTCGACGAACTCCTGAGTGAGGAACTCGTCGAGGAAGGTCACGTCGTTGTGGCTCTCCCGGATTTCCCGCATCCGTTCCCAGCCGCGGGTGTAGTCCACGTCCGCGAGCGCTGCTTCGACGCTGTCGTAGCGCGAGTCGTCGAACATGTAGCGGGCGGTCCGCTCCAGTTCCTCCTGGCCGACCCGGGAGACGAACCCGCGGTACTGGGGCTTGACCAGCGAGTAGTGCCGCTGTGCCAGCCCCTCGTAGGTCAGCACCTTCCAGGGGTACTGGTCGACATCGAACTCGCCGTCGCGTGCTGCCGCCAGTCCCTCGCTATCGACCCGGGGGTCCTCGGGGTCGAGGTCGTCGAGGTGGCCCGGAACGTCGGTGAGCCACGCCGGCGGTTGGAGGTGTTCCTGTACGCTCTCGTAGTCGACGCTCTCGTCGAAGTTCCGCCAGGTGATGCCCTCGACGCGGAGCAGGCGCTCGATGACCTCGCGGCGGTTCTCCGTGTTCTCGACGTACTCCCAGATCTCCAGCCCGAGGCTGTAGGGGTTCAGTCCGCCCGACCCCAGCACTTTCGACATGTGGTCGGAGTAGAGAATGAACTCGTCGTCGCCGGCGAACTGTTCGCCGGTCATCATCAGGGATTCCCAGTAGGAGGCCCACCCCTCGTTCATTATTTTCGTCATTTTTTGCGGTGCAAAATAGTAGGCCTCCCGACGGAGCAGTTCCAGCAGTTCCAGCTGCCAGTCGTCCATCTCCGTGGCGCGTTCGGCGTCCGCGTCGTACTGCATGCCGTGCTTGCGGAGGAACCCCAGCACGTCCTTCTCAGGTTCGGCGGGGAAGGTGACGTTCTCGTCGTCGTCGCGCTGGGCGTCCAGCCACTCCTCGTCGAACACCTGCCGCTTGACCTCCTCGGAGAGGTCGAGGTCCTCCAGTTGCTCGGTCACGTCGGCCCCTTCGATGTCCTCGAACTCCTCGGGGACCGTCTCGACGGGGCTGTAGGGGACGTGCTGGTCGATGTTGTCCTCCAGACAGAGGACGTGGTCGATGAACCGCTCGACCTCGGCCCGCTCGATGTCGGGGTCCTGCATGTACTCCTGAATGGTGTCGCCGTGGCGGGCCAGCATTCCGGCGGCGTCGGGGCCGCGGCGGCGATCCGCGCCAGACTCGTCGGTCGTCGTCCGGGAGGAGCCGTCGGTGAACATGCGGAACCACTCGTTGTTGGCGAAGAAGTCCGCGTGAGCCTCGACGTGGGTGATGACGGCCTTCTGGTCGGCCAGCGTGTTCGACTCCTGCAGGAACGCGTGGGCCGGGTCGTCGTTGTTGACGATTTCGAAGGCCTTGCCACCGAGGAACTGCCCCTGCTTTTGCTGGCGGTCGTACTGCATCCCCCAGCGCCAGTGCGGGTAGCGCTGCTGGAACCCGCCGTAGGCGATGAGTTCGTTCATCTCGTCGTAGTCGACGATCCAGTAGTTCACCGGGTACGGTTTCAGGCCGAGCTTTCTGGCGAGATTGCCGGCCTCCTCGACGGGCTCGTCGAGGTCGTCGGCCACGCGCTGTTTCGCGAATCTATCGTTGTTCATTGGTCCTCCGTGCTGAGTATGTCGTAGATGGCGTCCACCACGTCCTCCGGAGAGGAGACGTACGCGACCGCGACGTTGTCGGCGTCGCGGAAGTTGCGTTCGACCTCTTCGGCGTGGGTGGCGTTGATGGCGTTGCCGCTCGGCTGGGTCTCCACGTACGCGTGGAGATTCGCCGGGATCTGTTCCATCAGGGGGATGACTTTCTCCTCGGTGTCGTTCGAGGAGTTTTCGCTGTCGCCCGCCGCGAACACGTAGCGGTTCCACTCGCTCCAGGGGTACTCCTCTTCGAGGATCTCCGCCGCGAGTTCGTAGGCGCTGGAGATCCGGGTGCCCCCGCCCGAACGGATGCCGAAGAACTCGTCGCGCTCGACCTCCCAGGCGTCGGCATCGTGGGCGATGTAGACGAACTCGGCGTTGTCGTACTTGCCCGTGAGATACCAGTCAAGCGGCGTAAAGGTCCGCTCGACGAGTTCGCGTTTCTTCTGGCGCATCGACCCGGAGACGTCCCGGATGTTGACGACCACGACGTTTTTCTCCCGCTCCTCGACGATTTCGGGGTAGCGGTATCGTTCGTCCTCGCGCCGGAACGGGATCTGGTCGACGCCCTCCCGGCGGATGCGCTGGGACGTTTCGACCTTCTCGACGATGTCCTCCATCTCCTCGATGGAGTCCCAGACTGCTTTCTCGTCGGCGGGCAGTTCCTCGTAGGCGTCGTCGATCCACGCCTTCGAGACGGGCATGTTCTGCTCGCGGGTCCACTCGTAGACCGTGGCCGGCCCCCAGCCGTCGACTTTTAGCGCCTCGCGGACGTAGTCCTCGTCGAAGTCCATCGCGAGCTTGCGCTTGAGGCCTTTCTTGAACAGCCGCTCGAAGTCGAGCGTCGAGGAGGGACCGGTCCGGGTGATATCGGTGAAGTCGCCTTCCTTTTCCTCGATGACTTTCTTCCCTTTGGGTTCGAGGTCGAGCCCCAGTTGTTCGTCTAACTCCTCGGCGAACTCCTCGGGGTCCATCTCGTAGTACTCGTGTTCGCCGCCCTCCTCGCCGGGCTCGCCGTCCTCGCCGTCGTCGCCGTCGCCGGGCTGGGGCTGTGGCTGGCCGACCGGGTCGCCTTCTTCGGCTCCTTCACCCTGGCCGACGCCGCCCTGGTCGCGCTGGTCGTACTCGAACTCGGGGAGGTCGACGATCTTGATCGGGATACGCACGGAGTCGCCCCGAGACTGGCCGAGGTCGCCGTACTGGATGAACTCGGCGAGGTCCTGGCGGCGCTCCTCGCCCACGTCGCGGTACCGTTCGAGGTCGTCTTTCAGTCCCATCTATAACTCACCTGACTCATGACGTGGCGGCTCGTCAGTTCGGCCGACGCCGCCGTGTAGTCGAACATCTCGACCATGTTGTCCAGCGTCTTTGCCTTGAGGCGGGCCGTCTCGGTCCCGGACGGCGGGTTGTCCCACTGCCCGGGTTCGAAGTCCTCGTAGGTCCGCTTGATATCGTCCCAGTCGTAGCTCCCGAGGACAGTGTTGATGACCGGAATCTCCTTGGGGTTGACGTCGCCGACGCGGAACTCATCGTCCCGGCGCTGCCACGCGTGGCGGTTCAGCGCCGTGATTATCTTGTCGGTGCGGAACTGCTCGACGGCGTGGTCGGGGTCGTTACCGTCGTAGTTCTTCTCGTCGAACCGGCCCAGATGCTCGATCTCGAACACCTTCATCTTCAGGGGGTCCGGGTCGACGAGTTCGCCCCGCTCGTTCTCTATCTGGTCGTCGGACTCCCAGGCGTAGACGTGCTCGATGTACTCCTCGACGGTCGCCTCGTCGACGCGCTTGTCCCGCATCATCGCGTCGAGCACGTCCTGTTCCTGCTGGCCGAAGATGTAGTTCTTGACAGTCACGACGCGTTCCTCGTACTCGGTGGCCTCGCCGGTGGAGAACACTGGTGCGTCTTCCAGCCCCTCGGCGACAGCGTTGAGCACGTCCCGGGGCATCAGCACGTGTTCGACCGGGAGGTCGGGATGATGGCGGTCCTGTGGCTCGTGCAGCAGGTCGGCGATGATATCACGGACGTAGGTGACCGGGATGCCGTGGTCGCCGTCCTCGGCGGTGGTCTCCAGGTCGTAGTCCTCGATGTCGACGCGCTCGTCGCCCTCCATCAGGTAGCCGCGGTCGAACAGCAGCGCTTTGTCGACGAGGTCCAGCCCGGTCGGAATCTCGGCGCTGTCGAGCCGCGAAACGACGGCGTACAGCGCGGCGGACTCGACGGTGTGTGGGGCCAGTTCCTTCTCGGTGGCCGAGGCCACATCATCCCGGACCGAGATGGTCAGTGGCTCCTGAATCCACGTCTCCAGTTCGTCCCAAGACTCGGGGTCCCAGACCCGCGTCTCGTTGGTCAGCTCCCGCCGCAGGAGCTGGGCCTCAAGCGAGAGATTCGTCAGGTACGTGAACTCGTGTTTGTCGAGCCGGCGTTTCAGCGCCTTCAGCGGGTCCTGCCCCTCTCGGTCGGCGTGCTTGTTGAGCTGGGCTTCCAGATCCGGGTTCGAGATGATGACCAGCTGGGTGTCGACGTCCATCCCGATGCCCTTGTCGAGTTTGACGTGGCTCTCGTCGGGGACGTTCAGCAGCTTCTGGAGTAAGTCGGCGTGCTGGGCCGCGTCCTCGACGACGGTCAGCAGGCCGTTGCCCTGCGAGAGGACGCCGTCGTAGCTGAACGCCTGCGGGTTCTTCCGGCCCCGCGAATCGAGTTCGCGGAGCATCCCGTGCATCCACGAGCCGACCAGCCGCTCCTTGGGCGTCCCCTCGTCCTCCGAGTGGAGGATACCGATGCCCCGGCCCACGTCCACGACGAAGTTCTTCACCCGGAGGTGGGCCGGCTGTGTCACGGCGGAGAACAGGTCCGTCTCGCCCTGTCGCCGGTACTGCTCTTCGAGGAAGTCGTAGGCTTCTCGGGAGAACGGGTCGAGTTCGCCGTCGACACGGATGGGGATGTGGTCGTCGAGGCGCTCGTTGACCTCGGTGAGCAGGTCCGTCCGCACGTCGTCGGGGAACACCGTCAGCGGGTGGGCCTGAACCGGGCTCTCGTACCAGTCGTCCTCGTCCTCGATGGCCGCGTTCCCGTAGGTCATGCTGGTGGCGTTGCCGCCCGCGCCGGCGACGTTCCACTCGACGGTGTAGCGCCGCCCCTCGGGCGTCTTCGAGTACTCCCGCAGGCCGTTGATGAGACAGCGTTTCAGTTCGGATTTCCCCGTCGCTGTCGGCCCTTCGAGCCAGATGATCTTCTCGTCTTTCCCGCGGCCCGCCGCAATCGAGCGGAGGTCGTCGACGAAGGCGTTCAGCACCTCGGTGTTGCCGAGGATGGCGTGTTCGCCGTCGTTGTACGGGTCGTCGAAGAAGCGGTAGCGCTCCTTCTCCTCGCCTTCCTCAATGACCAGCCGCGTCCCCGCGTCTTCGATGGCGTCGAGCAGGTACTTCGAGGCATGCGCCGCGATCTGGGGCGTTTCGAGGACGGCGTCGACGTACTCTGCGAGGCTCATCGGGGCCTCGTAGGCGGCGTCGAGGGACTCGTCCGCGCGGTCGATGTACTCCTGGCCTGTCATTACTCTTCCATCTCGCTTTTGGCGACCTCCGCACCGGCGAATTCGAGCACTTCCTTGGCTCCCTCCTCGGAGTAGCCCTGCTCGATGAGGGCGTCAATCCACTGGTTGCGCTCCTCGTCGTCCATCTCCGAACTGGAGACCAGCGCGGAGAAGTTGATGTTGTGTTTCTTGTCCTCCCAGAGCTTGCGTTCCAGCGCCCGGCGCAGGCGGTCGTTGTCCTGCGGATTGAACGTATCACCCTCGCGGGCGCGCCGGGACACCCAGTTGGACACTTCCTGCCGGAAGTCGTCCTTGCGGTCCTCGGGGAGATTGAGCTTCTCCTCGACCGAGCGGAGGAACTGTTCGTCCGGTTCCTGCTCGCGGCCGGTGAGTTCGTCCTCGACGGTCGCGTCGTCGATGTAGGCCATGACGTGGTCCATGTACTTCTCGCCCTGGCGCTGTATCTCGTCCATGTCATATGCCAGCGCGTGGCGCACGTCCTCGATGGCCCGCTCCTTGTACTCCTCGCGGACGAGTTCGAGGAAGCGGTAGTACTTGCTGAACGACTCTTCGTCGATGGAGCCGTGGTTTTCGAGGTTGCCTTCGAGGTGGTTGAACGTCGTCAGCGGCGAGAGGAAGTCTCGACTGCGGTGCATCGAGTCCATGATGGCCTCGGCGATCTCGTCGCCGATGAACCGCGGGGAGACGCCGTCCATCCCCTCGCCGATGTCAGCCATCTTTTCCGCCTCCTCACGGAGCTTCTTCACGTCGACATCGTCGGCCTCGTCTATCTCGCCGTTGTAGGCTTTCGCCTTCTGGATGAGGTCTATCGACTCGTTGTCCGGCTCCTCGATGCGGGTGAGCACGCCGAACAGGCCGGCCATCTCCAGAGTGTGTGGCTCGACCTGGATGTCCGGCAGGTCGGCGTTGCGCAGCATCTTCTGGTAGATCTGAGCTTCGGCCTCGTACTGGAGGACGTAGGGGAAGTCGATGCGCTTCGTGCGGTCGTTGAAGGCCTCCATCTTCTCGTCGCCTTTCTTGTCCCGGTACTCGGGCATGTTCGTCCGGCCGACGATGACCTGGTCGATGTCGATACGGGGGTTGTTCTTGGGCTTGATTGTCTGTTCTTGACTGGCATGGAGGAAATCATAGAGGAACTCCCGCTGGAGTTTCAGCAGCTCCTCCCCCGAGAAGATGCCGCGGTTGGCGTTACAGAACGCCCCGGAGTAATCGAACGCTCGCGGGTCGCTCTCGCCGTAGATGGCGATCTTCGAGTAGTTGACGTCGCCGGTGAGTTCCGTCTCGTCCTGATTCTTCTTGTCTTTCGGTTCGAAGGTCTCGATACCGCGCCGCTGGTTCTCGTCGGCGACGAAGCGGACGACCTCGACGTGGTTTTCGAGAACGGCCTGCAGATCATCGTCGTACTCGGCCAGCAGGCGGTCCATGTAGAACTCCGAGGCCGGGTCCAGCGACTGCTCGTTACGGATGGTGTAGGGCGCATCGAGGTCCTCGTTGATGTCTTCGATGACCTTGTCCCGCTGTGCCTGCGGGAGGAGCACGAGCGGGTCCTGGTTCATCGGCGACCGGACCACGTCGTCGGCGGGGTCCTGATCGTGGATGACGTCACAGAGGTTCGTCCAGCGGAACGTGTACATCCGGCCCTCGTCCCGGCTCGTGTAGTCCTCGAAGTAGCGCCGGACCTGGCGGTCGAAGTCGGACTTGCCCGATCCGACCGGTCCCAGCAGTAGTTTGATTCGCTTTTCGGGACCGAGCCCGCGAGCGCCGGATTTGACCTTGTTGACGAACTCGTGGATCGCCTCGTGGATGACCCGGCCGTAGAAGGTGTTCTCGCCGTCGTTCAGCGGGTCCTCGCTCGCCAGTTCGTACTCGACGACGCCGGCCTCCTCGTCGTAGGTCTTGCCGTAGTAGTCGAACATGTCCGCCACGCGCTGGTGGGCGTTGCGGGCGATCTTCGGTTCGTCGTACAACTGTTGCAGATACCAGTCGAACGTGTTCGTCTTCCGGAGGTCCGCCGGTATCGTGTCACGGTACTCCTTGCTCAGCGCTTCAAGTGTCTCTTTGTTTTTGCTCATGCTATCTCAGTAGTTCGTCGTGGCTGCAGGCGACCGCCGGCTGTTGCGGGCTGGCCTCGGGGCTGTGTGTCTACTCGTCGTCGGTGCTGTTCGCTACAGATGTGACCGCATACAGCCGCTGAATACCCCTTCACTGCAGGGTGGCGCGTGTGCCCTTCCATGGCTGACCTGCCGGGCGGAACACGGGGACTGTTCCGACCTGGTTTGGTAACGGGAATCAGTGCCGAACTGTTTCCGATACTATTTACCGTACGATTTCTGTTCATATAAGAACTTTGCCCTCTTATGGGCAAACCGCCGATAAATTTCGGTGCGCTGGTCGGCCGAATTCGGGGATGGCGGGCCACACGTATGTTAGCACATCTCATTATTTTTGCGTTAGTTTATATACTGTGTCGGTTGTCAACTGTTCGCTTCGGTGTGTCGGCCAGTGTTTAGCGCTGGATTGATGTGAATCTGTTGCCGGATTGATTGGCGGCTGCAAACAGGTCACACGGTATCGCAACGGTACGCCTTGACCGTCCGTCGCGCAACTGGCTGTCGGTATCTGGAGCTGACGGACCCTGTGACGGACCAGCGGATTCTTGCCGGTCCGCGCCAATTCAGCGGTATGGACCTGTCGGGCCTCCCTGACGACTGGACGGTGTGGAACGAGACCGACGAGAAGCTCATCCTCGCGTACCGCCCGGACGTCTTCGACTCCGAGCAGTTTCCGGCACCGTGCTTGCCGACCATCTACCTCACACGCGGGAAGCGGACCCGTCGCCCCGGCGCTGACCGGACCGGTGAGAGCTGGTACGTCACCTTCTATCTGGAGCCCGATGTCGAGCGCGACGCTGATTCCTACGAGGGCCGCGACACTGCCGTTGAAGGCGCTGTTGAACTGGCGACCCGGTTCGCCGACGGCGACCTGGACTACCGGTCGCTGTATCAGGTACCCCGTGATGCGTATCTCGACAAACTGGACGACCTGACCGGGCGGTCATGATACTTTACCGTGGCGACGTTCTATAGCCCGGTATGACCACCGTCACGCTCGTCGGGACGCGCCTCGCCGAGGCCGGCGCGGAGTTCGTCTACCGCGGCGAAGCCAACGGCTGTGCGGGCTGTCCCTACCGCGACCAGTGTCTCAATCTGACGACTGGGACCCGGTACCGGATTACCACTGTCAGAGAGAGCGGGCAAACGCTAGACTGCGCTATGCATCAAGACGGTGTGCGGGCCGTCGAAGTCGAGCCCGCGCCGATCAAAGCGAACGTACCCTCGAAGGGAGCCTATGCCGGGAGCAAAGCGTCACTGATGGGCCCCTGTCCACACACTGAGTGTCCCAGCCATCCCTACTGTGAGCCCGCCGGAGCCGACTTCGACGAGGAGTACCGGATTGACGAGATTATCGGCGACCCGCCGCATGATTACTGCATGCTAGACCGCGACCTGACGCTAGTCAAGTTGGAAGGCGACGACAAGTAGGCCGAGATATGGTCCTCCCAAGCGAGCACTTCATTATCGCCCTCCTTCCCATCGCGGCGTATGCGGTCATTCGAGACCAACGACTGCCGTCGCTCCAGTTACTCGCAGTCGCGTTCTTCGGGAGCCAGTTCCCGGACCTCGTCGACAAGCCCCTGGCGTACGAACTGTTTCTCATCCCGTCCGGGCGGGTGTTCATGCACTCGCTCCCGTTTGCGCTCCCGCTCGCGATTGCTGTCGTCGCGTATGGCATCCGGACGGAGCGGGCGCGGCTCGGTGGGGCGTTCGCGTTCGCCCATCTCTCGCACCTGGTCGCCGATAATCAGCAACTGCTCCCGCCGAACCCACGCATGTCTCCGGACCTGCTCTGGCCCCTCCAGCCTCCCGTTGCTCGGTCGGCTATCCCCAACTGGGCCGGTGCGGGGTCGGTGAATCTCCACCTCTGGACTGCGTTTTCAGCTGTCGTTCTCGCTTTGGCGGCGTACGTGCTGGTAGCGGACCTGAGAGCCCAGCTTGAAGTATGAAGTCGATTACAGCAGCGTCTCCACCTCGCTTGGCCCGAACGGCGACCAGTCCGAATCGATGTCGTTAGCGAGCCCCTCTACGAATCCATTCCTCGAGAACAGTGCGAATTCGACATCTCGAGTGTTCGAACCCCAGCGAACCCGCTCGGTTTTCTCGCCGAGCTGTGTGACGAGTGCGTGGCCAACCGGCTCACTTGTCCATTTACATTCTGCGAGCAGTATACGGTCATCATCCGGAGCAAGCCCGACGATATCAATCTCGTCTTCACCGTCCGCCCTCGAAATACGGACCGATATCGCCGCGACGAATTGCCTCCCAGACCGCTTCCTGACAGATATCTTCGAACGTCGTCGCGACGCGCTCGAGTAGGTCCAGTCTGATCGTTCCGTTGCAGACGATATCGAGGGCTTCTTCTATGCCTAGAGTGATTCCGTTCGACAAACCGGGCCAGAACTGAAGGCACTCATAAGAGACGTGATACTTCGGTCAGTAATGACGGAGACGTGACCTGTCGTTTTCACAGGGACCTCACTCATAGCGCTACACAAGACTAAATATAACGTCCGACTACGAAATCATCCGACTGTAGAGATCGGTATACATTCTGCCTATCTTTTCTGGAGTGTATCTTTTCACCCTGTGCTTTCCGGATCTGGCCATTGATTCCCTCATACTTTGGTTTTCTAGTACCTCCTGTAGAGTTTCTGTTAATGCCTGCGTATCAAACGGATCATAGAATTTGGCCACATCTTTGAGAATGTCTGACGAGCTGGGGTTTCTGGAGGCAACGAGTGGTGTTCCAGACGCCATCGCTTCTAACCAAGTCCGTGAAAATGGCTCTGTGTATTTTGAGGCATGAACAAGTAATCCTGCATTTGCGTAAACTTCCGGTAGTTTCCTGTAGGAACTATAATTTATGCTAACCTGTGTGAGATCTTTCTCGGATATAATGGCCTCAATTTTTGATTTGAGCTTGCCTTTTCCATAGATTCTAAGATTCCAGTTGTCTTTTAGTCTTCTCGGAAGAGCGTCAAACGCTCGTATAACTTCAAGCGGCCCCTTATGATCGTACAGTTGGCCAACAAATAGTATATAGCGCTCGCTGCTTATTCCGTCAGACCTGAATCGCTCATCTAAAATATTTGGGATCACGTCTATTTTTTCGGGGTCATAGCCAGAACGGGTCATTACTGTTTTCATCCCCTCAGTCTGAACGGTGTAGTGGTCAACACGCTTAGCTACTGCTTTCCCAACACATTCTATTGCGCTACGAATTGGTGCCTGAATGCCAGTGTATCCATTAGTCTGAGAGTGACGGAAGATCGTTGGTAAGTCATACTGGGGTAAGCCTTCTCGGAGATGTTGCTCGGCATCTGGCGAGATCCATGTATGATTATTCATTGTCGAAATAACTGGAACTGAACTCCTCAGAACCACTCCTGGCAAATGTCTAACATTGTAGGCATGAAGTAAATCATACTCACCTAATGAAGGTAAGTGACGAAATACACTGATGTTCTCCCCGATGGTTTTTGGGCCAGGATAGTGCGACTGGTCCGGTAGCTTATAAATTCCGTCCTGTAGTTCGGGAGAACCCTCATCGCCCACGATGGCGTACACATCGACATCAACACCTTCATCGCGAAGACTATCGACAATTAATTTACTGCTGATTCCCGCACCTCCTGGGTTATTTGGAGGGTATTCTGATGTTATAAATCCAATCTTCATAGACAAAATAAATATCGCCAGCAATTATATCTTGTCATCAAGTGAATATATACCGCGTTCCCTGAAGCAAAATAATTATCATCAGAATTATAGCTTCGTCTCAATCCACCAATCTTCCCAATCCTCATTTTGCCTCTGAACCATCTGAATATACCGCATCTTGGCATCAACTACGGGGTAGAAAACCCCAGACATAACGGCAAAAAATAGCCCTTGCCATCCGTCAAGTACTGCCTTCTCGTATATATACCGGTACCAAAATGCGGCAATGCCCTTGAAATAGTATTTGGGAATCGATGGGGTGTGTCCTGCTCTCCATTCGTCGAGTGCATCTGCTGCTGTATATCTCACCCACTTTTCCAAATATTCGTCAATGTCATCGTAGGCGTAATGATGAATTGGATTACGAAGCTCGCCTGTAGTAAACTCCTCCCGGACCTTCCATTCCTCTCCCACTAAAGAGTCATCCCAACTAAGTGCCTGCTTTCGAGCAAGAATCGGGCGCGGCTTGTGGGTAGCATGCATCCACTCTCCCCACATACGGTTTTTTTTCTCTGCTTGGTATGCATCTTCAGAGGGGCTATCAAGGGTGTTTTGAATTTCACGAGCTAGGTCTTCCTTGACTTCTTCATCTGCATCAACAAAGAGTACCCATTCATTTGATGACTTCTCTGTTGCAGTCCGAAACATATCTGCGAATCCCTCAAATTCATAATCGTAGATGACTGAATTTGCATATTCGTCGACAATATCTCTTGTTCCATCTGTTGAATGACTATCTAATACAACGATTTCATCGGCGAGCGAATTAATGCTGTCAAGGGCCCTTCTTATTGTATCTGAATTATTGTATGTGGCAGTGCAAACAGAGAGTGATTTCATTTACCCTGTGTTGCTGTATTGTGCCTAAATAAATGTTGGTTTTAAAACATTCGGTCGTTTTATTAACTCAGTCAACACCAGCGCGTTAGAGTAAAGATTTTAGGACTGACAAGCTAATCAAGGAAACAACTAATCAGAGTGAACTTTTCCATCGTGAAAAGAAATATACACAAATCTAAGATTGCACTTATTCTCACGTTTCTCGGGATATCGGGTACACCCTTCTTATTTCCACTTGGATACTATATTTCAATGATTGGTTTCTCCCTTATTCTATTGCTAGCCGCATATCTACTTCGGCGAAACCTGATGGCTGCATTAGCAGTCTTCTTGTCCGGTCTTACCATGTTCCGTGTTTACATTTATCTCTCAACTCCGTCAATGATCGGGATGGATCCAGATAAAATTGCTGTTGGCGTTGAACGAATCATTCAATCTGGGTCAACCGAAGCTATCGGTAGCCTAGCCTTCTATCAGGTTGCGGCAAACTTCCACGTCCTCGCTGCAGTCACTGGAATACTTTTGAAAGTGGGAGGGCGAGGGGCCCTAATCATATCTCCAATATTACTGACAATTGTTCCCCCGCTTGCGGCAACAACAATTGCTCGACGATTTCAGTATAACGGACTCATTGCGGGAATTATTACGGCGACTGCATCAACACTTGCAGCGTGGAGCATCCAACCGATTCCACAGGGACTGGCTGTCCCGCTCGTCGCTACCTTCTTTTTGGCTACTATCATCCATATCCAGATGGATTCCCGTAAAAATGGTCTCAACAGAATTCAAATAGCGGCGCTATTACTGGTCCTACTCGCCGCACTTACCTTCACTCATAAACTTTCTCTTGGATTCATTGCTCCAATTTTTGCTGTAGCGACATTATTTTCAAGGGGAGACCGGCTGCTTGGGATTTTTACTGTAATCCTAGCTTGTCTGGCTGCTCTACAATGGTTTTTTGTGACAAGTTTTGGATGGGGATTGTTCAACGTGATACTCCTCCCATCTCTTTTCGGAGCGGCATTTACCACGGGCTCCGTTGATCTTTCAGCAGCATCGCCGGTCTTAGGTGGACTCTGGGGATCAATTCTAACGAATCTACACTGGTTAACTCTTGGTGCCGCGGCTGGTATTGGCTGGGCATTTTTCAGCCACAAACAGTACAAAACTAACGATGCATCAATCCAGCTATTAATTTCCGCTGGGATGATAAGCGCTCTCCTTGTTGCGATAGCGGTCTTCGGTCCCAATATTCCATATACACGAGTTATCCTGTTAGCGGTTGTTCCGTTCGCTATTTTCGCTGAATTTGGTGTTGAACGCCTCCCCAGTGCGGGCACAATCTTTATTGTCGGACTCCTTATTTTAGTTCAATTGACTGCACCGATTGCGTCACCGGATCACCCAGGCCAATTCAGGCAGTATCTTACTGAGGAAGAGCAACACGCAAAGGGAACTATAGGTGGAGTGACGGACAATGTCTCAACCGACCTATATTACGCACGCGAGCTACACGAAATATCAGCCGATAGAACATACCGACCGGGAGAGGGACACTCATTGCAAGACGGCTGGACACCGATTGGAGAGCCCATGTTCAATGGTAATGTCTCCAGTGTAAAGGGACATATCGTGCTTAGAGACATCAACCGCTATCGAATGAGTGGAACACAAGTCCTCGATTACAAGCCTCTCATAGAACTAAGACATCGATCGACTGTATACTCGTCCGGGAACGTTCGATTATTCGCAAAAAAATAGAGATCTGAGAACATAAGAGGAAAACGTATGAATCACCTCTCTGAACTGTAATCCTTACTACATCATGAAATGGCTTTACAATTATTAAATTCACATCCCATCTGTCTGCAACACCGGTACTTACATCTTATACCCGAGATCTTCCAACTGTTCTTCCATATCTCGTGAAAACTCGCCCTCCAGTTTAGGAAGGTCCTCAGGCGAAATTAAATAACTCTCTGCCGCTGTTGACATCTCTTTCACATTAGAAATATCCGCTAGATTCCGCTCTCCTTGGTCGGTGATGTAGCGATATGCCTGTTCATTGTCACCGAACGGATACCAGAAATCTTGGGGCGGGGAGACATTGTGCCGAATATATTTCCAAGTGTCATCTCGGAGTGTTATCGTGTGTCCGTTCTCATCTACCGTATCAGAGATCACGGGTTCCTCTGCTGGGTCATCTGACAGACAACTATTGCTTCCACTCGTAGAGGGGAAATCTCCGATTGGCTTGGAGATGAGTTCAGCGAAAAGTTCATGTATCCATGCCAACGAAAATGAGCTTTGAATTCTCTGCGACGGCAAATCAGGAGCTCGCACTAGCAACGGAACGTGAAGCAACTCATCATAATGATGATGTCTCGGATGTCCATACATTCCTTTTCTATCAAATAGCGCCTCTCCGTGGTCGGCTGTAATAAGTAGAACTGTTTCATCCCACATTCCAGAGGATTTAAGCTGGTTAACGAAATTTTCTATCTGCTTATCAACATACCTCAATCCGTCATCGTATAATTGACGATACCTATCTGAATCAATCCCCGCTACCCGATCTGCATCCCTGAGTAAATTTGTACGCTCTTGTGAAGTACATTGTTGGTGAGTCAGAGAACTTCTCGGATAATCTGTTTCAGTGCTTCTCGTCCCGGTTTGCGGAGGACTCGTCGCCGAAGTTGGAACGGTCTGAGATACGCTGTCAGTTTGTCTTTTGAGACACCTCGGTGCGGCGAGAGCCACCGTCGCGCCAGCGACGCGTGGCTCTCGCACGTGTTCACGTGTGCGTCTTCATCAACGTACTCGCCGTCACCGTGAATTACTGATTCTCGGTGGAAGCTCTCGTCATCGTCGAGTGGATCGTAGGCCCGAAATCCGTCCGTGTAGACGGTCAG